>NZ_JARDJE010000001.1:0-485188 GCF_048957735.1 Rhodococcus sp. As11
CTCGCCGGCGAGGAGACCCCCGACACCGGCGATGCCTCCACCGACCACCTGATCGAGACCTACCGAACCCTGCGCGATCGGGCGTGACCGCTCTCGGTCACGCTGCCTTCGGATCGGACCACGCCGTGGTGGTCCGGACGCGACCGTGGGTGTCGACGAGGCGCGCGGGCAGGTCGTACTGCTCGAGCCACGACACGGCCCCGATCCCCCGCCGCAGCGCCGTCGCCGCAGCCGCATCGGCCCACACCGCGTCGGGAGCGATGACGCTGACCAGACGCCACCGCTCCGGGTCGGCGACATCGCTGGTGTGCGACGCCATCGCCGATCCGGCCGGCAGTTCGACGGACCCGCGATCCGGAAGCGGCACCTGCCATCCCCCGGCCGGGGCGTGACCCGCGGTGGCCATGACATCGCCGATGCGTACGAGCGCCCCGCATTCGAGCAGGCTCGCGACGAGCGCCGCCGAGTAGTCGACGGTGTCGGCCACGGCCGTCGCGCCGAGTTCGAGACTCACCCCGAACGGGGCGAGCACGACGTCTCCCTCGATCTGCACGTCGCGGTAGGTCGGGATGGGATGGATCGGCGGGATGGCACCCGCGTCGACGGAGGCGTCGTCGGAGTCGACCGGAGTGACGGTCCCGCCCGTCATACGGGCCGCCCACAGCGCCGACCGCACCATCGACGCCAGGCGGGGGCTCATCGTGACCGGAGTGCCCTGCGCGAGATTGACGGAATGGATCTCGGCGTCGCCCCGGCGGCTGTCGCTGACCGCCTCGGATTCGGCGACGACGCCGCGCACGATCATGCGGGCACGGTGCAGTGCGTGCGGCTCGGTCACCGCGAGTGCGATCTGCCGACCCCACTCCCACCATTCGTTGCTGCCGACCATGACGGGCTCCACCCGTGTTCGATATCTCGCAGGATGTATTCCAGTATGCCCGCGGCCTACGACGGGTGACAGCGCTGCAAGATCGGGCCCGCCCTCGTCAGACCCGCTCGAGGATCGCGGCGGTGTCCACACCGGTCGGCAATGTGCCCATCGCAATGCCCCAGTCGTCGTCGAGCCGGCTCCGGCAGAACGCCTCCGCGACCGCGGGGTGCCCGTGCCGGACGAGCTGGGCTCCCTGCAGGACGAGAGCCATCAGTTCCACGACCCGCCGTGCCCGGTATTCCGCGTCCTCGAGGTCGGCGAGCTCCTTGCCGACCCGGGCGATCGCCGAATCGAGCCGGGGATCCGAGCCTTCCGCGAGCCGGACCTCGGTGAAGAACGCCTCGACGGTGTCGGGTTGCCGGGCCATGGCCCGCAGGGCGTCGAGCGCCGCGACGTTTCCGGACCCTTCCCAGATCGACATGAGCGGCGACTCGCGGTACAGCCGCGGCATCCCCGATTCCTCGGCGTAACCGTTGCCGCCGAGACATTCGAGGGCTTCGGCCGTCAGGGCGGGTGCCCGCTTGCACACCCAATACTTGGTGACGGCCAGCGCGATACGGCGCAGCGCAGCTTCCTGCTCGTCCCCCGCGGCGCGGTCGGTGGCCCCGGCCAGACGCATCATCATCGTCGTCGCAGCGTCGGATTCGACGACGAGATCGGACAGGACGTTGCGCATGAGCGGCTGGTCGACGAGCAGCGCGCCGAACGCCTTCCGGTGTCGCGCGTGATGCACCGCGCGCAGCGTCGCGACCCGCATGTTGACCGCCGAGCCGATGACGCAGTCGAGCCGCGTCATGTTCACCATCTCGATGATGGTGTTGATGCCCCGCCCCTCGGGGCCGACGAGCCACCCGATCGCGTTCTCGTACTCGATCTCGGAGGAGGCGTTCGACTTGTTGCCGAGCTTGTCCTTGAGCCGCTGGCTACGGATGGCGTTACGGGTGCCGTCGGGCAGGACGCGCGGCAGCAGGAAGCACGACGGTCCGTGCTCGGTCTGCGCCAGCGTGAGGAACAGATCGGACATCGGCGCGGATGTGAACCACTTGTGCCCGACGATCGTGTACGACCCGTCCGCGTTCGGGGTGGCGGTGGTGGTGTTGGCGCGCACGTCGGAACCGCCCTGCTTCTCGGTCATCGACATCCCGGCGATGAGGCCCTGCTTCGAGGAGGGCTCCCTCAGTCCGAAGTCGTAGTGCGGGGCGGCCAGCAGCGGTTCGTAGCGCTCGGCGAGTTCGGCGTTGTGGCGCAGCGCCGGAATCGCGGCGTAGGTCATGGAGATCGGGCACATGTGCCCGGCGTCGGTGTGTCCCCACACGTAGAACTTCGCGGCACGGGCGACATGCGCGCCGGGACGCGGATCGCGCCAGGGCGCGGCGTGCAGGCCGTTCTCGACGGCGACGGTCATCAGGTCGTGCCAGTGCGGATGGAACTCGACCTCGTCGACGCGGTGGCCGTGACGGTCGTGGGTGTGCAGGACGGGCGGGTACTCGTTGGCGAGGCGACCCCAGTCCTGGGCGCGGGGGCTGCCGGCCAGGGCGCCGAGTTCACGGACCTCGTCCTCGGCCCATCTCGCCCCCTCACGGCGCAGCCCTTCGAGCAGGGCCGGATCGTCGGCGGCCCGGTAGGGCTCGAGGTCCGGGGCCTGGTTGAACACCTCATGGGTGGCGGGGAAATTCACGGCTTCACTCCTGACACGATGTCGTTCCGGACGGCAGGGCACCCGGCCGCCCGCAGGGCGAGGACGACGAGATCGGGGACGGTGGATTCGGCCGCGCCGCGAAGGCGACCATCGGCCGCGCCGCGCAGGCGGCCGGTGAGGACCTCACCGACCGCACCGACGAGGGCGGCGGCGGTGAGTTCGGCGTCCTGGCCGGGGAATTCACCGGCCGCGATGCCGTGGTTCACGGCGTTCGCGAAGGCCGCCGCGAAAGCGCGACGCAGCACGAGCCGTTCGGCGTCGACCGCGGCGTCGACCGGTTCGGCGAGCAGTGCGTAGGCGAGGGTGGGATTGCGCAGCGCACGCCGGGAGAACGTCTCGACCACCGCGCTGACCCGGTCGGCACCGGATCCGGCTGCGGCTGCGGCCGTCACGGCCTCGACCTCGCGCCCGCACAGTTCCCGGAAGATGCGCACCATGAGGTCGGACTTGTCGACGTAGTGCCGGTAGACACTGCCGGTGGCGACGCCGGCGCGTTCGGCGACCGCGGAGACGGACAGTCCGCTGTAGCCGCGCTCGCTCAACAATCCCACGGCGGCAGCGGCGATCGCCTCGCGCTGCGCGTCGAGTCGCTCTTGTACTGCGGGTGTCCGCCGGTACGCCACACCAAGAATTGAACCTCGGTTCAGTGCTTCGGTCAACGGTCGGCGCTACGGTCGGACCTGTGAATCGACTCAGCGTCGTGGACGAGATGTTCCTCCACCGCCACAAAGGAACCGGTCTGCCGTCGGTGATGCAGGGCCTGTGGCGCACCGACGAGACCGTCGACGCGACCCTGTTGCTGTCCCTCCACGACGTGCTGTCCGAAGGCCCCCTCGGACGCCGCGTGGTCCGGTCCCGGGTTCCCGGCGCGCGCCCCCGGTTCGAGCCGAACACCCACGTCCATCCGCTGCGCTATCCCGCGACGCCCATTCCCGACGACCAACTCCTCGCCTGGGCCGACGAGCACGCGAACGTGAACGTCGATCCCGAACTCGGTCCCGGCTGGGCCCTCGCCGCGACCCGCCTCGCGAGCGGCGGCACGGCGCTGTCGATCGTGTGCTCACACGTTCTGACGGACGCACGGGGATTCGTCCGCGCGGTCGCCGACGCCCTCGCCGACCGGCCGCGGCGACCGGACCCCGGTCGTCACTCCGACCTGCGCGACGCGATGCAGCTGCTCCGGAAGGTCGGCGGCGGACTGCGCAGCGTGAAGTACACACCCCGCACCGAGAAGGCACCCGCACCACAGACGGTGCGCGCCCGGCCCCGCACCGCGCTGGTCGACGTCGACGCCGCGCAGTGGAAGGCACTCGCAGCAACGGAGGACGGCACTCCGAACGCCCTGCTGCTCGCCGTGTCGGCCGGCGTCGCCCGCCGCGCCCGGATCCCGTTCCCCGTGCGCATCTCCGTTCCCATCGACGACCGGGCAGACGGAACCGTCTCCAACGGTGTGTCGATGGTGGGGATCTCCGTCGACGAGGGCGACACCGTCGCCTCGATCCGCGCCCACGCCGCGCAGGCCTACACGCAGCCGCGGGAAGGGGCACCGCACAACATGCCGGCCGAGATCCTGCAGCTCCTCCCCGACCGGCTCGCCGCCCGCGTCGCGCGGGGCGCCGGCGAGCGCGACCTGTTGTGTTCCAACATCGGCGCCGTGCCCCGCGAACTCACCACCCTGGGGCCGTACCGCACCACCGGGATCGCGATGCGCGCCATGCATCCGGGACTCGACACCCGGCCGGCCCGCACCGCGACCCGGCTGTCGGTCTACGCCTGCCACACCGACGAGCGGTACACGCTGGCGTTCGTGGCTCTCGACAAGGAGCGCTTCCCCGACACCTCGACGCTGCGCACCTACGTCCGGGCCGAGCTCGCGGACCGGGGACTCGAGGCCCACGCCTGGTGACGCCGATCGCGGAGGCGACGGCTGCTGTGACGCCCCGTCACGTACAGTGCAGAGCATGACGGCCGAGACCCACGTCACATTCGCCGACGGGACCGTCCGCGGTTCCCGGCTCGGCGACCTCCTCGCCTGGCGCGGCATCCCGTACGCCGCTCCCCCGGTCGGTCCGCTGCGACTGCGCGCGCCGCAACCGGTCGAGCCCTGGACAGGGGTGCGCGATGCGACGCGGTTCGGCAATGCCGCACCGCAGCGTCCGCGTTATGCCGAGACGGGGCGTCGTGGGGTGCGTGTGCGTCCCGACGAGGACTGTCTGACCCTCAACGTGCTCGCCCCGGCCGGACGGGTCCACGCGCCTCGACCGGTCATGGTGTTCATCCACGGTGGCGCGTTCACCCTCGGCACGAGTGCCCTGTCGGTGTACGGCGGCGAGTCGCTGGTCCGGCGCGGCGACGTGGTCTACGTGTCGGTCAACTACCGCCTCGGAGCGCTCGGCTATCTCGACTTCGGCGCCTTCTCCACCGAATCGACGCGGTTCGATTCCAATCTCGGCCTGCGCGACCAGGTCGCGGCGCTGGAATGGGTGCAGCGCAACATCGCCGCTTTCGGCGGCGACCCCGGAAACGTGACGATCTTCGGCGAGTCCGCGGGCGGCACCTCGGTGACCACCCTGCTGGCGACACCCGCCGCGCGCGGACTGTTCTCCGCCGCGATCGCGCAGAGCCCGGCACCGAATCTCGTGGTCACCGCCGACCGCTCGGCCGAATGGGGCCGGAAGTTCGTCGAACTGCTCGGCGCCGATCCGGATTCGGCGGCCCGGGCGCTCCTCGACGCCTCACCCGTCGAGCTCGGACGGGTGGGCTCCCGGCTCGGGGCACAGGTGCTGCGCGCGACTCCCGGTCTGCATCCCTTCGGCCCGGTGGTCGACGGTGATTTCGTTCCGCTCCAGCCGCTCGAGGCGTACGAGACGGGTGCGGCGCATCCTGTTCCGCTCGTGCTCGGGACGAACGACCGCGAAGGTGCGCTGTTCCCGAAGTTCCTCGACGCGCTGCCGACGAGCCCGCGGCGGATCGACGCGTTGTTCGCCGCGACCGACCCGGAGGCGAAGGATCGCATCACGGCGGTCTATCCGGGATATCCGGACGAGCGTGCCGCGATCGATCTCGGCGGCGACCTCACCTTCTGGTATCCGTCCGTGCAGATCGCGCAGGCACATTCGCGTTTCGCGCCGACCTTCATGTACCGATTCGACCTCGCCCCGCGGCTGTTGCGGTGGATGGGCTTCGACGCGACCCACGCCGTGGAGTTGCTCGCGGTCTTCGACCAGAGCGGCGAACCGCTCGGCCGCGCCCTCACGGCGCTGGGGGGCCGACGCGGTCTGCGTACGGTCTCCGCGGCGATGCAGCGCCAGTGGCTGAACGTGGTCCGGCACGGCGAACCGCTGCCGTCGTGGCCGCGCTACGACGAGAACGACCGTGCGACAGTCATTTTCGACGAGGTCACGCGTGTCGAGCGCGATCCGCGCCGCGACCGGCGACTCGCGTGGGAGGGCTACCGCGGGTACACCGCTCCGGCACCCGTCCGGTGAGCGCCGCTATTTCGCCACGGTGAGCAGGAAGGCGACGTCTTCGATGGCGCTGACGCTGTGCCGCACGGCCGGGATGATGATCAGGTCGCCCGCCGAACCCTTCCACACGTCGTTGCCGGCGACGAGCTGGAGCTGACCCGACAGCACCTGCAGGGTCGCCTCGCCCGGGCTGTCGTGCTCGCCGAGTTCGTGCCCCGCCAGCAACGCGACGACGGTCTGCCGCAGGTGCTTGGTATGCCCACCGAAAACCGTCTGGGAGCTGCGTCCGCTGCTGGACGTCGCTGCGAGTTTGAGCTGCTGCCGTGCCATGGCGGTCAAGGAGAGCTTGTCCATGTACCGCAGTATCGCTCAGATGCCTCCGCGAGAACTCAGCTTCGCGCGTACCGGATCCAGCGGAACCTGATTCCCTTGGTGGACGTCAGCCATTGTCCGGGATCCGCCACCCACTCGGTCCCGATGGGAGGTGCGGTCGCATCTCCTGCGACGTCGAGGTCGACCTCGGTCACGAGCAGCTGCGTCGCGAACGGCATCGCCTGCGCGTAGATCTGGCCCCCACCCATGACGACGACCTCGTCCTCACCGGCGAGTGTCAGGGCGTCCTCGAGGCTCGTCGCGGTCTCGGCGCCCTGGGCCGACCACTCGACGTTGCGGGTGACGACGATGTTCCGCCGTCCCGGAAGCGGCCGGAACCTCGGCGGCAGCGAATCCCAGGTGAGCCGGCCCATGATCACCGGCTTTCCCATCGTCGCGTCCTTGAAGAACGCCATGTCCTCGGGGATGTGCCACGGGATGGTGTTCTCCCGCCCGATCACACCACCACGTGCCTGCGCCCAGACGAGGGTGACATCTCCCATCAGACGGCCACCGGCGCCTTGATCGCCGGGTGGTGCCGGTAGCCGACGACCTCGACGTCCTCGTAGCGGTAGTCGAAGATCGAGTCGCGCGGGTGCAGCTTCAACGTCGGGTAGGGATACGGCTCACGAGTGAGCTGTTCGGTGACCTGCTCGAGGTGGTTGGAGTAGATATGGCAGTCGCCGCCGGTCCAGATGAACTCGCCGGGTTCGAGGCCGGTCTGCTGCGCGACCATGTGAGTGAGCAGCGCGTAGCTGGCGATGTTGAACGGCACACCGAGGAACATGTCGGCGCTGCGCTGGTAGAGCTGGCAGCTGAGTTTGCCGTCGGCCACGTAGAACTGGAAGAAGGCGTGGCACGGCATGAGCGCCATCTTGTCGAGCTCGGCCACGTTCCATGCGGAGACGAGGATGCGACGCGAGTCGGGGTCGGTGCGCAGCGTCTCGAGGACCTGGCCGATCTGGTCGATGTGCTGTCCGTCCGGCGTCGGCCAGGAGCGCCACTGCACGCCGTAGACCGGTCCGAGGTCGCCGTCGGGCGCCGCCCATTCGTCCCAGATGGTCACGCCGTGCTGCCGCAGCCACTCGACGTTGGAGTCGCCGCGCAGGAACCACAGCAGCTCGTAGACGATGGACTTCAGATGCACCTTCTTCGTGGTGATCAGCGGGAAGCCCTCGGACAGATCGAAGCGCATCTGGTGGCCGAACAGGCTCCGGGTGCCGGTTCCGGTGCGGTCCGCCTTCTCCGCTCCGGTCTCGAGGATCAGGCGCAGGAGGTCTTCGTAGGGCGTCGGCACAGTCACGAGGGCAGTCTATCCGTGACCGAATCGTGCCCGTCGGCACCCGAGACGGTGCCTGCGACCGTAGCCTGGTCCCATGCCCGAGCTCCCCGAGGTGGAAGCACTCGCGGTGTTCCTGCGCGAGCATGCCGTCGGCAGCGTCGTCGGACGCATCGACGTCGCGGCGCTGAGCGTGCTGCAGACCGCCGACCCGCCGATCACGGCGCTGCAGGGACGCGACATCACCGGCGCCTCGCGCTTCGGCAAGTTCCTCGCGATCGACTGCTCGGGCCTGCACCTGATCACGCACCTGTCGCGCGGCGGCTGGTTGCGCTGGCTCGACGAGCCGTCGCAGACTCCCCCGAAACTCGGCCGCGGTCCGCTCGCCCTCCGCGTCCACCTGTTCGCCCCCGACGCGACGACACCGGCCTTCGACCTCACCGAGGCGGGCACGAAGAAGCGACTGGCGGTCTGGGTCGTCGACGATCCGCAGAAGGTACCCGGCATCGCCCGCCTCGGCCCCGACGCGCTCACCCTCACGCGCGACGAGTTCGCCGCGCTCCTGACCGACAGCACCTCACGCCTCAAGACGTTGCTGATCGACCAGAAGATTCTCGCGGGCATCGGCAACGCCTACTCCGACGAGATCCTGCACGTCGCGCAGCAGTCACCGTTCGCGACCGCCGGACGGCTGACCGACGACGAGGTGACCGCGCTGTACGGGGCGATGCGATCGGTGCTCACCGATGCCGCCACCCGCTCGGTCGGGCAGGACGCGGCGCGCCTCAAGGGCGAGAAACGGTCGGGGCTGCGCGTGCACGGCCGCACCGGCGAGCCGTGCCCGGTGTGCGGCGACACCGTCCGCGAGGTCTCCTACACCGACCGTTCGTTCCAGTACTGCCCCACCTGCCAGACCGACGGGAAGATCCTCGCCGACCGGCGGATGTCCCGCCTGCTGAAGTGACGTACGCGCCGTGCAGATCCGGTCCCGGGTTCGCGAAGGAGTCGTGACCGCTGCCGGCTGCGTGACGCTCGTAGCCCTGTCGGTGTGGCGGTCCGTCGCGTGTGAAGCTCTCCCGTTCGATCCGATAGGGGCCGGTAGTCTGGCCGTGATATGAGTGATCTGTTCTCGAGTCTTCCAGTGCGTCGCATCGAGGATGCATCGTCTTGCCCCGATTTCACGAGACACGTGGCCTGCCGGCCTCCCCGCTGTACGCCGGATTCTCGATCAGGGACTCGATTTCTCGCCCCTCACGGTGTTCGTGGGCGAGAACGGTGCCGGCAAATCAACGATAGTCGAAGCGGTCGCCGAGGCATACGGGCTGGGAGTCGAAGGCGGCACCAGGAACTCGCTCCATCGAACCCAGCGCACAGAATCAGGACTTGCCGAGCATCTGCAACTCGTACGGGGTGCAGGAAGCTCCCGACAGGGAGTATTCCTGCGAGCAGAGACGATGCACGGCCACTTCTCATATCTCGATGACGTCGGTGTCTCCGGGATGCACAACTATCAAAGCCACGGCGAGTCCTTCATCGAGTTCTTCGCCACTCGGTCCGGGATCGGTGGTCTGTGGGTGTTCGATGAGGCCGAGTCTGCTCTGTCATTCAACGGATGCCTCGCGTTACTGGCGCACATCCGTGAACTCCTGGCGAGCGGGTCGCAGGTGATCATGTCCACCCATTCGCCGATCCTTGCGTCACTTCCCGAAGCAAAACTCTTCGAGGTAGGCGAATGGGGGCTGCGAGACCGTGAATACGACGAACTCGACATGGTGCAGAGTTGGCGTTCGTTTCTTGATGCGCCCGGCCGGTATCTCCGCCACCTGACTGCCGGCGGCAGACCGGGTGACTGAACCGGGTGTGTCCCTCACGGGAAATCGCAACTCGTTCGATTCTGTTCGGTCGCAACCGGGTGGTGGCGGTGACGGCCTGGGGCGTGGTGTTCGCCGCGATGCTGCACTGCACGTGGGTGCGGCTCATGCGGCCGGTCGACGAGCGCGACCGGCCGTGACTGCACGCGTGCGAGCCCGCCCCACCTCGCCGTACCAGCGGACGGCGAGCACGACGGCCAGGGCGACTCCGACGGCGTCGCCACCGTAGTACATCACCTGGGCACCGGTCTGCAGATCGAGCACATCGAAGGTCGTACCGGGCGGCGACTGCGCATACAGCGTCTTCGCCAGTACCGAATGGGTGGCGCCGGCCACGAGCAACACCACCGCGAGGTGCGGGAGACCGTACCTGCGCCGGAGCGGATCGAGGCGGCAGATCGCGACGGTGAACAGCATCCCCGCAGCGAAGACGTGCAGGTGGACGACAGTCGCGACGAGCACGTCGTCGTGCATCGCCGCGAACAGTGGTGTCCGGTAGAGCACCCACAATCCACCCATGTCCAGAACTGCCGCGACGACCGGCACCGTCAGCAGATCGGCCGGACGTGAATGCAGCACGGTGAGCAGGCCGGTGCGTGTGCGTCCCCCCGGGACGCTCCTCAACAGCAGCGTCATCGGCCTGCCCAGCACGATCAGAAGGGGTCCGACCATGCCGACCAGCAGATGGCCGGTCATGTGGGAGGTGAACGGACCACCGGGCAAGGGCAGCACCGCCGCGGCGGCGACGGCACCGGCACCCGCGACGACGCTCGCATCGCGCCACCGTGGCCACGCGTCGCCACGCCGGCGGAGCCTCACGGCCGCACCGGTGTACAGCGCGATCCCCACCCCTGCGGCGATCAGGACGACGAGGGCGAGCACACCCGGCCCCGTGTACGTCGGATGGTCGTGCACCGACGGCTCCTATCCGTCCGGGAGCCCGACGGTGCGGACGTTCCGCCGCGCCGACCACCACAGCGCAGCACCGGCGATCAGGAACACGAGAGCCGCTCCGATCCACGCCAGGTCGTAGGGCCACACGTCGACGTCATACCGGATCTGGTGGATGCGGAGCACCTTGTGGTCGACCAGCCCGTCGAACAACTGGAATCCTCCGGCACCCATGAGCAGGGCCGCCCAGAAGTGCCGTACTGCAAGGGCATGTCTGCGACGCACGTCCGCGAGCAACGCGAATCCCGCTACGAGAACGAGCAACTCGGCAGTGTGCAGCAGGCCGTCGGAGGCGAGACCCACCGCGGGCGTGGAGCGATCGTAGAAGTGGTGCCAGCCGAGGATCTGGTGGAAGACGATCTCGTCGATCGCCGCCATGAGCGCCACACCGAGCAGAGCACCACTGATCGCGGAGTGCCGCACCGACATTCCGTCGCGCGTACCCCCGGGTCGCATCGCGCCGGTCATCGCTTCCTCACCGTGTCGTCCCGGGACCTGCCGTATCGGGATTGCCGATTGTTCCGATCCCGCGAGGGGTACCCGAGCGATCATGCTGAGAAACGCACTGTGGGAAGGCCTGGTCGCCGGTGCCGCCGGGGTCGCGGCCATGACTGTCGGAGAGAAGATCGAGCAGGCCGTCACCGGGCGGCCGAACTCGCACGTCCCCGGCCGCGTCCTCGCCCGGTTGACGGGTGCGTCCGAGTCCGACGGGCAGAATTCGACCGCACTGAACTGGGCGATGCACTTCGGTCAGGGCATCGCCCTGGGTGTGGTGCGGTCGGTCATGGCCGAGGTGGGGCTGCGGGGCCCACTCGCATCGACGAAGTTCACCGTCGTGCGGCTGACCAACGACCAGATCCTCGAGAACGCGACCGGTGTCGGCGCACCGCCGCAGACGTGGCCCCGCTCGGAACTGGCCGTCGACGTCCTCCACAAGAGCGTCTACGGCTTCGTCACCGGGGCGGTCGCCGACGCGCTGGCCGCTCGCCGGGGTCCCGGCCCGGGTGGGCGGCACGCCGCGCTCGTCCCCGGCCGCCACTCCGGCATCGGCCCTGTGCCTCGCGGCATGGCAGCGGGACGGCTGCCGCGCGGAGCGTAGGCCACCTGGGGCAGAGCGCGGAGGGGTACGAGAGCGCCGCCGATGCGGCGGTTACCGTATCGGTGTGAGCGTCGAACTGCTGGACACCGGCCCCGTGGCCGGGCACCTGCATCGTCCCGAGGGGAGTCCCCGGGGGGCGGTCGCGCTGACGCACGGGGCAGGCGGCAACTGCGACGCCCGGATCCTGCAACTGATGTGCGCCCGGTTCGCCGACTCCGGCTTCCTCGCCCTGCGCTACGACCTGCCGTTCCGCCGGCGCACACCCAAGGGACCCCCGCAGTCGTCCCGGGGGGCGGAGGACCGTGAGGGTGTCGCCGCCGCGGCCGCTGAGCTGCGTGGACGGGTGTCCGGACCCCTGCTGCTGGGCGGTGTCTCCTACGGCGGCCGGCAGACGTCGATGCTCGCGGCCGACGAACCCGGCATCGCCGACGCGCTCGTCCTGCTGTCCTATCCCCTTCATCCCCCGGGGAAACCGGAGAAGCCGCGCACCGAGCACCTGCCGAGGATCGCGATGCCCACGGTGTTCGTCCACGGCGACCGCGATCCCTTCGGTACCTTCGGCGAACTATGGGAGGCACTCGCTCTCCTGCCTGCGGCCACGACCCTCGTGGAGGTCACCGGGGCCGCACACGACCTGAGCCGCGCGAAGACGGATCCGTCGGAGGCCGCCGTCTCCGCTGCGCTGCACCTGCTGGAAGAGAAGTCATGATCGAACCCACCGACGTCGCCATCGACACGCTGCTCGCCGAGCTCCGCGACCGGCTCGGCGACTCCGTCGATGCCCCGACCACCCTGCGTGGTCTGCTCGAGGCGGTGCTCGTCGTGGGATCGGGTCTCGAACTCGACTCCATGCTCCAGCGCATCGTCTCCGCGGCGACCTCGCTGCTCGACGCCCGGTACGGAGCGCTCGGTGTGCGCGCCGCCGACGGAGGCCTGTCGGAGTTCGTGTACGTCGGGATCGATCCGGCGCAGCGCGAGGTGATGGGTCACCTGCCCGAAGGCCGGGGCATCCTCGGTCTGCTCATCAACGATCCCCGGCCGGTCCGCCTCGGCGACCTGTCGAAGCATTCCGCCTCGATCGGCTTCCCGCCGAACCATCCACCCATGAAGAGCTTCCTCGGAACCCCGATCATGGTGCGCGGCAAGGTCTTCGGAAGTATCTACCTCACCGAGAAGCTGGGCGCGCCCGAGTTCACCGAAGAGGACGAGGTGATCCTCAAGGTACTCGCGATGTCCGCGGGCGTGGCCGTCGAGAACGCCCGCCTGTTCGAGGGCTCCCTCGCCCGCGAGAGATGGCTCACCGCAATGGCATCCATCAACTCCCGGCTGCTGATGGGCGGATCGGTGGACGAGACGCTGTCGATGCTCACCGGCCAGGTCCGCGAACTCGCCCGGTGTGCGGGAGTCTATGTCGTACTCGTCGACGGCCACCACGGCAGCCTGCAGGCCGCGGCACCCGCGCTCCCGTGCGGGAAGGACAAGCGCTTCGACATCACCGGATCACCTGTGCTGCAAGCTCTCAAGAGCCGCCAGGTGATGCATCTCGACAGCCTTCCCGGGCTGCCACCGACGGAGCTGGGCGACGACGGACACGCGGTTGTGCTGCCCCTGTCGGCGACGTCGACCGTCACGGGCGTACTCATCGCGACACGTGAGGCCGGCACCGAACCGTGGGACGACGAGGACGTCGCCCGCTTCGAATCCATGGCGAACCTTGCCGCCGTGGCCCTCGAATTCGCCGAACAGCAGCGCAAGAAGCGTCTGCTCGATGTGCTCGCCGACCGCGACCGCATCGCACAGGACCTGCACGACAACGTCATCCAACGTCTGTTCGCCACCGGCATGAGCCTCCAGAGCGCGACCGCGGAAGGTGCGGGCACCGAACGCGCCGTGGAAGTGATCCGTCACGCGATCGAGCAGCTCGACCGGACGGTGCGCGAGATCCGCACCACCATCTTCGATCTGCACACCACCGGCGCGGCGGCATCGAACAGTCTGCGCCGGAGACTGCTGGACGTCGTGGGAGATCTGAGCATCCACTCCGCGGTGGCGCCCAACGTCCAGTTCGTCGGCCCCATCGACACCCTGGTCCCGATGCGCATCCACCCGCACGCCGAGGCCGTCCTCCGCGAAGGGCTGAGCAACGCGCTGCGCCACTCGCAGTCCGACAACATCTCGGTGTCGGTCTCGGTTCAGGACGACTTCCGGATCGAGATCCTCGACGACGGCACAGGCCTTCCCGACACACCTCGACGCAGCGGCCTGGCGAACCTCGAACGGCGCGCCGTGCAGTGCGGCGGGTCGTGCGAGATCGGTCCGGCCGATCCGCGCGGCACGCGGGTGCTGTGGACCGTCCCGCTCTGACGGGACGAGCTCGGTATCACTCGCGCTAGGACGACGGCTTGCCGCGCTCGTTGCGCAGTTCGGTGGCGAGCACCGCCGCCTGGGTGCGTCGCTGCATGCCGAGCTTCGCCAGGAGCCTCGAGACGTAGTTCTTCACGGTCTTCTCCGCGAGGAACAACCGTTCGGCGATCTCCCGGTTGGTCAGACCCTCACCGATGAGCTCGAAGACGGCGCGCTCCTGCTCCGACAGTTCGGCGAGCGGATCGGCCGTCCGCGACGCCCGGATCCGGTCCATGAGCGCGGCGGTGGCACGGCTGTCCAGCAGCGAGCCGCCTTCTCCGACGGTGCGGATCGCCGAGACGAGGTCGGTTCCCAGGATCTGCTTGAGCACGAACCCGGAGGCGCCTGCCATGATCGCGTCGAAGAGTGCTTCGTCATCGGCGTACGAGGTGAGCATCAGAGCGCGCAGATCCGGCATGCGGGTACGCAGCTCGCGGCACAGTTCGACACCGTTGCCGTCGGGAAGCCGCACGTCGAGCACCACGACGTCGGCGCCGCTGTCGGGTACGCGAGCCAGGGACTCACCCACCGAGGCGGCCTCACCGACGACGGTGAAGTCCGGCACGCTGCTCAGCAGATCCACCAGGCCGCGCCGCACGATTTCGTGATCGTCGACGAGGAACACGCGGGTCATCTCGGGCACCTTTCGTTGGCAGGCTTTCCGGTCATTGTCCCAGCTGTACCGCGATACCCACGTCCGCGGGGCCGTTCGACATCCATATCAGGACCTTCTCCCCCTCCCCCACGGACGCTGCTCGGGAGACGCTGAACGTAGAGGTGAACATGTGGGACGAACGAGCCGACGAGGAGGATGTCGTGACAGTCGATGCCGGAACCTGGTCGCTCGGTGACACCGAGATCATCGCACGTGCGGTGGTGGAAGCACCCTCCGTGCACGACACGCAACCATGGAATCTGCGCCTGCCCGATCACAGCGCCGAGCTCGAGGAACGCCTCGAATTCGCCGAGCCGGGCCCGGACCCGCTGCGTGTCGACCGGCTGATCTCGTGCGGCGCGGCCCTCACCAACCTCGAACTCGCGATCCGGGTCCTCGGAAACAGATTGCGCACCACTGTGCTGCCCGATCCGCAGCGTCCGGAGCTCGTCGCGCGCATCGAGACGCTCGGACCGGGCACCCCGGCCGGTCGCGACCTGCGGTTGTATGCGGCGATCTCGCACCGGCGCAGCCACCGCACATCGTTCACCGACATCCCGGTGCCGACGGAGACGCTCGCCGACATCATCGCCGTGGCCGGCGAGATCGCAGATGTGGACGTGCGCCTGCTCGCGGACGACGAGGCCGTCGCCCTGGCCCAGGTGCTCGCGTATGCGGCGGAGGCCTGCCGCAGTCATCCGCACTATCAGCGCGAGATGTTCTCGTGGACCTCCCATTGGCAGCCGCGCGGCAACTCCGAGGTGGTCACCACGTGGAGTGCGACCCTCGACGGGAAGGGCGCGGCGGGCGAAGCCCTGGTCACGACAGGGATCCCGGACGTCGATGCGCTGGCATCGGCGATCGCGCGCGAGTCGGTGCTGCTGTTCTCCGCACCGTCGACCTCACCGGCCGATCTGATCCGGGTGGGCGCGGCCGTCGAACGGTGCTGGCTGGCGGCGATCGACGCGCGATTGTCGGCATCGGTACTGACGCATCCCCTGCGGGTGGAGGACGCCGGGTCGCGCCTGGCCGAGATGCTCGACCTGACGGTCGTTCCCCTGGTCGTCCTGCGTGTGGGTTTCTGAAGAAACGGGAGAGTGAAGCGACGATGAGTGCACCGACCGAGCAGCCGGTCGACGATCCGACCCGCGAGTTGTTCCGCACGGCCCTGGACATGGCGCAGGCCGCCAAGGCCGGCAATGTCTCGGGCTGGCTGACCGCCCGCTACGAGAGCGGACGCCTCGAGGACGTCGCGTTCCTGCTCTCGCAGATGCTCGGAGTGCTCATCGAGAACGGGGCGGTCAGCCGCGGCGTACACCCGGCCGACGCATGGCGGGAACTGCGCGAAGGTGGCGTCGACGACTTCGGCTGACGCCTCGGTCGGGGCGTCGACGACTTCGGCCGACGCCCCAACCCGCATCAGTCCTCGGTCTCGGTCGAACGTACGACGAGGACCGGGCAGTCGGCGGTCTGGATCAGCGCGTTGCTGGTGGACCCCAGCAGCAGTCCCTTGAATCCGCCGCGGCCGCGGGTTCCGACCACGAGAAGCTGTGCAGCTTCGGCATATTCGCTGAGCACCCGCACCGGCCGGTCGCGCGCGACGACACGCTCGACGGCGACGTCCGGATACCGCTCCTGATAACCGGCGAGACGCTCGGCGAGCACGACCTCCTCACCGGTCTGGATCCGGCTCCAGTGCGGGTCGTCGGGGACGGCCCCGAGCGACGGTTGCACGCTCACGTCGCTCCACACGTTCACCGCAACGAGCGTCGCACCGCGCGCGGATGCCTCCTCGAACGCGACCTCCACCGCGTCGCGGCACGAGACCGATCCGTCGACACCGACCACGACGGGCCCTTCCGCCGGCGGAGCGCCGTCGAGCGTACGACCCCGCACCACCACGACGGGCGCCTTCGCGTGCGAGACGACCGCCGTGGAGACCGACCCGGCGAGCAGACCCTTCACCTCACCGAGGCCGCGTGAGCCGACGACGAGCCGATCCGCGTGGTCGGCCTCGGCGATGAGCGTGGGAACGACCTTGCCTTCGAGCTGCGCGGTGGTGACCTCGACGTTCCCGTGGCGGTTCTCGTCGATGATCTGCCGGGCGAGCGCGGCCGCGCTGTCGAGGCGGTCGCGAGCGGTTGCCTTCATCTCCTCGTGGAAGCTCTGCGCGAGGTAGGGCTCGGAGTAGTAGAAGGCGGGGATGTGCACGACGGTGACGATGCGCAACGGCAGGCCGCGGATCGCCGCCGCCCGTGCCGCCCAGCTCACCGCGGTGGTGGACGCGTCGGATCCGTCGACGGCCACGACGATCGGCTTGTTCTCGGTCATCGCACGCGGAACCTTTCTCGGTGGGTCAGCCGCAGATCTGCCGCAGCTGCTCGATCAGTCGCACACGCCCGGCGGTGTCGGCCGCGAACGGGGTGACGTTGAGGGTGGTGACCCCGGCTTCCGCGAAGGCCGCGATGCGTTCGCGCACGAAGCCCTCCGGGCCGATCAGGGAGATCGAGCGGAGCAGTTCGAGGGGCACCGCTGCGGCCGCCTCGTCCTTCTTGCCGGCCAGGTACAGCTCCTGGATGGTCTCGGCTTCCTTCGCGTAGCCGTACCGGATGGCGAGGTCGTTGTAGAAGTTCTTGCCCTTGGCGCCCATGCCGCCGACGTACAGCGCGACCATGGGCCGGACCCAGTCGAGCATGTGGTCGACGTCGTCGCCGATGGCGAGCGGGGTCTGCGCGTAGATCTGCAGGTCGCCGAGTGCGGGATCGCGCTTGGCCTTGCCCTTCGCGATCGATTCGCCCCACACGTCGGCGGCCTTCTCCGGGTAGTAGAACAGCGGCTGCCAGCCCTCGGCGATCTCGGCGGTCATCTCGACGTTCTTCGGGCCGAGCGACGCGATGATGATCGGGATACGTTCGCGCACAGGCTTGTTGATGATCTTCAGCGGCTTGCCGAGTCCGGTGCCGCGGTCTTCGGGCAGCGGGATCTGATAGTACTTGCCCTGGTGGTCCACCTTCTCGCGGCGCCACACCTGCCGGCAGATGTCGACGATTTCACGGGTGCGTCCCAGCGGCGCGTTGTAGGGAACGCCGTGGAAACCTTCGATGACCTGAGGGCCCGACGCGCCGATACCGAGCACGAATCGGCCGTCGGAGACGAAGTCCAGACCGGCCGCCGTCATGGCGGTGAGCGTGGGTGTCCGGGTGAACAACTGGAGGATGCCGGAGGCGAGTTCGACGCGCGAGGTCTTCGCCGCCAGATAGCCGAGCTGGCTCACCGCGTCGAACGAATAGGCCTCGGGCACGAACACGATGTCGAGGCCGGCCTTCTCCAGGTCGGCCACCTCCGCCGCGGTCTCCGCGAAACCTCCGCTGTAGTTCAGTCCCATCCCGATGCGCATGCGCCACCTTCGTCCCTGCTGCACACCCCCGTTCGGGGGCGCGATCGTCCACGTGCCCCGCACACTACCGCCGTCAGGAGGTGACCGGTCGCACCACCATCACCGGGCAGCGCGCCTCGCGCATGAGCGCGTTTCCGGTAGAACCGAGCACCATCCCCTTGAAGCCGCCCCTGCCGCGGGTCCCTACCACGACGAGCTGGGCTTTCTCGCTCCAGGACTGCAGATGGGCGCGGGGGCCGTCGACGTAGACCTTCCGGTGGACCGTCACGTCCGGATAGCGCTCGCCGTAGCCCGCGAGGCACTCGGACAGCAGGGAGTGCTCGTACTCCTCGAACGCGCGGGGATCGAAGTCGAGGGGCGACTCGTCGATCTCCCCGACCTTCAGGTCGCTCCAGACGTGGACGGCGACGAGGTCGACCCTGCGCCAGGATGCCTCCTCGAACGCCAGATCGACCGCCCGGCGGCTCGCGGGGCTGCCGTCCACGCCGACGACGACGGGTCGCTCGTCGGGGACGGGCCCTTCCGGTCCCCGCACCACGACGACCGGGCACTCGGCATGACCGGCGACGGCGACCGGGGTGGAACCGAGGAACGCCTCCCCCAGCTTGGTGCCGCCGGTGGCCCCGAGGACGATCATGCGCGACGTGCGGGACAGTTCGACGAGCCACTTGGCGCTTCCGGTGAGGGCGAGCTCGGCGGTGATCTCGAGGTCCGGCGCCACCGCCTCGGCGGTCTCTGCAGCCTCCTTCAGGAGTGCCTGGGCCTCGGCCTCGCTCCACTCGAAGACCTGCGAGGGGCGGAAGAAGGGAAGTTTCGTCCAGCCCGACGGCGCGAAGTCCACCGCGTGGACGAGGTGCAGTGGGATCTTCCGGCCGGCCGCGGTGGCGGCCGCCCACCTCACCGCGCGCTCGGAGGCCGGGGAACCGTCCGCACCGACGGTCACGTGGTTGTGGTCGCGGGGTGCTTCACCGAGAGGTTTCACATCCGTGAGGCTAGCCGGATCCGGTACGCCCGGATACGGACTTTGGTCATCGTGTCGAGATTCCTTCGGTTGCAATGCATTCCATCGACAGCGATCTGCGTCACATAAAATTGTCATCGCGGATGCGAATTTACTAGCGTAGGGCCATGCAACTCACCCGGTTCACCGATCTCGGACTGAGAGTTGTGATGCATCTCGTCGCCGGCCCGGCGGGGAGTATGCCCGGTACCAGAACGATTGCAGACCAGCTCGACTTGTCGTACGCACATACGACGAAGGTCGTCGCCCGGCTCGGCGAGCTCGGAGTGGTCACCACCCGCCGCGGACGCGGCGGAGGCCTGGCCATCACCGAACTCGGCCGCACGGCGAGCCTCGGATGGCTCACCCGAGCCCTCGAAGGTGAAGAAGAAGTCGTCGAGTGCGAAGGAGCGAAGCCGTGCCCCCTGCGTCACGGCTGCAACCTGCGCTCGAAGCTGCGTGCCGCACAGGACGCCTTCTACGCCGCTCTCGACGACGTCACGATCGCCGACCTGGCGACCCCTGACGCCGGCCCTGTCCTGCTCACCCTCGAACCACCCACCGGCCGCTGACCCACGGCGAGGCCGCCGGTGCAGCCCGTCACGACACACACGAGGAGACACACCATGCCGCTCTCACCCGAATCCAAGGACGTCATCGCCGCGACCCTTCCGGCGGTGGGAGCCGCCATCGGCGACATCACCCCGCTGTTCTACAGCAAGATGTTCGCCGCCCACCCCGAACTCGAACGCGACCTGTTCAACCGCGGCAACCAGAAGCAGGGTGAGCAGCAGAAGGCCCTCGCCGGATCCATCGCGGCCTTCGCGACGCTCCAGCTCGATCCCGATCCCGCACGTGTCGAGGCGATCCTGTCCCGCATCGCCCACAAGCACGCCTCGCTCGGCATCAAGCCCGACGAATACTGGATCGTCCACAAGCACCTCTTCGAGGCGATCGTCGAAATCCTCGGAGACGCGGTCACGCCCGAGGTCGCGAAGGCATGGGACGAGCTGTACTGGCTGATGGCCGACACTCTCATCTCGATGGAGGCCGATCTGTACCGGGCCGCGGGTGTCGAGACCGGCGACGTCTGGCGCACCGTCCGCGTCGCCGACCGCGTGCACCAGTCCGCCGACACCGTCTCGTTCGTCCTCACCTCACTCGACGGCTCCCCGCTGCCCACCTTCCGCCCGGGCCAGTACCTCTCGGTCGGCGTCCATCTCCCCGACGGCGCCCGGCAGATCCGTCAGTACAGCCTGTCGAGCGCACCTGCCAAGGGCGACTGGCGGATCACCGTCAAGCGGGTGCTGCAGACCACCGCAACCGACGGCACCGTGCTCCCCGCCGGCGAAGTATCGAACTTCCTGTACAACAACGTCTTCGAAGGCGACGAACTTCAGGTCACCACTCCTTTCGGCGATCTCGTCCTCACCGAGGACGAGACCCCGATCCTGCTGGCGTCGGCCGGCATCGGCTGCACCCCGATGATCGGCATGCTCGATCACCTCGCCGGCGTCGGCGACGAGCGTCCCGTCGCGGTCCTCCACGCCGACCGCTCCGTCGCGAGCCACGCCCACCGCCGCGAACTCGAGACCCTCGCCGAGAAGATTCCTTCGGCCCAGCTGTACCGCTGGTACGAGGATCTCGGCAACCGCGAGCCACTCGAGACCGTCCGCATCGGACGCGCCGACATCTCGGATCTGCCGCTCGATCCGAAGACCCAGGCCTACCTGTGCGGCCCGCTGCCGTTCATGCTCTCGCTGCGCGAAGCCCTGATCGAGCGCAACGTTCCGGCGGAGAACATCCACTACGAGGTGTTCGGACCCGACAGCTGGGCGCCTGCCTCCTGATCCGGCCGATCCGATCGCGGTGCCCCGGCCGAGTCTGCCGGGGCACCGCTGCAGTCGCGACTAGGCTGCACCCATGGACTCCGCCGCGGTTGTTCGCCACCCGGCCCCGTCCCGTTTCGGCCACGTACTCGCACTGCTCGGCGTACTGGTCGTGGCCGGCCTCGTCGCCCTGGTCCCCGGCTCCGGCGAACCGCTCGGAACCGACGCCCCCGCCGACGTCTTCAGCGCCGCCCGCGCCGGCGAACACATCGATGCGATCGCGACGGCCCCACGTCCGCTCGGCTCGACCGCCCACACCGCTGCCCGCGACCACCTCGTGGGCGTCCTCGACGAACTCGGCTGGACCACCCGCGTCGACTCCGGCGTCGGATGGATGGCACGGCCCGAGGAGGCGACCCAACGCGGTGCCCGCGTGCAGAACATCACGGCGACCCTGGACGGTACCGATCCCACCGGCACCGTCATGCTCGTCGCGCATTACGACACGGTCCGGGGCTCTCCCGGCGCCGGCGACGACGGGATCGGCGTCGGTACGGTCCTGGAGGCCGCACGCGCGATCGACGCCGGACCTCCCCCGCGGAACGACGTCGTCGTGCTGCTCACCGACGGCGAGGAGAACGGCCTGCTCGGCGCCCACCGGTTCGTCGGCACACAGTCCGTGCGAGCGGGACCCGTCGTCGTCCTCAATCACGAGGCCCGCGGGAACGCGGGCACGCCGACCACCTTCCGGATCACCTCTCCCAACGGCGTCCTGATCGACAACCTGGCCGGAGCGCCCGGAGCGCATGCGGATTCCCTCACCGAGCTGATCTTCGAAGCGCTGCCGAACGACACCGACTTCCGTCGTTTCGCCGAGAGCGGCCATCACGCCCTCGACACCGCGATCTCGGCGGGATCGGCGTACTACCACAGCCCTCTCGACACCCCCGACCGTCTCAGCCGGACGTCGCTGCAACACATGGGCGAGACTTCCCTCGCGACCGCCCGCGCACTCGCCGCGTCCGATCTCACGGCCGTCGACGACGGCGGAGCCCAGGTGGTGACCACCGCGCCGTGGGGACTTCTCCACATGCCGCGCTGGGCCGAGATCGTCGGATCGGTCGTCCTCGGCGGTGTCGTGGCGGCGCTCGTCGCCCTGCGCGTGCGCCGCGGTGAGACGTCGGCCTGGCAGGTCGGCACCGCCGTCGCCGTGTCCCTGCTCGCCGCCGCGCTCGCCGCGGGGGCAGCATGGTTGCCGTGGTGGGTCGCGCAGATCCTCGATCCGGGCATGGCCGCACCGGTCGCCGACGAGCCCTACCGGCCCGGCGTCTTCCAGTTCGCCGCGGTCGTCGCAGCCCTCGGCGTACTGGTCGTCATCCGATCGTGGTGGGGCCGCGGTCGTCCGGTCGCCGCCCTCACGTGCGGAGCATTCGTGCTCGTCGCGATACTTTCGCTGATCGGTATCCCCTTCCCCGGTGTGCCGCTGACACTGTCGGTGCTCACGTTGCCGTCGGCGCTGGGGCTGCTGGTGGCGCTGTTGCTCCCGCAACGCGACACGGTGTGGCCGCTCGTCGCGACGACGCTGGGCGCGCTCGGGTCCCTGATCTTCGGTCTGCCCGCCGTGCTGGTGTCGTTCGACGCGGGCCTTCTGTACGGGGCACCGGTGGCCGGTCTGTTCGTCGCATTCGTCTTCGCCGCGGTGCTCCCGCTGTGCGAGCCGCTCCCGGCGACCACGCGGGGGTTCGTGACCTGCGCGACGGGCACCGTGGTGCTCGTCGTGGTGTGCACGCTGCTGGCCGGTCACCTCAACCGGGACGGAGCGACCGATCCCCGGCAGGAATACCTCTGGTACTCGCTCGACGCCGACCGGGGCGCCGCAGTGTGGGGGTCGCCCGACGGTCCGCGCTCCGACTGGAGCCGAGATTTGCTCACCAGCGGTCCCGAACCGCTTCCCGCCGCGTTCCCGTGGCGGGAGGACCGTCCGATGTATCGCGGGCCCGCCCCGGTCGCCGATCTCGAAGCGCCCGAGGTCGAGATCCTCGAGGACACGATCGGCGGGAGCGCGCGGGAGATCCGGCTGCGGCTGACCTCACCGCGGGACGCCCAGGCCGTCGGATTGTGGATCGACAGCACGACGGCCCACGTCCACGGCGCGACGGTGGACGGTTTCCGCGCCGAACCGTCCGACAGATTCGGTTTCCTGTTCTGGGCTCCCGGCCCCGACGGGATCGAGGTGGATCTGACGCTGAGCATGCGCGAGAACCATCTCGGCGTCCGGGTGGTCGATCTCGGTGACGATCTCGGCGTCGTACCCGGATTCGTACCGCCCACCGACCGTGTCATCGTGCAACCGACGGTGGCCGTGACACGGACCTTGCGCTTGTAGGGGATGTCACTCCCACTCGTGAACGGGCGTGCCGGTCCGCATGTTCTGCACGTAGTCCTGCATCATCCCCAGGAGCGCCACGCGCCGATCCTCACCGGCGGCCTCGCGCCGGGCCACCTGTCGGCGTTGCCATGCCGCACCGGTCTGCCGACTCGAGGCACGCCGTTCGACGATCCCGAGGTAACGATCCCGGACCGCCGACGACAACCCGTAGGCGTCGAGACCCTTGTGCGCGAGCGGCAACAGGCACCGCAGAACGAGTTCGTCGGCGCCGACCCATCCGGTCCGCGGCCAGTACAGCTTCGCGTCGAGCCCGAACTTCGCGCCCAGGACCAGATTGCGTTCCGCGGCGTCGAAGCTGAGGTCGCGCCAGAGCGGCTCGTCGGCGTCGGCCAGAGCGCGCAGCGTCCCGTAGTAGAAGGCGGCGTTGGCCATCGTGTCGAGAACGGTCGGACCCGCCGGGAGCACACGGTTCTCGACACGCAGGTGTGGATGGCCGTCGCTGATGTCGTAGACGGGGCGGTTCCACCGGTAGATGGTGCCGTTGTGCATCTGCAGTTCGCGCAGCTCGGGAACCCGGCCGGCGTCGAGTTCGGCCATCGGATCGACGTCCGAGATCTCCGGCAGGAGCGCCGTGAAGTAGCGGGAATTCTCCTCGAACAGGTCGAGGGCGGAGTCGATCCACCGCTCGCCGAACCACACCCGGGGACGGACACCCTGGTTCCGCAGTTCGAGCGGACGTGTATCGGTGGCCTGCGCGAACAGCGGGATCCGACTTTCGTGCCACAGCGCCTTACCGGCGAGGAAGGGTGAGTTCGCCGCGAGCGCGACCTGGGCTCCCGCCAGGCACTGGGCAGCGTTCCAATGGGTCGCGAAATCCTCCGGCGCGACCCGCAGATGCAACTGCAGAGACGTGCAGGCAGCTTCAGGGACCACCGAGTTCATATCCGCGCGAAGGGTTTCCACGACATCGCTGCCGGGGAGGGGCACGCCGTCGAGATCGAGTTCGATGTCCTCACCGCGTGCCGCGAAGATCTGGTCGTTGAGCGCTTCGTAGCGGGGATTGGCAGTGATGCGACCCAGTTCGAGATCGTCGAGTTCGAGCGTCGGCAGCATGCCGATCATCACCAACTGCGCGTCGTGCCGGTGCATCCGATCGTCGGCACGGCGCAGCGACGAACGCAGCGAATCCTCGAGTTCGAACGGTTCGTCGCCCGTGAGGCGCCGCGGTTCGACGTTCATCTCGACGTTGAACTGGCCGAGTTCGGTCTGGAAGACCGCATGGTCGTCGATCGCCTGCAGTACCTCGAGGTTCGACATCGCGGGCGACATGTCGTCGCGGACGAGGTTGAACTCGATCTCCATGCCGAGATGAGGTTCGGGCGACGAGTGCACATCGACGAAGACGTCCTCCCGGAGCATCCGCTCGAGCGCCTTCATGCAGTCGCGAACCTTGCTGCGGAACATCCGCCGGTCTTCCCCGGTGAACGAACGAGCAGATATCTCAGCTCCCAATGGAACCCCCGGGTCGGCGTGCAGTCGGTCGAGCCAAGCCTAGCGCGCGACTCTCGGTCGGGTGGGATCGGACGACTCGCCGTCGGGTCGGATCGGACGACCCGGTGAGATCAGACGGCGCGGTATCCGCCCCAGTCGGTGACCACACCGCGATCGCTCAGCCACGCATTGGGGTTGATCTTGGTGCCGGCGGTGTCCCACACCTCGAAGTGCAGGTGCGGGCCGGTGGACCAGCCCTCGTTGCCGACGGTCGCGATCTGCTGGCCGGCGTTGACCCGCTGCCCGGCGGAAACCTGGTAGGTGCTCACGTGACCGTAGACGGCGGTGGTGCCGTCGTCGTTGAGGACGCGGACCCACTGACCGAAGCCGGAAGCCGGCCCGGCGTCGAGAACGGTGCCGTCGGCGGCGGACTTGATGGGCGTGCCGATCGGCGCTGCGATGTCGATGCCGCCGTGGTGCGTACCCCAGCGCGGACCCCAGTCGGAGGTGAGGGTGCCGGAGACGGGCTGGACAGCGGAAGGTGCAGCCGGGTTGAGCTGGTCGAGCCAGCCGGGACCCGAGAACTGATCGAGGAAGTCGGTGACCTCGGCGGGGAGCTCGGGCGCACCCTGCTCGGCCGGGGTGGTGACACCGGGAATCGCCGGGATCTCGACACCCTCGGGCAGCAGACCCGCAGGAAGCTCGAAGGGAAGAGAGGGAGCCTCGGCCTGGACGTGGTCGTGGCCGGGATGCGCGGCTGCAGTACCGGCGCCGATCTGCGAGCCCACGGCGAAGAATGCACCCGTGGCTGCGGCGACGGTGGCGGCCTTGACCGGAGCGGACGTCCCGGTGGGCTCGACACGGTGGCGACCCTTGCCGGAGGACGGCACGCGAATCGGTTCGAGGTCGAATGCTGCGTCTTCGCGTGTGCGCTGATGGCGTCCCACAGTGTGTCCCTTGTTTCGTCCCGACTTCGACCGGGTATCCCCCGGCCGTTCCTGGCGACCCAAGGTAACAAAACGATATAGGGAAAGGCCAGAGTTACCTTTCCTTGATCTCAATCGGCGGGAACCTGCAGGTCGTATGCTCCCTCCGGCGAGGCCCGGGAGCGGGCGCTTGGTTACGGCAGCGGGCCGGCGGCTACACTCACAACGCGCAGAGGTCGGCTCCGCCCGGCCGGACGCCTCCGTAGCTCAGGGGATAGAGCACCGCTCTCCTAAAGCGGGTGTCGCAGGTTCGAATCCTGCCGGGGGCACAACATCTCTGCACGTCAGGGCTGGTATCTGGCTCTGACTGTAGAGCACGTGCAGAATCCGTGCAGAATCGTCTGTCTTGGAGCCGATACAGAACGGCCCCGGATCGGGCTTCCCTCCCGAATCCAGGGCCTCGGCCCAACGGAGATGCTTCCGATGAACCGTCAGACCATCGTAGAGCGCGCACTGTGCGTTCTCGTCCCCCTCCTCGGCTTCGCCCTCCTCTACGGGCTGCCCATGCTCGGCATGAAAGTCGCCATCGAACACGGCTGGTACGTCGCCAGCGCAGCAACCATCGTCCCGTTCCTGCGCGCTACCCCACTCGAGCGGATCTCAGCGGTCCTTGGCTACCACGAACACGACGGACGCCGCTGCGCTCACGTCGTCCTCGCCGAACTCGATGGGGCACCGGAGTTCGAGTGCTGCATCTGGGTCGACGAGTTGCATATCGAGGGGGTGCCACAGCCGCACACCCTTTTCCGCGACGTCACGAAAAACCCGCAGATCAGCCAGGTTGTCGGCGTCAGCACACTGGATGGTAGAGGCATGAAGAACACACCCGAAGAGATTCTTGCCAGCCTCGACCCTGACGGCGGTTCCGTGACCCTCAGTGAAACCCAGATCGGTGACGCACTGACGGTCATCCACGACCGCTATTACAGCTCTACCCCCGGCGCCCACCCCGAAGAATGCGTGCTGTTCGATCCCGTATCCGGCGGGTCGTTGAGCGCCGGGTCGATCACCCCCGACCAGATTCCCGCGCTGATCGACACGCTCACCGAGATTCACCGCACGTGGCGCGAGAACGGCGGTGCGCTGTGAACACGCCCGAAGGCATCCTCACCGATCCGATCCCCACCGCCGCCCAGAACCTCGCCACCTTGCTGCTCGGCGACGGAGACGACGAGATCTCCAAGACCTTCCTGCTCGCCGAAGTCACCCGCGGTGTCTTCACCGCCCAGATCTGGCGGTTCGATTATGTCGAGAACGACGAGCCGTGCAGCGACCCCCTCGAGATCACGTTCGACTCGACGGGCATGGAGGGCGGCGAAATGTTCCACGACCTGTGCATCTTCCCCGACCAACTCGAGGACTTCCAGCAGGTGACAGCCGCGATCATGGCGGCATACCGGTACATCACCGAGCAGGCCGGCGCGGACTGATCCGCGCCGAGGGGTCCGCACTTTCCGCGTACCCCTCGGCAACCGTGTCGCTCATCGACACACCTGCTTCGTCTGTTGCCGTGATGAGTGAGGTAACTGCCCACTCCAATCCGCCGCACCCGACCTGTTGGCGTCGTGCTGGTGTCCGCTTGGCGGAGACCAGCACGGCCCTGCACGCCGCGGTCCGCGAGCCTCTGCACAATCCGTCGTCCTTCACCAGCTGCCCGACGTAAACCAGCAGCCGCCGGTGTTCCACTATCCCCACAACCGGGTGGGGCGCTTCCACGCCGATGTCAGGCCTGGCGTCGTGGGAGTCCAGCACAGCCACGCTCACATTCGGTGACGTGGCTACAGGTGTTGGCCTGACGCGATACGGGGAAGTGGTTCGTGGGAAATTTCCGGGGTGGGGTCATCGACACCGGCACCCTTGGGTGCTCCTTGCGGTTGAGCACAGCCCGCGGAGCGGCCCGCTTCGGAATGTCTCTCCAGTGGGGAACCGTGCGTGACTCTTCTACGTCCAACCTGACATGACCACAGACGAGGTTCGGACACTGCTGCGCTTCATGGGGACGCTCGAGCACGCCGAACTCACCGACGCCCGAGGTGCCCCGAGACGAGAACACACGGCAGCGTGGCTCTCAGCGCTCCCTGTATCGCACACAGAGCGACGAAAACCCCACCCGGCACACCGAGGGTAGGGCAGAAACGACGCAACCCCCGTCACGAGGACGGGGGTTGCGTCGGGAATCGACGATCTACAAACACAGTCTATCCAACCGACACCCCATACCGGGCCGCCAGAAACTCGCGGCGCGCAAGCAACACATCCCCCAACCGAGCAGGGACACCCGCGGCCGCGATCATCGCCCGGATCTCCGACTCATCGAGAGCCATGATCCGGCGCACCGCGTCAGCCTCCTCCTCCGCGGTCAGGCCCGCGTAGAGCTTCGCGCCAGCCGGTGAGATATCCGGATCTCGCATCGTCTCGAGCTCCCACACCTCCGGGGTGAGGTTGCGGCGTTCACCACGGGCACGGAAATCCAACGCACCCCCGACGTCCACACGGAATGCAGTGCCCGCCTCGTCGATGAGGATGTTCCCTGGCTCCGGGGCATCCCAGTTCGCCAACCACGCATCCACCGCAAAGTGCCGGCGAACCTCCACAGTCGACTCCGACCACGGCTGCGCGTCGATCACCGCGGACATGTACCGCGTCCCATCCGGGGACAACTGCGCCTCGGGTACCGGCACACCCGCGAGGGCGTACAGCTGGTTCGCGGCGTACTCGTTGCGGGCGTGCGCGATCGTCGGCGGGGTCTTCACGAACCACTCGCGACCCGACCGAGGATCGATCACCACCCGCCCCGAGGTCGTTGCCACTCGAGGACGCACGATCTCCCGATCGGCCGGGATGTGCTCGACGATCGGCAAGCCACGCACGTCGGCGACCCACTCGATTTCCTCCACCGGATCCCGGTCGAAATACCCGAGGAACCTCTCAGGGGGAATGGTGCACTTCCACACCGTGCCCCCGGTGTTGCGTTTGCCGGTCTCCCACTCCTGCACATACCAGCGAGCTCGTTCGGGGGTGTCCGTCCACGACAGACCCTCCCGATACTCCGGCGGTGCACCCCGATACAGGGTCAGCGGCTCCGTCGGACGCTTCGACTCATCCACCACGCCGTTCACATCGCCATAGGTCACGAACCCCAGAGTGCGGAACATGGAAATCCACTTGTCGGGGCGCACCCGTAGCGTAGGAACTTCCACCTTCCGCCACGCCAGAGTCAGCGCGCCGGCGAACCACTGCGCCGTGCCGTAAATCCGCTCATCGAACATCCGCTCCACCATCAACGGCACATGCTTGGTGGGAACATCCGCGGCGAGGCGACGGAACTGCGGCGAACGGGTCCGAGCAGCATGGAGAGCAGCGTTCAAGGCGTCGAAGTTCTCCGGGGTGCGGGCCTTCTTCTTGCGCTTACGGGAAACAGGCACGAGCAGTCCTCTCAGAATCGATTCGGGAGAGCGCGAGAACCGAATCCCCAGACTCGTAGGAAACCCGCGCAGCAACGCCTATGGGTGTCCGGCCTACCCCCGTCGAGGGAGGTCATGGGTGGGGTCAACGGTCGCCACCGTGCATCACTTGCCGGCGCACCGCCCGGTTCTGCACGATCATCTCCACCGCACCACCCGGCCACGGATTCGTGCGCGCCCACTCACGGCGAGCAGCGCACCACGCCTGCACCCGCTCCACCGGCGAGCCTGACCAATCCTCGGCGTCGAACGTCCACAGCATCGGCGGCACCTGCCCGGCCTCGGCGATCCGCCGGCGCCTCACGCCGACCCCCGAATCCCGTACACCCCTCGAGGTGCACGCACCGGACGAGAAGCATCCTCGGCAGGGATATTCAAAGCAGCGAGCAGACGAGCCAACACGATGCGCTGCTGCCTGAGTTCGGAGACGGCAGGATGCACGCGCCTGCCCTGCGGCGAGTTCTGCATCGGGCCGTCATCCTTCACCACAGCCTGCAGCTGTTCGATCTGATCCACGGTTCGCACCGCTTCCCGCAGGACAGCAACCTCGTGAGTGTCGAGTTCGTACTCATCGAGCACCGCGTTCCACAGGCGGCGACCCACAGCGGTGCATCCAGGTGGGGGTTTGGGCTTCATCGGGCCTCCATAGGTCGGGGCGTTTGGCCGGCGGGGGGATAGATCCTCAACGCCAAGGGGAAGCGGAGCGGGGCGGGGTGAGGAGGTGGCCCCTGGGGGGTGGCGCTGCTGTGCGGTCACCATTGCTGTGAGGTGGGGAGCGGCAGGCTTGTGGTGGGGACGTGGAAGGGTTCGCCGTATGCCTTGCCGCCTTTGGCGAGGTTGCAGGGCCGGCACGACAGGACGAGGTTGTTGGGGTCGTGTGCGAGGTCGGGGCGCTCGATGTATGGGATGAGGTGGTCGATCTCGATTGCGCCGGGTTCACCACGTTTGGCTTTGGGGTCCAGTGCGGTTCCGCAGTGGTGGCATTGGTGTGTGCGGGTGTGGATGAGGCGTGTCCTGATGCGCTTCCATCGTGTGGTTGCGGTGCGTGGTGTTGTGGGGCGCGGCATGGTGTCTCCGGTTGTGGTGGGTGGGCGTCGGTCCAGGAGGGGAAGCCGACGCCCACCCGTTCCCCGCACGGATGCAAGGCGTGCGGGAAGTGTGTTAGACCATCTCGTCTTCGGGGTCGATCTCCACGCGTACTGATCCGGCGTACTTGCCTTCACCACGCATGTACTTCACTTCGATGGGTGCGGGTCGGCGGTAGGGCGTGAAGGTGTCGGGGTGTGCTGCTCGGATGGTTGCTCCGAGGCGTGCGAGTGCTCCCCACTTACCGGTGCGTCCGGTGTTGGTTTCCCAGGCTTCCCACAGGCGCCTGCGGTGGTGTCCTGCGGTGTCGACGGTGAGGGGTAGCAGGGCGTCGTTGTCGTGGGCGCGGAGGCCGGCGAGTACTGCTGCTGCTCGGAGTGCGGGGAGTTGCTGGTCGAGTTCGACGGCGTGGATCGCGGCGTCGGTCCAGGCTTTGCGGGCCTTCTCGGACTGGGTGACCATCTGTTCGGCGGGCAGGTCGGGGTCTGCTGCGTTCACAGCTTTGGTGAACGCAGTGGCGGTGGCGGTGAACTTGTCGGCGAGGGTGCGGTAGTTCGCGTCGGCGACGGGTTCGTAGGCGTTGCGGAGGGCGAGCAGAACGGGGGCTTTCAGCTCTTTGGTGAGGTCGGCCTGTTCGATGCTTCCGCAGCGTTCTGCGAGGGCCAGTGCCCGTAGCTGTGCGAGGTCGCTGGTGTCGTCTGGTGTGGTGATCGCGTCGGCGAGCAGGATGCTGGTGTCGTGGCCGATGTCGAGGTAGCGCTTCCATCGTTGGTTGATGGTGGTGTAGGTGTCGGGGACGGTGCCGCCGGCGGCTGCGACGGTGTTGATCTGTTCGCGGAAAGTGTCGAGGGGGTGTGTTCCGAGCATGGTGTGGTCCTTAGAGTTCGCGGCTGCGGTTGAGTTTCGCGCCGATGATGCGGGCGAGTCCTTCGTCGTCGTTGAGGGCGACGGGTGCCGGCTGGTCGGGTTCGGGGGTGCGGTTGAGTTCGCGGTGGATGAGGTCGCGCACGTTGGCGGGGCCGGGGTCGGCTCCGCGGGCTTCGGAGATGGTGCGGCGGAGCTCGTCGTCGGTCATGGCGGCGAGCATGTCCAGCAACTCGTGCCGGGTGGGGCTCATGCGGCCCGTCCTTTCACGTGTTCGTCGACGGCGGCACGTGGGATGAGCCAGCGGCCTGCGTGGAGGCGTCCGTCGAGTTGGGGTGCGAGGCGGCGTGCTTGGCGTTGGCTGCATCCGAGCATTCGTGCCGTCTCCTGTATGTCGAGTAGTTCGGTTGAAGTGTGTTGTGCGCGTGTTGGTTCGATGTCCGTGGTTCCGGGTTCGGTCACGGCTGCTGCGAGTTCGGTGAGTTCTCGGGGGACGGGGTAGCCGTTGCGGTGCCGTGCTGCGATGGCGACGCGTACGGCGTAGCGGACGGTGGTGAGGGCGTCTCCGGTGAGCAGGATGACACCGGGTGCGAGGTGCTGCACGGTCATGCTCGGCCTTCCCGTAGTTGTTCGGCGGCGTCGACGAGTTGGTCTGCGAGGGCGAGTGCTTCGGACGGGCGCATGGCGATGGCGACTCCGCTGAACTCGAACAGGATCGGGAAGTCGGTTCCGGGGTTGGTGGTGACTTTCTGCCTGCTGCGGCGGACGACGAGTCTCATGCTGCGGGGGTGTCCTTTCGTCCGGGGCGGCCGGGCAGGCCGTGGACCTTGCCGCCCCATATCCCGAGGGGATGGTCTTGTTCGTGTGCTGCGGTTCGGCACAGGCCCTGGATCGGGCATCGTGTGCATTCGGTTCGTGCCCATGCCAAACGTGCCGATCGCTGCTCTGTGGTCTCGTTGTCGATCTCGGCATCGAACAGGGGATGTCGGCCGCTGCATCGGGCGCCGGTGAGGCGGTCGTCGACGAGGCTGGCGATGGGATCGGGGATCTGTGGAAGTCGGGACTTGGCGCGGGTCACTGCGTTACTCCTCGGTTGGATGTGCGGTGCCAGTGGCAGGCTTTGCCGTCTCGAGCGACCGGGGTGCGGCACGGTTGGCCGTCGCTACGGGGACGGCCGCAGCGCGGTTGATGCGCTCGGTCGAGAGCGGCAACCATTCGGGGCGGGATCGGTCGGCCTGGGTGCTCGTGGGGTGCGCAGCGTTGGCAGCTGCACCCGAACTCGTCGTCATTCTCGATACGTCCGTGGTTGGCGAGTAGCCAGAGCACCCTTCCGCCGTCGGGTGTGATGCAGACGGTGGCGGCGTAGCCGTTGGGTAGGTGCGCGGCCTGCAACGGATCGGGGTGGCTCATCAGCGATCACCACCACGTGCGTTGTCGTGCGCTTCGTCTCGGATGGAGCAGATGGTTTTTCCGGCTGCGGGGAAGAGGAAGGGTTGTCCACATACGACGCAGCGAGCAGTGTTGTCCCCTTGTCCGGGGGCTGTCCCCACTGTCCCGTTGTCCCATTCCCCCTCGAGTTCGTCCTTTTCGTCTTCCGATTGGGACAGTGGGACAGTGGGGACAGGGGTACTAGGGGGTCCGTACAACCCGCGGCCGATCTTCCGTAGCCGCTCCGCATCCGCCAGACGCGCCAAGTATCGGCGTGCATCCGGAATCCCGAGAGCATCCGCCACTTCCTTCGGTGAGACACCACCGGGATAGCCGCTGACGTACCGGATGATTTCGGCGCTACGGTCCCCGATCCCGTCCGTGGACTTCCGTTCCGCAAGAGCCGCGGCGGCAGCCTTGAGGCTTCCTCCATCGAGCGTCCAGGCACCGTCTCGTGATGTGATCGCATACTCGGCTTCGATCACATCGCGGCCGGTCACAGCGAGGGATGCCTGATCGTCGTGGCGTTTGCGGGCGAGCACGAGGATGAAGTCAGCGGCACCGGCGATGCCCTGTGTCCCGGACACCGCATCGACGAAATCGCTCGATTCGGCCTTGCGGGTGTGGTGCACGGCGAGCACGGTCGAACCGGGTACCGCATCCGCGAGTGCCTTGAGTTTGCCGGCGACTCTGTAATCGCGCTGATAGTCCGACTCCCCCGCGGCCTTCGGCGGCATCACCTTGCCGAGCGTGTCGAGCACGACGAGGGGTGCGTCATGCCGATGCTGCTCCAACCACTCCCCGACCAGCATGGGAACTTCGTGGGCCTGGGCGTCGATGATGACGTCGAGTTGTCCCGGGATTGGGACACTGTCCCCTAGCAGGATTCGGCACCGGGATTGCAGGCGTCGGTATCCGTCCTCGAGCGCGAGGTACAGCACCGGGCCGCGACGAACCGAGATGCATCCGAGTGCCCGACCACCGTCTGCTTTCGCCAGGGCCGCACCGAGCACGAACCAGCTCTTGCCGGCCTTCGGTGGGGCGACGATCAATCCGAACCCTTCGGGGATCACTCCATCGATGGCCCAGTTCAACGGCGGGAACTGTTGCGCGTCGAGCCAAGCTCCCGACCGCAGTCGACTTGCCAGCAGTGAGTGGGAAGAGTCGTCGAACGGTGGAACGTCGAGGTATGGATCTACGCTCATGCTGCCCCCGTCCCGCGGTGCTGGCGACGGCTGGTCTGGGCTTGGTCGCGTCGGCCGGCGTCGTATCCGAGTCGGTACGCTTCGGCACCCCAGTCGATGAGGGAATCGACGCGATCACCGGATTCGGCGTATGCCACACGTTCGTCAGGTCCACGTTCGGCGGCCCAGATGCCCTGTAGGGCGAGTGTGGCGACCACGGCCCACTTCACCCCGTCGCCTGCGTTCTCCCATGCCTGCGAGCCGATGAGGGGCAGTTGACGGAGGTTGCCATTTCCGTCGTCGCGGATCTTGAGGATGTGCGGCATCACAAAGTCTGCGAGCACCGCCGAGGACGGGATCGGGCGTGTAAGGCCGGGATCGGTCCCGAGCACCGCCTCGAGCAGCTCGTTTTCGTGGGTGCTCATCGACGCACCCCCTCACGGGCGGCGCACTTCGGACCCATGTGGGCTTGGAGTGACTTCGGGGATACGAGAGGGTGCCCACAGGCGGTGCAGCGCACTGCGACCCAGTAGCCGGCGCTCTGCACGATCTCGAGGGCCGCTGCGATCTCGCGGTCCGTGGGCGTAGGCACGTGGTAGCGGGGATCTTCGCTAGAATCGGTGTGTCCCGCCGCCATTTGGGATTTCGGATGCGCCTCGTTGCCCGCGGGGCGCATTCTGCTGTTCGAGGTCATGCAGACGCACCCCCAGCCGCAGCCATTGGGCGCATCATTGCCTCGATCTCGTCGAGGTCCACACGGATCATCCGGGGGCCGAACCGGTATCCGGTGATACGGCCCGCTGAGATGTAACGGCGGATTGTCTTGCTGCAGACGCCGTATTCCTCAGCGGCCTGCGGTATCGAAACCAGTCGACGCTTCGACTTATTCACTGGCACGGTCTCTCCCAAAGCGAAACGGAAGAACACGAGCGCACAAGTCACCTCCCTGTGAGGTGCTGTGCTGCTCGACGTTCTTCCGCCTGGGAAACCTGCGCCGTTCGCCTTATTGCGCGGTGGGACCTAGACCTCCTGGGTCCGTATCGGTACTCCGCCGCATATTCGGGCTAGCGTGCTGTGTTCGGTTGTCAATCACTGTCCACTTAATCGGTCAGCAAGACCATTAAAGCACACGTCTTTTCACACCCTGCTCGCTAAGCGTCATCGCGAGTCGCTAGCTGTGACAGCCGTTCCGCGATCTGAGCGTCACGTCCTGCTGCAGCGTGCTGGTAGCGCATCGCCATGTTCGGGGTCGAGTGCCCCAAACGTGCCATGAGTTCTTTTGTGGTCGCGCCGGCCTGCGCTGCGAGAACTGCGCCCTGGTGCCGGAGGTCGTGCAGGCGGAGATCCGGGCGGTCGATCTTCTTTGCGGCCTGTTCGAAGTGGTATCGCAACGTCCACTCCCCTAGCCGGTCCCCGTCCGTCGATGTGAACAGCAGCGCATTCTTCCCACGGCTCACATGCTCGGCGAGGTGATCCACCACCGCAGTACGGACGTGTGGGGGTACGGCAACGTCTCGGACGCCTGCGGTCGACTTCGGCGCACCGACATGCGGCTGCCCCTTCACGAACACAACTGCTCGGCGGATACGCACCACGCTGCCGTCCTCAGCTACGTCACTGCGGCGCAACTCGAGCAGTTCCCCCCGCCTTAGACCACACCAGGCACCGAGCTTCACGAGCAGCCGGAGACGATCAGGCATCGCGTAGGCGAGTGCATCAAGTTCGGAGAGGGACAGCAACCTGATTTCGTGGGCACGTTCGGTGCGTCCAGCTCGAGGAATCCGGCAGGGATTCGTAGGGATGAGTCCATCGTCGACTGCCGTCCCGAGAATGGTCCTCAGCAACGCGTAGACCCGGGCATTACGGGTCTTACCCGTCGAGACCCTGTTCGGGCCGGGAGTGTCGCGAAGGTCGGCGAACCATACGCGGATCTGATCTGGTGCCACGCCATCGAGCGGGAGTGCTCCGAGGGTCGGTTCGATGTGCTGTTCGAACATGCGTCGGTAGAGGTGCCGGGTGGACTCTTTGAGGTGCCGATGAGTGATCCACCGATCGGCGTAGTCCCCGAGGGTGAGTACGGGTGCCGGCGGTTCGTCGAGACCCCGTTCGGTGGGTGGCGTCCACACGTCCAGGTCGATGAGGCGTCGTTCGGCGTTCAACCAGCCGATTGCGTCGTCCTCAGCGGCGAACGTGCGCGGCGCCTTGTAGAGCAACCCGTCAGGCGCGGTGTAGTTCGCCTGCCACCGACCGGAGGGAAGCTTGCGGAGACCTCCGAAGGATCGCTTCTTTCGACGCGCCATATCGCCCCTCGTGCAGAATATGTGCAGAATCAGGTTCATCCTATGACACGTTGCGTCCACAACTGTCCACATGTAGATTCACGTATGACCAGCGGATGCGGTACAAGTTCCCTGGTCAACGATCGCAGAAGATCGGCATTCACGACAGGTTCGAATCCTGCCGGGGGCACCATCCGACACCACTCGGGTCCCGAGCATCGGGCACCGCCGGTTTCGCGACCTTCCGGGATCACCGCCGACCGCCCGAAGCCCCCGCATCACGGTTCGATCTAGTCCGTCCTCCGCCGTCCGCACGACGGTTAGCATCCAGAACGATGCCGCTGGAGACGGAAATCGAGGACCTCACATGGACATTCGGCCTCGTGCCTCACACCTCGCCGTGATCGTCTCGGCGGCGGTCCTCGGATTGTTCGTCACTCCCGCCCCCGCAGGGGCCGGAGGCGTCTCCGGCCTCGTCGAAGGACCGGCCCGTCCGGTCGGCGCGGGCAACGCCCGCACGTACGTCACCGTCGACGAGGAGGGCACGCCGGCCACCATCGGGGTCCGACTCGACACGGGCGCACTCGACGACCTGCCCGCCGCGCTGCTGCCGGTCACCGAGGCCTACGTGCTCGAGTTGCCCGAGGAGGCGGCCGCCACGGCCTTCGACCACGTCACGATCGACTGGAACTCGCACGGCCACGACCCCCAGCACGGCTTCGACGTCCCGCATTTCGACGTCCACTTCTATCTGCTGGACAGGCCGACGGTGGAGTCGATCCATCCCTTCGCTCCCGGCTACATCCCCGCTGCTGCCCGCGTGCCCGACCCGCGCTACCTCCCGAAGGGGTACGCACCGTCCGGAGATCCGCTGACCTCGACGGTCGCAGGTATGGGACTGCACTGGGTGGACACCACCGAGACCGGGCACGATTCCGCTGCGGAACACCACTTCACCGAGACGGTGCTCTACGGCACGTGGGACGGCCGGCAGGCGTTCATCGAACCCATGATGAGCCGGGAGTGGCTCGCGTCCCGGCCTGCGATCCACGAGCCCCTCCCCCAGCCCGAGGCCTACCAGCGCGCGGGTCTGTACCCCACCACCTACTCCGTGTGGTGGGACGAGGCGTCGCAGACGTACACGGTCGAACTCGGCGGGCTCACGATGCGCGAGGCGTCGTAGATCGGCCGGTCGAGCGGGCTCAGTCCAGCGGGGAGACGCGGATGAGGTTGCCGTCCGGGTCCGACACCACGAATGTCCGCCCGAACACCTCGTCGCGAGGTGCCTCCACGACCGTCACCCCCTTGCCGGCCCACTCGTCGTAGATCGCATCGACGGCGGCTGCCGAGCCCGGCACCATCAGGCCCACCTCCGAGAACCGCGGCGCGTTCGCATCCACGGTCTCGGCACGACCCGACCACAGCGCGAACAGCACTTCCGGCGCCACTTCGAAGCAGACGTAGCGCGGGGTCGTCATCTGCGGGGTCATGTCGAACAGGTCGCTGTAGAAGCGAGTCGCACGTTCGACGTCGGTCACGTAGATCAGGAACAGGTTGGGCGACGACACGGTCATCGACATCCCCTTCCGGTAGGCGGTGAAGGCTTCGGGGACTACCGTGGCACCGAAACCCGACAGTTCCTGTCGTGTTTTCGAAAGGAGATCGAACAGTCCGTGAACCGGCCGCAGCGGTTGCTGAGCATGCTGGTCGTCCTGCAGGCCCGCAGACGGGTCACGGCCGCCGAACTCGCGGAGGAATTCGGCGTCTCCGGGCGCACCGTGTTGCGCGATGTGGAAACGCTTGCTGCTGCGGGCCTTCCGGTGGTCGCCGAACGCGGTAGGTACGGCGGCATCGTGATGCTCCCCGGTCGGCCGACCGACCTGAACCGGCTCACCGCGTCCGAGGTGGACGTCCTGCGCGCCCTGGGTCTCGACATGGGCCGGGCCCGGCAACTCGGTGTCGACACCACCGCACGCGACGCCGTCCACAAGCTCACCGCGCGCGGCCGGCGCACGCCGTCCAGCGCACGCGAGAACGACCTGCTGCCGCTGACCGAGGTGGTCACCGTCGACAACCGGGGATGGTTCGCCGCCGAGGACCGGGCCGACGTCGCTGCGCTCACCCGCGACCTGCGACGCGGACGACGACTCGCGATCACCTACCGCTCGAGCGGGCACCGCGACGAACGCGAGATCGTCGTCGATCCGTACGGTGTGCTCTCCCGCGCCGGCCGTTGGTATCTCGTGGCCGACGATCAGGGGCGACCACGACTGTTCGCACTCACCCGCCTGAGTGCGTGGAAAGTGCTCGACCGGCCGCGCCGCCTGTCCCCCGGCCGGACCCTGCCCGCCCTGGCACGCGAACTCGGCGACGCGCTCGAACGACGCGAGGACGTCGTCACCGCCGATCTCGCGACGAGCCGTCTCGACCTCGCACGGCGCATCCTCGGTGCCCGCCTGCGCGGAAGCACCGCAGGGCCGCGACCGGCCGTTTCGCGGATCACGGTGGCCTACGACTCGATCGACGGTGTGCGGCAACTGCTGCAGTTCGGCGAGCACATCGAGATCGTCGGGCCACCCGAGGCACGGGACCTCGTGGCAGGACTGGCCGAGTCGCTCCTCCGCCGTCATACCGCGCATCGTCGCCGCCCCTGAACTCCCGATGATCCGAAACCTGTCCCGGCTGCGGGGCGATTCCTATCGTGGGGAGATGTTCGACGCGCACCTGCACATCATCGATCCGCGCTTCCCCCTCGTCGAGAACGACGGGTATCTACCCGAACCGTTCACCGTCGACGACTATCTCGCGCGGGTCGCGCATCTGGGCGTCACCGGAGGAGCGGTGGTGTCGGCATCGTTCCAGGCCTTCGATCACAGTTTCCTCCTCGACGCGCTCGACCGGCTCGGTCCGTCCTTCGTGGGTGTCGTGCACCTGCCGGTCACCGCTTCGGACCACGAGATCGTGCGGCTCGACGCGGCGGGCGTGCAGGCGGTGCGATTCAACGTCCGCCGCGGCGGATCGGCGACCCTCTCCGAACTCGACCGGGTCGCCCGCCGGGTCCACGATCTCGTCGGCTGGCACGCCGAGTTGTACATCGATGCCCGCGATCTGGCCGATGTGCACTCGACGATCGCGGCGCTACCCGCGGTGTCGATCGATCATCTGGGATTGTCGCGGGACGGCCTGCCGTCACTGTTGCGCCTGGTGGACAGTGGTGTCCGCGTGAAGGCCACGGGGTTCGGGCGCGTCGACTTCGCGGTGGCCGACGCGCTGCGGGCCCTCGCCGATGCGAATCCCGCTGCCCTCGTGTTCGGCACCGATCTGCCGTCGACGCGGGCACCACGACCGTTCCGGGACACCGACATCGCCCTCGTCGAGGACGTGCTCGGTGACGACCTCGCCGACGCGGTATTGCGCCGCAATGCTTCCGGGCTGTACCGGATCGAGACCGAAACCGCTCCAGGAACTTCGGTGTCTCGATAGACTCACGCTCGTCATCGGTGCGCGGGACGCGCCGCGGTATTCCTCGCCGCGGTCGGCTCCCGGACGTGACGTCCCTTTTTCCGAGGAGCAGCACCATGCCTGCACTGCGAAGTGCACGTCGAATTCTCGCCCTGGCGGCTCCCCTCGCTGCCGCAATCGCATTCACCGGTGCGGCGACCGCTGCACCCCCTCAGCCGCTGGGCACGGCGATCACCATCGGCTGCATCAATCAGGGCAGCCTCGCGTCGTTGACCTCGGTCGCGGCGCAACCCGGACCGGACGCCGGTATTCCCGGCGGACACGTGTTGTTCTCCACGCGGGAAGCGCTGTGGCCGGTCCCGGCAGCAGGCCAGGTCAGCGTCGCATGGCTCAATCGCACCACCGGCCGTACCGGCATCGTCGATCTGGGCGGTGCGTACCCGAACCTGTCGGCGCTGGTCGACACCGGACCGGGTGAAGTCGTGGCCACGGTGTTCGGCTCGGTGAATCTCGGCAGTGGACCGCTGTGCAACTCGACCCCCGCAGCCGGAGGCGTCGTAGTGCCGTGACATCGGGAGAGGCATCCGGCGCCGCCCGCACCGGATGCCCCGTCACCGAGGTGAATACATGATGATGGCGACGCCCACGAGGCAGACGAGCGCGCCCGCGACATCCCATCGATCCGGCCGGAAGCCGTCCATCACCATGCCCCACACCAACGAACCGGCCACGAACACCCCGCCGTACGCGGCGAGGATGCGCCCGAAGTTCGCGTCGGGCTGGAGCGTGGCGACGAAACCGTAAGCGCCGAGCGCGATCACGCCCAGCCCCATCCAGATCCAGCCGCGGTGCTCGCGCACGCCCTGCCACACCAGCCACGCACCACCGATCTCGAACAGGGCGGCAACGGCGAACAGCAGCAACGACTTCAGCACGGTCACACGAGGAACTCTAGTCCTGCGGTACCGCACCCGACTCGATGCCGCGCACGCGCTCGTCCATGCCGTGATCGTCGAGCATCACCACGTCCACGCCCCGTCGACGCGCGGCGTTCGCCGCACTCGTGGCTTCCGTCGTGTGTCCACCCTGCCCGGTGAGAAGCCGACGGGTCACAGTTCGTCGATGGAGATCACACCGTCCTGCAGGGCGCGGGCGAGCAGTGCGGTCTTCGTGGTCGCCCTACGCCCGACCCGCGCATACTTCTCGCGAATGCGGACGATGTGGGTGCTGACCGTGGCTGCGGTGACGAACAGGCTCGCAGCCGCCTCTGCCTTGGACTCGCAGAGCAACCAGGCCCGTAGGATCTCGATCTCGCGAGCCGAGAGTGCGGGCTTCTGTGGTGCAGGCTCCTGAGCCGGGGAATGTCCGAGCATCGTCGTCATAGCGCGTCCCTACCGAGATGAATACATGGGATCGAGCCGGGTCCCCCGACGAACACCGTTTCGAGTGGATACAACGTAACGGTTGAAGGCGACGATCACCCATACCGATCTCTTTCTGCCCGACAGAATACGGGCATCGGTACTTCGACCGCTCAACCGATCCGCCGGCCGTCGCGCCCGAGCTCGATACGTCGATGTCAGGAGTCGGTGCCTGCTTCCTCTTCTCGCACCACGCTCGACGCGTCGATGTCGTCGCGCAGACCGCGCCAGCTCGCGTGCCGCACTCGGTCTCCTTCCGTCCATCCCCCGAACCGCACTTCCCCCACGAGTTCGGGCCGCAGCCACACCGCATCGCGGCGTTCGGCGGCCGGCACCTCGTTCGCGAACGGGTTCGTACGACTCGTGTGCCCCTTCATGGTCTTCGCCACCGACAGAAGGGTCTCGGCGTCGAAACCGGTCCCCACCTTGCCGACGTAGACGAACTCGCCGTCGTCGTAGACGCCGAGCAACAAGGATCCGAAGGTGGAGGCGCGATTGCCGCGGCCGCGCCGATATCCTCCGAGCACGACGGTCTGGGTGAGCCAGTTCTTGGACTTGATCCATCCCGCTCCGCGTTTGCCCGGCAGGTATACGGAGTCACGGCGCTTCGCGACCACGCCCTCCCAGTTCTTCGCCCGGCTGCGGTCGAGAGCGTCGGGTCCGTCACCCGGGAGCAGATCGGGGACGATCAGTCCGTCCGTCGCGGCGGCAAGCGCCTCGAGGACCCGGCGGCGATCGTCGTAGGTCTTGCGCAGCAGCGAGACCCCGTCGAGATACAGCACATCGAACACGCGGTACTCGTAGTTCACGCCGCGCTGCAGCATCGAGAAACTCGTCACGCCGGAACGGTCCACCGCGACGATCTCCCCGTCGAGCACCGCCCGGTGACCGTCGAGGATCGTCGCGAGTTCGACGAGCTTCGGATAGTCGCCGGTGACATCGCGTCCGGATCTACTGCGGAGCCTCACCGTGCCGTCCTCGATCTCCGCGATCGCGCGGTATCCGTCCCATTTGCCTTCGAACGCCCAGTGTTCGGCGTCGAGATCCGAGACGTCACCGGGGGTCGCGAGCATCGGCGCCAGGTCGTGCGGGAAGACCTTCGACCCCGACGGCCCGCCGTCGGACGAAGGCTCGGGGGTCGGCTCCGCCTGGTCTTTCATGCGATGCGCGAGCCACTGGTTCTTCTCGGTGCGGATCAGCGCGTACCGTCCCTCGATCCGCTCGCCGTGGAAACGGACGATCACCTCGTCGTCCCGCCACTTCTCGGTGTCGTAGGTGCCGGTGTCCCACACGGTCATGCTGCCGGCACCGTATTCGCCCTTCGGGATCGTCCCGTGGAAGGTCAGGTACTCGATGGGATGATCCTCGGTCCGTACCGCCAGGTTGTTGCGCCCGGAGGTCTCCGGCAGGTTCTTCGGCACCGCCCAGGAGGCCAGCACACCGTCGCGTTCGAGCCGCAGGTCGTAGTGCAGGCGACGCGCATGGTGTTCCTGGATGACGAACCTGTTGCCGGGACCGTCGTCCGGGACGCGGTCGGGCACGGGTTCGGGGGTGCGCGCCGCGTCGCGCTTGCCGCGGTAGGTGTCCAGGGCGTCGCCGCCGGACGCAGTGCCGCCGCCGAGCGGCGGATCCAGTCCGGCGAGCAGGTCCCCGAGCTCGTCGATACGAGCGAGCACGTCGCGGAACTGCAGTTGCGAGAGGTCGGGATCGTCGAGTTCGTCCCAGCTACGCGGGGCTGCAACCCACGGCTCGTCGCGACCGCGCAGCGAGTACGGAGCCACCGTCGTCTTGGAACTGTTGTTCTGACTCCAGTCGACGAAGACCTTGCCTTCGCGCGCGGATTTCGCCATCGTCGCGGTCACCAGGCCGGGAAGGGTCGTCTCGAGATTGCGCGCGACCTGCTTCGCCACCTTCGACGCCCCCGCCGAGGACAACACCCGGTCGAGCGGAACGTACAGGTGTATCCCCTTGCTGCCACTGGTCACGGGATAGGCGTCCCACCCGAGTTCTGAGACGGTGTCGCGCACGTGGCGGGCGACCTCCGCGCACTCGGCCAGGCCCACCCCGGGCCCGGGGTCGAGATCGAAGACGATGCGGGTCGCGGGTCCGGCCTTCTCTCCGTCGAAACGCCACTGGTGGACGTGGAGTTCGAGGGCTGCCTGTTGTGCGAGCCAGACCAGTCCGGCGACCGAATCGAACAGCGGGTAGGTGACCCGCCGGTCCTTGTGGTGCAGAGTGCGACGCTCGATCCATGCCGGTGCGTGGTCCGGAAGGTTCTTCTCGAAGAAGGACTGTCCACCGACGCCGTTCGGCCACCGGTTGCGGGTCGTGGCCCGGCCGGCGATGTGGGGCAGCATCGCCTCGGCGATCGCTTCGTAGTACTCGACGACCTCACCCTTCGTCGTCCCGGTGCTCGGATACAGCACCTTGTCGAGGTTGGTCAGGGTGATGCGGTGACCGTCGATCGTCCGGGTCGGCATACTTCGGATTCTGCCGATTCGGGCGCGTTCGGGTGCGGTGTCGAAGAGGGTGATCGGGGCGGCACGTCCGTGAACGCCGAAGCTTCGGAACGGGCAGCGTCGAGATATCGGTGACGCACGAAGGTGCGTTCGGGCAGGAGGTGGGAGATGACGGAGTCGCACGATCCGACTCCCGATGCATGGGCCGCGGTGTTCGCCCGCATGGCCGGAGTGTTGCTGTCCGAACAGACCGTGACCACCGTGCTGGAGTTGATCACCTCACTGGCGAAGGACACATTGCCCGGCACGGACGGCTCGGGTATCACTCTCGTCGACGAGACGAGCAACCGTTCCACGTCCGCCGCGACCGGGCGGATGGTCGAGCATCTCGATGCGCTGCAGTACGAACTCGGCGAGGGTCCCTGTCTGACGGCGATCCGGGACGTCGTGGCGGTGCGAGTGGACGACCTCGAAGTGGAAGAGCGCTGGCCGGACTGGTCCAGGCGGGCGGTGGAGCTGGGGATGTCTTCGTCGCTGAGCGTTCCCCTGCAGTACGCGGGCGAGATGATGGGCGCGCTGAAGGTGTATTCCACACGTCCGCGCGTCTATACCTCGGACAGCGAGGACATTCTCGGCCGTTTCGCCGATCAGGCCGCGATCCTGTTGGCGAACATGCACACCCTGACCGCAGCCGAAGCACTCAACGAGCGGTTGCTTCGTGCCCTGCGCGATCGGGATCTGATCGCTACCGCCAAAGGAATCGTGATGCTGCGCGAGAATCTCGAAGCCGATCGCGCCGCGCAGCGACTGCTCGAATCGTCTGTACAGCGGCGCATCCCCGTACGGGAGGTGGCAGCCGAGATAGTCGCGTCGACCCACACCGAGACGGTGTGAGGTCGGAGTGGACTATCTACCCGACGGCGAACACCGTCGCCGACTCTTTGCTGCCCTTCGTGCCTCCGGACTCGGAGTCGAGGAGTTGTGGCTCCGCTACTTCGCGCTCGGGGGCGAGGTGGGAAAGGTCGAGGTCGAGGCTTATCTGAACGGATTGTTGCCGCTTCCCCACCTGCAGCACGATCTCATCGCCCACGCGATCAACGAACGTCTCGACGAGATCGCCCCGCCCCGTGCGCCCTACTCGGCCGAACTCCCCGCGTCCCCTCCGAAGAGAACGGTGCGCGCGACAAGGACGATTCCCCGGGCGGCACCGATGAGGACACCAGGGACAACGATATCGACGAAGGTCCAGGAGGATCACGAGGCCCGGGACTCGATTCCGGCCGGTGAGGCGGGGCGCACGACGTACACCGAAACCCTGTCGCCCGAGCAGGGGAATGGGGCGGCAGGGTCCGGCATCGCCTGAGTGGCCGACATCGGATCCACCCGGCGGCGGTGATCGTCCGTGCAGGGGGTGACGGGCGATCATCGATATCCCGAGAATACGCCGAATGGCCCCGGCCGGGATCGAATGTGCATGCTCGAGTTACTGCCGACGGGGCAGGTGGACGCATCCGACCCCCTGCGCCGGAAGTCTCACGCCCCGTCGGCAGTCTCGACAGCGACGCATTGTTCGCTTCCGGTGCAGTCTATTCGTTTCTCGGAGATTCGTCGGTAATCCGATCGGACCACAACCGTCCCGCGCCGGTCACGCGAGGGGATCGACCGTAGACGGACCGGTATTGCGCCGCGAACCGCCCGGGAGACGAGAAGCCCCAGCGCGCCGCTATCGAGGCCACCGTCTCACGGTTCGGGTCGGCGGTCTGCAGATCACGGTGGGCCCGCTCGAGTCGTACCGAACGCAGATACCGCACGGGCGTCGTGTGATGGTGGCGCACGAAATCGTATTGCAGGGCGCGCCCTCCGACACCGGCGGCAGCGGCGATATCGGCCAGTCTGATCGGGCGAGCCGCTTCGGCCTCGATGAAGGCGATGGCCTTCTGCAGGGCCGCAGGCGCGGGTGCGGTGTCCAGCACTTCCCGAATCGAGGACGGCTCATGCGTCCGGCCGGAGACGAGCACCTCCTCCGCCAATTGCACCGTCGGTACGGCGGCACGGCGGGAGGCCCGAAGCAGCGATTCCTTCGCCTGTCCGGCATCGAGGCCGTATCGTTCCATCAGCACGCCCGTCGCCCGTTCGATTGCAGCCCGCGAGGCCCACACCTGCTCCTCGGAGGGAGAAACGTGGATCTCCCCCACCAGCTCGTTCGCACGTGTGTCCATGGTCCGTTCCCACCGTCCGGACGGCCCAGACGTCAGCACACGTGCACGTCGACCGCCTGTCGGCCGAAGATTCCGTAGCCCACGTCGAACCGTACTCGCTGGCCACTTGTCAGAAAGCGGTAACCGCTCCCGTCGATCTGTGAATAATGCACCAGGATTTCGGTGCCGTCGTCGTCACGGATGAATCCGTGTCCCAGACCGGCATCGAACCACAGCACAACTCCGTGTTCCATTGTCGTCCCCTGCCACCGTTCGCGAATTTCCCGACGGAGCAGCGATGCGGAAGCGTATCCCCTGCGCTCCCGGCAGTCCCTCTGCACCTGTCATTGAATCCTGTTCGGGGGGCCGGGGGAAGCGCCCGCGCCGAATCGGTGACATTCGTACCATTTCTTCCGATTCATCTGCGCACCAACGGAGTCGGTTCGGGTCCGGACATCCGGAAACAGAGAGGTGCACCCGATGCCTCCGCCTCCGTCGGTGTGCCTACACACCGCATGCATGTCGGTGTATACCCAACGGGCACTTGCTATTCGGATGTCCCGACAAAACGCCCGAGGACGGATCAGGTACCAGGCCCTTCGTTCGCCGCATCGACCCCTCCGGTCCGTTCCGCAGCGATGATCGCGCAGGCCGCACCGACGCCACGTCCACAACGAGATGACCGCACCGCACCACACCGCCGGTGTGGATATCCGATGCCTTCAGGGCGAAACACCTTTCCCGACAACAGATGCGGACCGCGAGGGAACGGCGTCCGTTCACGTCGACGGTGGCCGGCGGGGAGTGCCCGTCGACCAGTATTCCGGTTCGACGTCAGCGACATCGACGTCGTGTCCGAAGAACTGGCGGGCCAGCACACGAGCGCGGTCCTGCACCTCTGCCGAGGTGAGCTCGTCCGCCAGTACCAGCGACAGCCTCGCCACGCACTCGGTCGGCTCGTCGATCCGGTGTACCGTACACCTCCAGTCGCCCATGAGGCTCGTCCCGTCGAACCCGTCGAACCCGTCGTCGCGTCGGAGCGGGGCGCGCCCGCCCGACGCGGAGGCCGGACTCGTGCTCAGGATGCGAGGATCCTCGCCTTCTCCCTCTCGAACTCGGCCTCGGTGAGCACGCCTTGCGCCTTCAATTCGGCGAGGTCCTTCAGCGCCGCGATGCGGTCCGTCCCACCCGGAGGCGGGCTCGCCGGGGTCGGCGCGGGCTCGGGTGCGTACTGTTCGGGCCGGCCGTACTGTGCTTGTTCCTGCGCGCTCCACCGCGCCCCCTGACGGCGGGAGACCCGATTGGAGACGGCTGTCGCAGTCCCCGCTACGACTGCGGTACGAGCCACCCCACGAAGCAGTCCCGGCATGATGATCTCCTCACGTATCTCGTTCGCTAGAATCACGTTTCGACATCGAGCTTCTCCAGCGAAGCCAGGATGCTCTGCACCGGGATACGCCCGGATGCGACGAGTTCGGCGCCGTTTCGACGCAGTGCTCGCGCCAGCGGAGCAGCCCAGGTGTTCTCGTAGACGAGCACGGCGGCGGAGCAGCCCGGTTCGAGCGCGGCCCCCGCTTCGTCGAAGTCGGTGTCGCCGAGCAGGCCCGAGGACGCCTCCGCGAACAACGTCACGTCGACCTCTCCTTCGAGTCCGACCTCGGAGATGTCGATCCCGGCGACCGAACCGTCGGTGTCCTTGCGGACGAACGCGAGATCGAGCACCCGGATGATTCCTCGTTCGACGAGATCGAGCAGCAGCGGTAGAGCAGAGCCGTTCGGCGGTCGGTCGGCGGGGAATTCGATGACGAGATAGTCGACCGGGCCCATCTCGTCGATATCCGAATCGGTCACCTGGAGCCTCGTTTCGATGAAAGATCGTTCGCGGAAGCCGGGAGCCGACTTCCGCCGGTGTCGTCGAGAACAGATCCCCTCTTGTCGAGTATGACCGCGCGGAGGCCATTTCCGAAGTGAATGGAGTCCAAATTTCCAACGGAGAGATCCTCGGCGGCGCATACTGAGTCCGGCCCCGAAAGGGGAGGCGATGCAGGGATGGCCACGAACACCGACGCGGGCGGTGAAGATCCCCGACCGGGTCGACTGGACGACGACGAACGCGCCGAACTCGACCGGTTGCGCGCGGAGGTCGCCACGCTTCGGGAACGAGAACGAGCCGCTCCCGGGACGAAACCCGTTCGCGAACCACGGCCCCCGAGACACGGATGGCGCTGGGCTGCGGTTGCGCTGCTCACCGTGCTGGTCGCGGTTCTGGCCGTCCTGTCGGTGACGGCACGGTTCGTGCGCAGCGAGATCCTCGACACCGACCGGTACGTGACCACCGTCGCCCCGCTGGGCTCCAACCCTGCTATCCAGACACAGATCGCGAACTCCGTCACCGACGAGATCTTCACGCGCGTGGACATCGAAGGCCTGACGACCGACGCACTGGTTGCCCTCACCGACGCCGTTCCGGCCACGGAGAACGCGCCCCGTGTCGACCGCGCGGTGGAGGGACTGGCACCGGTGATCACGGGGCAGGCGCGGAGCTTCGTCAACCAGACGGTGCTGTCGTTCGTACAGAGCGACCGATTCGAGGATCTGTGGATCCAGGCCAATCGCGCCGCCCACGATGCCCTGGTCGCGGTGGTGACCGGGAATCTCGGTCCGTCGTCCGTGACGGTCGACGATGCGGGTACGGTGAGCATCTCGCTCGGCACGGTGATCGACAACGTGAAGGCTCGCCTCCTCGACCGTGGTTTCACGTTCGCCGAGAAGATCCCGAGTGTCGACAAACAATTGGTCCTGTTCCGATCACCGGAACTGGTCCGGGCACAACGGGCCGTGAACACCCTCGACAACGTGTCCGATGTACTGCCCTGGATCACGCTCGCCGCTGCTGCCGCCGCAGTCGCGGTCGCACCGACGGGACGGCGCCTACGCGCACTCGCGTTCGTCGGCCTCGCGCTGGTCGTAGGCATGTTCGTTCTGGCGGTCGCCCTCATCATCGCTCGATCGCTGTATCTCGACGGTGTTCCGCCCGACGTCCTGTCGCCGGATGCGGCTGCCGCCATCATCGATGCCGTGCTGGTACCGCTGCGAACCACTCTCCGGGCGGTCGCGGTCCTCGGGTTGGTGATCGCTCTCGGCGCCTACCTCACCGGTGGTTCGTCCTCCGCCGAGACCGTCCGGCGCGGGTTCGGCCGCAGCCTCGACGCCGTGCAACGACTGCGCCGGCCGCGCCCGCCGAATCCCTTCGAGGCAGCAGCCTTCCGTGCCCGCATCGTGATCCGGTCGGTCATCATCGGAGTGGCCGCCCTGCTCGTGATGTTCTGGCGCTACCCCACCGGGCTCGTGGTCGCGCTCATCGTGCTGGGTGCGGTCCTGGCGCTGCTGGTCCTGGAACTGGTGATCAGGCCCGCACGCACCGTCGAGGAACATCCGGCGATCGAGGATCAGCCGACGACCTGATCGCCGCTACGACCGGTCCTGCCGATGAAGACGTTCACCGCGTCCTCGACGGTCGGGTGGAAGCGAGTCGGGTCGAATCTGTCTCCCACCCCGAATCTGACGAGCCGGTCCTTGATCGGTCCCTTCATCTCGGCGAATACGAGCCGGATTCCGTTGCCTTCCAGATAGGTGTCGAGGTCGACGAGTTCGTCGACGGCAGTGGTGTCGAGTCCTGTGATCGGTTCGGCCGCGATGATCACCCACTCGACCGGCACCTCGCTTCCGGCGACCACCGAGCGCACGTACTGATCGAAGATCTCACCGTTGGCGAAGAACAGCGGAGCGTCGAACCGGACGAGCACCAGCCCCGGGATACGGGTCCCGTCGGGATGACGCTCGACGTCGTGAAATCCCGGACGGTCGGCGGTCCGTACGAGTTCGGTGCGGTACGGCTGCCACGCGTGCGCGACCACCGAGACGAAGGACAGACCGATCGCGACAAGGATGCCCTGCAGCACGCCCACCAGAGCGACCCCGAGGAAGGCCGCGGCGGCCAGCCCGAACTCGACCGTGCTCATCCTCCACATCCGGACCATGCCCCGGATGTCGACCAGGGCCGTGGCGGCGACGATCACCACGGCGCCGAGAGTCGCATCGGGCAGGTAGGTGGTCAGACCCGGAGCAGCGAGTACGAAGACGAGGACGGCGACCGCGCCTACGACACAGGCGAACTGTGTACGCGCGCCGCTCTGCTCGGCCACCGGCGTCCGCGATCCGCTCGCCGAGATCGGGAACCCCCCGAAGAGTCCCCCGGCGATGTTGGCGGCACCCACCGCCTTCATCTCCGTACTCCCGTTCACGTTCTCGCCTCGGCGCGCAGCGAACGTGCGGGAGAGCACCCCGGTGTCGGCGAAGGCGATCAGTGCGATACCGGCCGCCGGTCCGACGAGCCGGACCACGTCTCCCCATCCGACCCCGCCGAACGACGGGAGCGGGAGCCCCTCGGGCAGCGCACCGACCATTCCGATGTCGTCGGTGAGATCCAGCGCGGCGGAGGTCACGATCGCTCCGACGACCGCGACCAGGACTCCCGGTATCCGCGGCAACCACAATCGGAAACCCACGATGACCGCGAGGGAGGCCAGCCCGATACCGGCTGCGACCGGGTCGATCCCGCCGCCCGCCACGGCTTCCCCGATCTCCCGGATCTCCCCCAGCAGGCCGGGTGCGTCGACCGAGAAGCCGAGCAGTTTCGGCAGTTGCCCGACGATCACGACGAGTGCGATCGCGTTCAGGTAACCCAGCCGGATCGGTTTGGACAACAGTTCGGTGACGAAGCCGAGACGGAGGAACCCTCCGACGAGCAGGATCACGCCGACGAGCACACCGAGTATCCCGGCGAAGACCAGGGCACTCTCCGGGTCGTCTGCGACGGCAAGCGGGAGGACGGCCGCTGCGATGAGCGGCGCGAGCGACGAGTCCGGGCCCAGGACGAGAATCTTCGACGGGCCGACCACCGCATAGGCCAGGAGCGGAACGATGGTCGCATAGAGGCCGGCATAGGCAGGCAGTCCGGCCGCTTCCGCGTATCCCATTCCGGCAGGGATGAGCAGTGCGGTGAGCACGAGGCCGGCGGTGAGGTCCGGACGCAACCACTCGCGACGGTAGCCACGAGCCGTGGCGATTCCGGGAAGCGCGGAGAGCCCCGTCAATCGGGACACGGCCCGAAGTTCCTGCGCACCGGGAACGAGCGCTCCCGACTGTTCCCGTGTCCCGTTTCGTGTTCCACGATCCACCTCCGCCCGACATCCATTCTGCGCCTTCGCCCGGATTCGGAGACCTGTTCGAGCCTTGACGAGTATCCGAGGCGAGGACGACGATCGAACGATAACCGGCGACGACGACGAGATGCGTCGGGTCCGACAGGTGATCGAACGTCGCATCGTTCGGTGTCCCCACGTTCCCTCGGACGACATCGAACGCGGTGCACGGTGGCTACCGCCGATGTGTCAGGAGCAGGGTCCGAGACGTCGTTCCGTTCCTCGTGGAGAAGGCGGTGAAGCACGGATTCTCCGAACCTTCGATTGTCGATTCCGTTCTTCCGCCTGCGATTCCGGATGTCGGAGGGTAGGACGTGAGCGAGCACGAGAACCCCACCAGTCACGGAGCGGAGGTCGGTCTCGGCTGAGGCCCGGGCGCGGGGCCGGTGGCCGCGCTCTTCCCGCCCGTGGGTATCGGGCTCGTCGGCACCACGGCCGGTGGAACGACCGTGGGAACACTGATCGGCCGGGTCGGCCGACGAACGGAACACGCACCCATCGACGAGAACAACCTCTCCCGAACAGGTTCCATTCGTTCCGAGCCGGGTCACCCGTCCCCGACCGTCGCGTCGTGATCGGTCGTGGCCGTGGACGGTCTCACCGAGAGATCCCGCCACCCGGCGAGCACCTCGTGCACGTTCTCGGCGCCCTTCAGCGGTTCGGGTGGCGGGGGCAGCGCGGCGGGATAGAGGAGGAACGGAGTGCTTTGCGGGCCACCCATACCGCCGTGCGAGCCGACCTGCTCCTCGAACGCCGCAACCTCGTCGGTCTCGGGCCAGTAGGCACCGCCGACCATGATGTCGGCGATGTTGTCGAAGGTGTCGGTGCGCCGGATCTTCGCCAGCGCATCGGGACCCATCACCTCGAGAGGGTTGCGGCCGGTGACCTCACCGGTCGTCACGTCCACCCGGCCGTGGGCTCCGAGCACGACGGATCCGCCAGGGGTGGCGACGAGCAGGAAGCCGATGCCGGGATGCTCCCGGAGAGCAGTGAGAAGCCCCGGGTGCGCGGCCTCGATGGTATCGACGTCGGCGCGGCCGGGCAGATGAGGGAAGTAGATCAGGCCGAGGTTGCCCGAGCCGAGCACGATCGGTTCACCGGCGACGGTGTGCGCCTGCTCGCCGGCCGGCGCGGCGTGCATGCTGGCTGCGGCATACGCGCGTCCTTCCCCTCCGGGCCGGGTCGAGGGCTCCGCCCTGCGCTCGTGCCGGTGACGATCGGCCGACTCGTCCCGTGTGGCCAACCGGATCACCAGTTGTCCCAGGCTCTCTCCGTAGCGTTGAAGAAACGTCGCGCCCTGACTCTGCCCGTGATCGGACAGCACGACGACGCGATAGGACCGGTCGGACTGTTCCGCGACCGCGAGCAGCATCGCGATGATGTCGTCGACCTTCGCGAGCACGGACAGCGTTTCGGGCCGAGAGATCCCGGAGTGGTGCGAGACCTCGTCGTAGCCGATCAGATCGAGGTAGACGACAGTACGTCCCTTGATCAGATCACCGACCACCGCGGCGGCGGTGACGTCGGTGGCGAGTACGGTCGCGAAGGCGCGGACGAAGGGGTACATTCCGCCACGCGGTACCCGTGGCCGGATGTCCTTCCGTTTCTGCCGCAGCGACTGACGAAGTTCCCGTTGCAGTTCCGCGATCATCCGGATGAAGGTGCGCAGCGCACTCGCAGGATCGGCGAAATAGGCGCTGTAGCCGGCGCCCCCACCGAGCCGGGCGCCGCGCATACGACTGACGACCAGTACGTTGTCCTGCGCACCACCGGTGAACAGGTTGCCCCGGCTCGCACCGTCGTGGGCGAGCAGCCCGGGCCGCTCTGCTCGTTCGAGTTCGCGCTGCTCGTTGTCGGCCGGGTTGCTGAACACGGAGATACGCCCGGTGGTCTTGTCGTACCAGCGGAATGCGGGCACGTTGTGGTTGGAGCCGTGCAGCACGCCCAGTTGGGTCGCTCCGGTCTGGCTGCTCCAATCGGTGTGCCACGGCACCAGCCGGTGGGTTTCACGCACCAGCTTCGCCAGGCCGGGCGTGACACCGTCGGCGATCGCCCGCCGCAGTACGTCGTACCCGAGCCCGTCGATCTGGATGCACAGCAACCCCGGAGGCGCACCCACGAGCGTCGCGTTGTGCCGCAATCGGAACCGGTTCCGTCGCACCTGCATCAACCGGTAGGCGGTATCGGAACGGGAGGCGATCGCGCCCGAGACGACGGAAGTGACCAGCGAGACCAGCGCGGCGAGCACGATCGCATCGCCCGCGCGGTCCACCCTGGCGACCGGTACCAGGTACAGCGTCAGCAGCATGATCACACCGCCGGCCACGAAGACTCCGGCGAACAGCAATACCGGGCCGATCCACGACATCAACCGCATCATCACCGGCCACAACACCGCGTTCAGCAGACCGAACACCAGCGCGAGTACCAGCGCGGCAGGCAGCGTCGGTATCGGAGCGAAGCCGGACCGGTCGAGGGTGATGCCGTCGAGGACCCGGTCGAGCACGACGAGCACGAGCGCCGACGATCCCCACAACACGAGGAACTCGACGAGTATCCGCAACAAGCCGCCCACCGTACGCATCGCGGGCCCCTTCCCACGTCTGGAATCGTAAGGTTCATGCGCACGCCGCCGCGTCCGAATGCCCCTGTATCCGGTCTGCGCTGGCTCGGGCATGCCACCACGCTGATCGAGGACCACGGGACGGTCGTCCTGACCGATCCGGTGCTCACCGACCGCGTCGCGCATCTGCACCGCCGCCGGGGACCCACCCCTGCCGGACCGCGTGTGCGCGATCCGGATGCCGTCCTGCTCTCACACCTGCACGCGGACCACACCCACCTGAGGTCGTTGCGGTTGCTCGATACGGACGTTCCGATCGTGGTCCCCTGGGGAGCTGTCGACGGATTGCCGGCACTGCGTCGATTCGCCGACCGGCTGGTGCCGTTGCGTCCCGGCGAGGGAACACGGGTCGGCACGGTCACCGTGCGCGCCGTGCCCGCCCGGCACGATGGCCGCCGTTGGCGTCGTGGACCGGAACTCGCGCCGGCGGTCGGGTACGTCGTCGAAGGAGACCGGCGCACCTATTTCGCCGGCGACACGGATCTGTACCCGGATCTCGCCGACCATGTGGGGCCGGTGGATCTGGCGTTGCTACCGGTCGGAGGTTGGGGGCCCACCCTCGGCGACGGCCACCTCGATCCCGGCCGGGCCGCTGTCGTCGCCCGTCTGGTGCAGGCAGGCCTGGCCGTACCGATCCACTACGGCACGCTGTGGCCGATCGGATTCGGCGCCGTCCGCCCCCGGTTGTTCTTCGAACCCGGCACCGAGTTCGTCCGCCGGGCCGAGTATGCGGGGATCGCCGCCGTGGAGCTGTCCCCGGGTGACTCGATCGACACACCGGGTACCGGCCGGGGTGAACGGTGAAATCGGATCCGGCAGGGAAGAATTCGTCACGACGGGATCGAGTGGACCGGCGAGATCGGTTCGAACGGCCGGAACTCCTGGTCGCTCCCCCGAACGACGCCCGCACTCGACTCCGGTACCTCCAGCCAGGCCCCTTCGAGATCCCGAAGAGGCTCGGACACCACGAATCGGGTGTCGTCGCCCAGCTTGTACAACACCTCCACTTCGGGATGCTGCGCCCGTACAGCCGTGATGTCGGCCGAGTAGAACAGCGAACGTGTCTTTCGTTCCGTCGAGTACCGGAACACCCAGACACTGTCGCCGTCGGTGGTGGCGATCGTTCCCTGCACGGGGTTCTCGATATCCTGACGGGCGGCGAGATCCTCCACGAAGCCGACGGCCTTCGCCACGCCGGTGAACGGGTCGTCTGCGAGGCCGAAGGTCAGCGCGAGGTAGAACAGCATCTCGGAATCGGTCGATCCCCGGATCCCGTCGTAGAGGCTCGGATCGACGGCCATCGCCAGATCGCGTTTCATCGCGTGGAATCCGTGCACCGCCCCGTTGTGCATCCACAACCTGTTCTCGTACCGGAAGGGATGACAATTGGTGCGCTGCACCGGAGTCCCCGTCGAGGCGCGGACATGCGCGAACATCAACGGCGTCCGGATCTGCGTTGCGATCTCCCGCAGGTTGCTCTCGTTCCACGCAGGTTCGATGCACTTGAACAACGCGGGTCTCGGACCTTCTCCGTACCAGCCGATCCCGAATCCGTCTCCGTTCGTGGTGGTCGCCCCCATCTTGGAATGCAGGCTCTGATCGATCAGGGAGTGGACCGGCCGGAAGAGCACGTCGTCCATCAGGACCGGGTCACCGGTATACACCATCCATCTGCACACACATACATTGAAGTCGCCCGGCCCCCCGTGGGGTGACGTCGTGAGACTTCATTTCGGCCACAATATCTTCCGCAACCCTGCGTAATCGAGGCGTGGAGGCGGCAATCGCACTCCCGGACGGTCGCGGGGAACACGAACGCGTAGCGCTCCGGTGGAGATCGTGCATCGAACGGGTGTCGACAACATCACCGACTCGCCGTCGACTCCGACCGGAATCTCCGGTACGTCCGCATCGACGACCACCTCTGTCGCGGTGCGCTGCAACAGCCCTCGGTCGTGAGTGCGACGGAGCAGGCCGATGGCCTGGCGGGCGTTCGAGACCGAGATCGCGACGACACCGAGCCGCCCACTGTCCAGACGGGCTCGTCGCCCGAGTCCCGCCAGGTCGTCGAAGGTGTACGGGCCGTTGCTGACCAGGACGGCCTGCGGTCCGTCGACGGTCTCGGTGTCGATTCCCGCCCGCAATGCAGGCCTACCCTGCTCACCGAGCAGATCCGGCAGCATCTGCAGTACCGTCGCCGTCTTGTCGGCGCGGTACTGCGGGCTCCGCACCACCTCCGCGTAGACACCGAAGGACGCGTTGTTGACGAACGGGCGACCGTTGATCCGGCCGAGATCGACGCGCAGTTCGACACCGTCGCCGAGAGCGCCCAGGCCCGCAGCGGGATCGTCCCGGTCCAGCCCGAGATCGAGGGCGAAATGGTTCCGGGTTCCGGCGCTGATCACCACGAACGGAAGTCGATGTTCCGCTGCGACCGCCGCGACCAGGGCCTGGGTTCCGTCGCCACCCGCCACGCCGAGCAGGTCGGCCCCGCGCTCGATTGCCTTCTCCGCCAGTTCGGTGACGTCGAGTTGCTGCGGTCCGCTCAACAACACCACTTCCGCCCCGAGTTCTTCGGCCTTGCGCTGCAGGTCGAAACGGACGACCTTGCCGCCGCCCGAGCGTGGATTCATGACGAAGAAGGGATGCCGAACGGGCACGGCCGGAAATTCCGGCTGCGGAGTCACCCGGGCATGTCGTAGAGCCCGGCGTCCACACCCGACCGCCACGGCCACGAGCAGCACCGATGCGAGGGCGGCCCACAGGTGACCCGCCGCCACGAAGACGACCACCACGACGACCGGCGCGAGCACGGTCACGGCCAGCGCAGCCGCGCGGATCACACCGTGGTGGGTGAGAAACCAGTAGGCTCCGGCAACGGCCAGGGCGCCACCGGCCACCGCGACCAGCAGCAGCGCGACGACGCCGCGCAGACCCGCCTCCGCGAGTGGCACCACGATCGCCGCGATCACGGCGATGCAGCCCGCCCATGCCCACCAGCGCGATTCGGCGACGTTCTCGTCGGTACTCGGGTGATGATCCTCGGACATGGGCGTCGACCTCGCATTCGCGTCGAGTACCGAGCACTCGGGGACGGATCGATCCGCAGCGGGCCGCGGTCGTTCCTACGGGTCTACGCCTTTCCGGAAGAAGTGTCCAGAGGCGTCAGTTCCCGCCGTAGCGGCGCGCGAAGGTGCCGAGCGACGACTGCAGGTCGCCGTGCAGGGCGCGCGCCACCCCCGACCCGATCGGGCCGAACAACGGCGCTCCGCCGAGTTCTATCTTCATGGTCAGCGCCGAACTGTCCCCGCGGGCCGCGACGGCGAGTCGCATGGAGAATTTCGTACCGCCCTTGCCCGTTCCCTTCAACACCACGTGGTGCGGCGCGTCCAGTTCGACGATGGTCCACGTGACCCGGTTGCGCATGCCCTTGACCGACACCACCGACTGCAGCGTGGTGCCCTCGGACAGGGCATCGGGAAGGTCGCTGCGCCAGCCGTCGTGGATGCTCAGCCACTCACCGAACGACTCCAGACGGGAAGCGTGCTCCCAGGCAGTGTGCGGGTCGAGCGGAAGATCGGTCGACACTTCGAGTTTCGCCATGGTCCGCAACAGTAGACGCTCGGTTCCGGGGACGGAGACCCGAGACACGGCGGTGGCCCGCCCCCGATCGGGAGCGGGCCACCGCGGCACGGAGGGTCAGTGGGAGACGGCCTTCTCCACACCGACACCGGTGAGCGAGCGAACTTCCATCTCCGCCTGCTTGTACCGGTCCTCCTGCTTGCGGCGTCCGACGAAGGTGCCCACGATCCCGAGGACGAACGCGAGCGGGATCGACACGATGCCCGGGTTGGACAACGGGAACCACGAGAAGTCGACCTCCGGGAACATCGCCGACGGGGCACCGGATACCGCCGGGGAGAACACGATGAGGACGAGGCAGCTGATCAGACCACCGTAGATGCTGAACAGGGCGCCGGTCGTGTTGAACTTCCGCCAGAACAGCGAGTACAGCAGCGTGGGCAGATTCGCCGAGGCGGCGACCGCGAAGGCGAGCGCCACGAGGAAGGCGATGTTCTGTCCCATGGCGAGGATGCCGAGGACGATCGACACCAGACCGATCACGACGACCGTGATCCGCGAGACCCGCACCTGCTCGTCCTCCGTGGCGTTGCCACGCTTGATGACGCTGGCGTAGATGTCGTGCGCGAAGGATGCCGAGGCGGTGATGGCAAGGCCGGCGACGACCGCGAGGATCGTCGCGAAGGCGACCGCCGAGATGATCGCGAGGAACAGCGTTCCGCCGAGTTCGAAGGCCAGCAGCGGTGCCGCCGCGTTCTCCTTGCCGGGAGCACCGAGGATCGCGTCGGGGCCGACCATCTTCGCGGCACCGTAACCGAGGACCAGGGTGAACAGGTAGAAGGCACCGATGAGCGCGATGGCCCAGGTGACCGAGCGACGGGCTTCCTTGGCGGTGGGCACGGTGTAGAAGCGCATCAGCACGTGCGGCAGACCCGCGGTACCGAGGACCAGCGCGAGGCCGAGGGAGAGGAAGTCGATCTGCGTCATGTTGCTGATGCCGTACTTGGCACCGGGAGCGAGCACGTCACGCTGCGCGACGGCCTCGTTCGACGAGCTCGACACCATCGCCTGAGCGTCGGCGAGCAGCTGCGAGAAGTTGCCCCGCACCGCGAACAGGACGAGCACGAACATCAGGCCCGCACCGGCGATGAGCAGCACGGCCTTGACCATCTGCACGTAGGTCGTGCCCTTCATACCGCCGATGAGCACGTACACGATCATGAGCACACCGACGACCGCGACGACGATGGCCTGGCCGACCTTGCCCTCGATGTCGAGCAACAGCGCCACGAGTCCGCCGGCGCCGGCCATCTGCGCGAGCAGGTAGAACAGCGACACCGCGAGGGTCGAGAGCGCCGCCGCCATACGCACGGGGCGTTCCTTGAGCCGGAAGCTCAGCACGTCGGCCATCGTGAACCGGCCCGTGTTGCGGAGCAGTTCGGCGACGAGCAGCAGGGCGACGAGCCATGCCACGAGGAAGCCGATCGAGTACAGGAAGCCGTCGTAACCGTAGACTGCGATCGCACCCGCGATACCGAGGAACGACGCGGCCGACAGATAGTCACCTGCGATGGCGAAACCGTTCTGCGGGCCGGAGAACTGGCCGCCGCCGGTGTAGAAGTCGGAAGCCTTCTTCGTCGTGCGGCTGGCCTTGATGACCAGTGCCATCGTGACGACGACGAACGCGACGAAGATGGCGATGTTGAGGATCGGGTTACCGACGTCGGTCCCACCCTGGGCGAGAACGGTCACTGCTGCGGTCCTTCCAGTTCCTCGCGGATCGCCGCGGAACGCGGATCCAGCTCACGGCCGGCGAACTTCACGTACACGGCGGTGATCACGAAGGTCGTGACGAACTGACCCAGACCCAGGATCAGACCGACGTTGATGTTGCCGAGGACCTTCGTCGCCATGAACTCGTCCGCATACGTGGCCAGCAGGACGTACAGGGCGTACCAAGCCAGGAAGAACGCCGTCACCGGGAACACGAAACGGCGCAGGCGGCTGCGCAGTTCCTGGAACTCCGGGCTCTCCTGCATCGTGACGAACTCCTGCGGCGTCGGTATCCGACGCTGCTGGGGTACGCCACTCTCGCTGAGTGGTGCTGTGGTCACTGCCGACTCCTTGGTAGTCGTGTGAAGTGAGGATGATCACAAGATTAATGAGACGGCAGTCACACGAACAGAGACGGGTACGGGTGGAACGACGAGGGGTGCGCTCGTGCGACGAACGGTCGCGTCACCGCGACGAACGGCGCCCCTCCCCGGGTCCCCGCCCCCGGTCGCCGAACGCACCGAGTTCGCGGTCGCGTCCCATGCCGAGCCGCTCGGGGACGTGCATGCGGGAGAACGTCCGGCCCAGGTCACGAGGGATCCGCCGGCGCGTCAGCACACTCACCGTGATCATCGTGAGGAACGCCAGCGGCACACTCAATGCCGCCGGATAGGCGGAGAGCACCGTCGGCCACCCTGCGGCCACCGACGGATCGATCGGCAGCAGCACGGTCGCCAGAGCGGCGGCCCCCGCGACGAGACCACCGACCACCATTCCCGCCGCGGCGCCGATCGCGGTGAGACCGCGCCACCAGATCCCCAGGACCAGCAGCGGACACAGCGTCGACGCGGCGATCGCGAAGACCTGCCCCACCGACCGCGACAGGTCGAGGGAGGTCACCGACAGCGCCAGCACGAGCGGCACCACGCCCGCGAGTACCGCCGCGATCCGGAAGTCGCGCACCCGTCCGCGCAGCACGTCCGTGGACAGCACGCCCGCGACACTGACCAGCAACCCGGAGGACGTCGACAGGAAGGCCGCGATCGCGCCCGAGGCCACGAGGGCGGCGAGCAGCTGCCCACCCCAACCGGACAACACCGATCCGGGCAGCAGCAGCACCGCGGCGTCCGACCGTCCCGTGATGAGCAACTGCGGGACGTACAGGCGCGCGAACACCCCGAGCAGCGTCGGGAACAGATAGAACAGCCCGAGCAACCCGATCACGGCGAAGGACGTCATGCGCGCCGCGCGACCGTCCGGGTTCGTGTAGAAGCGCACCAGCACATGCGGCAGACCCATGGTCCCGAGGAAGGTGGCGAGCATCAGCGAGTAGACCTGGAACAGCGGATGTTCGCTGCTCGCCCCCAATCCGGCCCCCGGAGACGCCCAGCTGTGGTTGTCGGTCGGCGCACCGGCCACCACCGGCACCGGAGACCCCGCGTCGAGGACGAGTTCGGTGCCGGCCCCGAGGACGTGCTCTCCCGGCTCGAGTTCGAAATCACCTGCGACCGATCGGCCGTCGACCTCTCCGGTCACCACGACCGGCAACGGCTCGGCGACCTGCACGACCACGTCGATCGTCACGTCGACGGTCGTGGTCTCCGTGACGGTGGGCGGCACGGGCTCGTCGACGGCCCGGTGGTCGCCGACGAAGTGCAATGTCAGCACCAGCGCCGGCAACGCGACGGCGGTGAGTTTGAGCCAGTACTGGAATGCCTGCACGAACGTGATCGAGCGCATCCCGCCGCCGACGACGTTGGCCACGACGATCACGCCGACCACCGCGACACCCACCCAGTCGGGTACGCCCAGAAGGATGTTGAGGGTGAGCCCTGCCCCTTGGAACTGCGGGACCAGGTAGAGGATGCAGATGATGGCCACGACCATCATCGACAGGGTGCGCAGCCACTTCTCCCCCAGCCGGAACTCCGCGAAGTCGGGGACGGTGTAGGCACCCGACCGCCGCAGCGGCGCAGCGACGAACAGCAGCAGACCCAGATAGCCCGCCGTGAAACCGACGGGATACCACAGTGCGTCGGCGCCGAACTTCGCGACGAGTCCGGCGACACCGAGAAAGGATGCTGCGGAGAGATATTCACCGGAGATCGCCGCGGCGTTCCAGCGAGGGCCCACACTGCGCGAGGCGACGAGGAAATCCGAGGTGGTGCGCGCCATCCGCACGCCGTACACGCCGATCGCGACGGTGGCGATCGCCGCGGCGACGAGACCGACGACGGTGGCGACGGGAATCGATCCGCTCACGGGGCGTCAATCGTCGGTGAGGTCGGTGAAATCCTGCTCGTTGCGTTCGGCGAGGCGCAGGTACACCCACGCGATACCGAGCAGGATCGGATAACCGACCACCCCGAGCAACACCCACGGCAGGCGGATGCCCAGCACCGTCATCTCCGCGAGACCGGGAAAGGCGTGGAACAGCACCGGAATCGCGCCGAGCAGGCACACCGTGAACAACGCGACCCGAAGGGCGAGCCCGAGTTGCGCACGGACCAACCCGCGGACCATCGCGTCGCCGACCTCGGTCTGCTGTTGCACCTCCACGCGGGTGCGGACCATGCGCGCTCCGCGCCGCTCGGCGAGAACGACCTTCTGTCGCTGCGGAGGTGGGCCACCGGTGCTGCTCATCGCGACGTCCACGACTGCATGGGCCCGCGGATGAGCCGGTCCTTGAGCTCGCGCGTATGCCGGCGGCTGACCGGTAGTTCGACGGGCGGGGAGTTGCTGTCGCCGCGCAGGCAGACGACGAGGCCCGAACCGACGCTGCGGATACCGGTCACCAGCGGCAGCGCCACCAGATAGGAGCGGTGCACGCGGAGGAAGCCGGCCTCGGCCCAGCGGTTCTCGAGCGTCGATATCGGGATGCGGACCAGGTGCGAACCGGTCGCGGTGTGCAGTCGCGCGTAGTCGCCCTCGGCTTCGACCCAGTGGACCGACGAGCGCGGCACGAGCGTGGTGACGCCGCCGAGCTCGACGGGAATCACGTCGTCGCCCGGACCGGTGTCGGATGTCGTCTGCGCGGCGGGTCGGCTGCGCTCGGCGATCCGCCGGACCGCTTCGGCGAGCCGTTCCTCACGGAGCGGTTTGAGGACGTAGTCGACGGCACCGAGGTCGAATGCCGAGACCGCGCGGTCGTCGTGCGCGGTCACGAACACCACGGCCGGGGAGACCGCGAAATTGCGGAGGATGCCCGCAAGCTCCAGGCCGTCGAGTCCGGGCATGTTGATGTCGAGGAAGACCGCGTCGATGCCGCCGTCGCGCAGCACGCGCAGAGCGGTCGTCGCGTCTCCCGCGGTGTGCACGACGCCGATCTCCTCCTGCGCGCGCAGCAGGTAGGCCAGCTCGTCGAGGGCCGGCGGTTCGTCGTCGACCGCCAGCACGGTCAGGTTGTCTGTGATCTCGTTCACGGCGAGTCCATCGTGCCATGTCGGGTCTTCCTCACGGCCGGATACCCGCCCGGAACTTCGGCACGCGCATGCTGACCCGGGTGCCGGCACCCGGCGCGGTCTCGATGACGAGACCGTAATCGTTGCCGAAGGCGGCACGTAACCGGTCGTCGACGTTGGCGAGACCCACGTGCGCCGACTCCCGGACACCGCTGCCGTGCTCGCTCTCGGCGATCGCGTCGAGCGTCCCCGAGCGCAGCAGTTCCGGATCCATGCCGATGCCGTCGTCCTCGACGCTGATGACACAGTCGGTGCCTTCGTCGGCCGCCGTGATGATGATCGTCCCCGTGCGGGTGTCCTTGCCCGCGATCCCGTGCCGCACGGCGTTCTCGACGAGCGGCTGCAGGGCGAGGAAGGGCAGCGTCACGTTGAGCACCTCGGGCGCGATCTGCAGACGCACCTCGAGGGCATTGCCGAAGCGGGCGCGTTCGAGCGTCAGGTACCGGTCGATGTTGCGCAGTTCCTCGGCGAGCAGGGTGTACTCACCCGCCGCGCGGAACGAGTACCGGGTGAAGTCCGCGAAATCCAGCAACAGTTCGCGGGCCCGATCGGGATCGGTGCGGACGAACGACGCCACCGTGTTGAGCGCGTTGTAGATGAAATGCGGACTGATCTGGGCGCGGAGCGCACGGACCTCGGCACGGTCGAGCCGGGCGCGGGAGGCGTCGAGTTCGGCCAGTTCGATCTGACTGCACGCATAACGCGCCACCTCGGTGATCGCACCGAGCAGCGCCGGGCCGGGTTCGACGGTCGTCACGACTCCGAGCACCCCGGCGACACCCACGTCCTCCACGACGAGCGGCTGCGCGATCAGTGCGCGGGCCGCGAGATCGCCGTTGGTCCGGCGCAGATCGTGGTGGCCGACGAGGACACGTCGCTTGTCGGCTGCGGCACGGCCGGCGGCGGCGAGCATCTCCTCCGTCAGCTCCTCGAACGGACCGTCCCATGCGAGCAGTGCGCCGTCCTCGTCCAGCAGTGCCACCGCGCGAGCTTCGGCCAGCAGCATCCGCAGGTGCGGAGCCGCTTCCTTCGCGGACGACGCGTCGAGTCCGGCCCGGAGCGGACGGGCCGCGAGCGACGCCGTGTGCAACGTCGCGTGGACCGCGCGTTCGGCGGGTGTGGTGACCACCCGCCGGGTCCACAGCACCACCGAGATCACGACCAGCACCAGGAGCAGCACCGCCACTGCGAGCTCGATCGCGATCATGCGCCCACGTTACGTCGGATCGGCCGGGCGATCCGGGAACGCCCGTCCTGTCGTCCTACCGTTGTGCACCGCTGTCGCGGCGGCGACGGATACGTTCCTCCACGGCTGCCTCGTCGACATCGAGACTCTCCAGCACGTCGCGAAGGATCTCGTCGTCGAGTTCCCCGCGATCGCGTGCGTCGATGAGCGCCTGGCGCCGCGCCTGCAACGTCGCGCGCCGGATGTCGTCGAACAGCGCGGCCGGTCGCGGTCCCGCATCCTCCGCCGCGTCCTCGGCGGTCTCCGCCTCCTGCCGGGATCGGAGCGACGTGCGTGCCCTGTTCAGCAGTGTCTCGTAGATCTCCGGGTTCACACCGTCGGGGGGGTCCACGGCGAGTTCGCCGAGCACACGGTCGCTCGACTCCGCCGAGATCCGGCGGGCCACCGCCATCTGTTCCTCGGTCCGCAGACGCTCGTAGGGGTCGGTGACGTCGAGCCTGCGGATGAGCCACGGCATGGTCGCTCCCTGGATGACCAGTGTGCCGATGGCGACGACCAGCGCGGAGATCTGGATCATCTCCCGACCGGGGAAATCGGCACCCGACGCGATCACGACGGGCACTCCGCCGGCGGCGGCGAGAGTGACGACTCCCCGCATGCCCGCCCAGGACACCACGACGTGCTCCCGGAAGCGCAGCTGGTCGCGGCCGAGGCGCTCGGATCCGGCGCGGCGCACGAGTGCGCGCCGCCCCCAGTGCAGCAGGCCCCACGCGGGTCGCACGAGCATGACGACGAGCAGGATCGCCACCGCGCCGAGCAACGCGACATGCAGATCGGTGCCGCTGCCGCGGACGTCGTCGAGGACGAACCGGAATTGCAGGCCCATGTAGGCGAAGACGAAGGTCTCGAGCACCACGTCGACGCTCTTCCACACCGCGCGTTCCTGCAACCGCGTGCTCACCGAGACCTCGGTGGCGCGGTGCCCGAGGAACAGTCCGGCGGCGACGACGGCGAGCACTCCCGAGGCGTGGACCTCCTCGGCGGCGAGATAGGCCGCGAACGGAAGAACCAGCCCCAGGACGGTCTCGAGCGGCGAGTCGTACATCCGGGCGCGGATCAGGTGCACGATGTACGCGAGCACCAGACCGACGGCGACCCCACCCGCGACCTCGTAGAGGAAGAACAGGACCGGCGAATCGGCGAGGATGTGCGTTCCCGTGACGGCCGAGATCGCGACGGTGAACAGGGTCAGGGCGGTGGCGTCGTTGACCAGCCCTTCCCCGGTCAGCACCGCGAGGACCCGTTTCGGCAGTCCGAGTCGCTGACCCACGGCGACGGCGCTGACCGCGTCGGTCGGTGCGACGACCGCGCCGAGAGCGAGCGCCGCACCGAAGCTCAGCGCCGTCACCATCGCGGACGCGGTCCACGCCACGACGAACGCCGTGACGAGCACGGTGAAGATTCCGAGCCGCAGGATCGACGGCAGGTACCGACGGAAGGTGGGGACCGAGAACCTCAGGGCCGACGAATACAGCAGCGGTGGCAGAACGACCCCGAGGATGATGTCCGGATGCAGTTCGAGCCGTGGCAGACCGGGCACGAACGATACGAGCGCTCCGACGGTGACGAGCACGAGCGGAGCCTGGAGGTCGCGGCGCGACGCGACGGTGGTCACCGCGATTCCGGCGATGACGACCAGCAGGATCCAGGCTCCGTTCATCGCGGCAGTACCGTGCCAGGCGTCCGGTTCACGGTGTGATCGTGGCACAGGAGCCGCTCGCCCGGAGGAACCTGCAGACCGTTTGTACCGACACGGCACGGGTATGCAACCGATCGACCGCCCTGTACCCGTCCCTGCGAGGAGTGCGTGTGATCCCAGACCGCGACGACGACGGTTGTGCGGACCTGCGCACCTGTGCCGCACCGGGCGCGATGAGCCGGGGAGACCTGCCGGCCGGACGAATCGGGTTGCCACACCGCTTGTCCGGGCACCGATCGGCTGGACGCCTCCGTATTGCCCGGAACCCTCGGCGGATACGACCGAGGTCCGCGCGTGCAGGCCACCTGCGATGGCCTGCCCTCCTCGGCATTCTCCCCCGGGGACCGAGTCACCTCGTACTCACGACCGCTGCACTGACACTCATCGAGAAGTACTGATCCCCGATGGACCGGAGGAGCGGACAGTGATGACACTGATAGGTTTCCACGCCTCACACGAACAGGTGTCTCCATCCCGCCTGCTCGAGGACGTCCGGCTCGCGGAAGCAGCCGGTTTCCGGGCGGCCATGTGTTCGGACCACATCGAACCGTGGTCGCACAGGCAGGGACACTCGGGTTTCGCGTGGTCGTGGCTCGGTGCGGCCCTGGCCACCACCGAACTGCGTTTCGGCGTCGTCACGGCGACGGGCTTCCGCTACCATCCCGCCGTCACCGCTCAGGCCACCGCGACTCTGGCATCGATGTTCCCGCACCGTTTCTGGTTCGCGCTCGGCAGCGGTGAGCATTGCAACGAACGCATGTCCGGGACTCCCTGGCCGCCCAAGGAAGAGCGTCAGCAGATCCTGGGCGAGAACCTCGACATCGTCCGGCGTCTGCACGCGGGCGAGGTCGTCGACCACGACGGCGCTGTGAAGGTCGACCGCGGACGTGTCTGGGACCGACCACCGGTCCCTCCCGAAATCCTGCTCCCCGCACTGACTCCCGAGACGGCCCGCCGATTCGCCGGCCGGGTCGACGGCCTCGTCACCGTGAACGCCCCGCTCGACGACCTGCGCCGCATCCTCGACGCCTACCGCGACGGCGGCGGAACCGGACGGACCGTGCTGCAGGTGCATCTGAGTTGGGCGAGCACCCGGGACCGGGCCGAGGCGATCGCCCGCGAGCAGTGGTCGACCAACGCCCTACCGCCGGAGCTGATGGCCGATCTCGCGACACCGGAGGAATTCGAGTCGCACGCAGTCGAAGTCGTCGACCACGACCTCCACAACTCCGTCGTGGTCTCCGACGACCCGGCCGAACACGTCGACCGCCTGTGCGAATTCGCCGATCTGGGCTTCGACGAGATCTACCTGCATCACGTCGGTCCGGAGCAGCGTCCGTTCATCGACACCTTCGGCGACGCGGTGCTGCCGCACCTGTCGTGATCGGTGCTGCCGCACCTGTCGTGATCAGGGCTGACGCGGACCGGGCTGCGCTTCGGGACCGGGGCCGCCCTCGGGACCCGGCTGCCCGCCGGGCTCCGGCTGCGCTCCCGGAGCGGGATTACCGGTGGTACCCAGGTGTTTGCGGGCGGCGTCCTGTGCCTTGTCGACGTGCTGGGCGTACTTCCCGCCGGTGCGTCCGTCGACGTGGTCGCCGGCCTTCTCGATGAAACCGTCGGCCTTGTCGGGATTCTTCTCGGCGTAGTCCTTGCCCTTGTTCACAAGGCCCTTCAGCGAATCCATGAAACCCATAGCGCGGTCCTTCCCTCGTGCAGAGTGCCGTGGGTCCGGGCACACCGAACCATGTGCTCCGAGTCAGTGTACGCCCGGGAGCAGATCGTCGGGGGCCGCGAACAGGCGGCGGTGCTCACCGTGCAGGCGGCCCGACACCCACCACAGGATCTCGACGAGGACGACTCCGATCAGGCCGCACGTCACCGCGATCGTCGTATACGCGACGTTCGACGGATCGAGGGCGAAGAACTCCCGCGTGACCGGCACGGAGAACAGGATCACGTATCCGAGTACCGAACCGGCGAGCAAGGCGATCTTCCACCACTGGTACGGGCGGGCCACCACGGCGAGCACCCACAACGCGATGATCAGCAACGTGATCAGGGCAGACGTCCCGGCCTGGATCTTCTGCTGCTCGGTCTGGTCGGGACCGCCGTAGACGAGCACGTAACAGACGAAGGTCGCCACACCCACGACGACGCCGGACGGGATCGCCAATCGCATCACCCGGGAGACGAAGCCCGAGCGCGCCCGCTCGTTGTTCGGGGCCAGCGACAGGAGGAAAGCGGGGATGCCGATGGTGAACCACGCCGCGATCGTCACGTGCCGGGGCAGGAACGGATAGGGCAACGGTTCGAAGTCGAACACCTGGGACAGCACGCCCGACATGCCCACCAGGAAGGCGAGCAGCACCGAGTAGACGGTTTTGGTGAGGAACAGATTGGAGACGCGTTCGATGTTGCCGATCACCCGGCGACCCTCGGCCACCACGTAGGGCAGCGTCGCGAACTTGTTGTCGAGCAGGACTATCTGTGCGACCGCGCGGGTCGCGGGGCTGCCCGATCCCATCGCGACTCCGATGTCGGCGTCCTTGAGGGCGAGGACGTCGTTGACGCCGTCGCCGGTCATGGCGACGGTGTGTCCGCGCGACTGCAGTGCGCCGACCATGGCGCGTTTCTGATCGGGACGGACCCGGCCGAAGGTCGTCGATCCTTCGACGACGTCGGCAAGTTCGTTCTCGGCCTCCGGCAGGGAACGCGCGTCGACGGGAGACGTACTTCCCGGCAGGCCGAGCGACGAGGCGACCGCGCCGACGGCGATCGCGTTGTCGCCGGAGATGACCTTGACGTCGACATGCTGGCCCGCGAAGTACTCGAGGGTCGGTTTCGCGTCCGGACGCACCCGCTGGTCGAGGACCACGAGTGCGACGGGCGTGACCGTGCCGGGCGCGTCCACCACGTCGACCGGACGGTCGCTGGAGGCGAGCAACAACACCCGCAACCCGCCGGCTCCGAGTTCCTCGGCGCGTCGCGCCGGCTCGCTGCCCGGATCGAGCAGTACGTCGGGAGCACCGAGCAACCAGTTGCCGTGCGTGCCGTAGGACTGCCCGCTCCACTTCTTCGCCGACGAGAACGGTGCCACGGCCGTCGGCTCGCCCCAGCCCGGGGCGGTGGGGAACGCCTCCGCGATCGCGAGGACGCTGGAGTTGGGACGCGGATCGTCGGCCGCGAGCGCAGCGAGGGCGGCGCCGGCCTCGTCGAAGTCGCTCCCGTCGACGACTTCGACGTCGGTCAGGCGCATGCCGTTCTCGGTCAGCGTGCCTGTCTTGTCGGCACACACCACGTCGACGCGCGCGAGCCCTTCGATCGCCGGCAGTTCCTGCACGAGGCACTGCCGGCGTCCGAGGCGGACGACGCCGACCGCGAACGCGATGGACGTCATGAGCACGAGCCCCTCGGGCACCATCGGCACGAGGGCGGCGACCATGCCGCTCAGCGCGGGACCGAGCGACTCGCCGCTGGAGAAGAGCTGGTTGTAGATGATCAGCAGACCCGCGGGAATCATCAGGTAGGTGATGAAACGCAGGATCTTGTTGATGCCCGCGTTCAGTTCCGATTTCACGAGGGTGAACTTGCTCGCCTCTTCCGCGAGTCGCGCCGCGTAGGCGTCGCGGCCTACCTTCGTGGCGCGATAGGAACCGGAGCCGGAGGCGACGAAACTACCCGACATCACCGTCGACCCCGGAACCTTGTGCACGGCGTCCGCCTCGCCCGTCAGCAGCGATTCGTCCAGCTCGAGTCCCTGGGCCTCGACCACCTCACCGTCGACGACCAGCTGGTCGCCGGGGCCGAGTTCGATGATGTCGTCGAGCACCACTTCGTGCGGAGCGACCTGCGCGGCGGTGCCGCCCCGGCGCACGACAGGCTTCGTCTGACTGACGATGGCGAGCTTGTCCAGGGTGCGCTTGGCGCGGACCTCCTGGATGATGCCGATTCCGCTGTTCGCGATGATCAGCAGACCGAACATACCGTCGATGATCGAACCGGTGGCCAGCACGATCAGCAGCAGCACCCCGAGGATCGCGTTGATCCGGGTGAACACGTTGGCCCGGACGATGTCCTCGACCGATCGGGACGCGCGGTCGGGTACATCGTTGGTGAGGCCACGCGCGACCCGCTCGGCGACCTGCTCGGTGGACAGCCCGGTGGCTGCGTGGTCGGGTGCGAGGGCAGGTGCCTCGCCCGTTCCCACCACCGTCGGGGGCTCTTCTACTGCCATGACGAACCAGATTAGGGTACGAAAGCGAACAACCGGCGTCGTGGCGGGTGGATCAGCTCGACGCAAGCCACCACGGATCGACCGCGACGGGCTTGGATATATCGATCCGTTGCCCCGGCATCGGCACCGCGGTGGTCACCTCCGACTCCCTCGCCGCGGGTAGCAGCCGGGCGACCGGTTCCGACCAGGCGTGGAAGGCGAGATCGAAGGTTCCCCAGTGCACGGGGACGAGCAGACTGTCGCGCCGGTCGACACCTCCGAGGTCGAGGTGCGTGCGCACCGCCTCCTCGGGATTCATGTGCACGTCGGGCCAGCGCTTGTCGTAGGCGCCGACGGGCAGCAGCGTGAGGTCGAACGGGCCGTAGGCTTCACCGACATCCGCGAACCGCGGGGTGTAGCCGCTGTCGCCGCCGAAGAACACCCGGCGCGTCGGTCCGGTGAACACCCACGACGACCACAGGGTGATGTTGCGCTGGAGACCGCGTCCGGAGAAGTGCCGGGCCTCGGTGCACGTGATGCGCAGCCCGTCCACCTCGACGTGCTCGTCCCAGTCGAGTTCGACGATGCGTTCCTCGGCGATCCGCCATCTGCGCAGGTGCGCGCCCACACCGAGCGGCACGACGAAGCGGGCGGTCGGTTGCAGCACGGCGAGACTCTCGACCGTGAACCTGTCGAGATGGTCGTAATGGTCGTGCGAGATCACCACCGCGTCGAGGCGCGGCAGGGTCTGCAACTCGGCCGGCACCGGGTGCAGGCGCGCCGGGCCGACGGTCGGTGACGGCGAGACCCGCTCGCTCCACACCGGGTCGCACAGCACCCGGTAACCGTCGACCTCCACAAGCGCACTCGAGTGCCCGAACCACGTCACGGCGAGCTCCGCCGCGTCGACCGGAGCGAGATAGGGCGACAACGGCACCTCGGCGCGAGGTCTCCCCCGCGATCCGCGAGTGAGCAGGTCCTTCGCGAAACCGCCCGCCTCCTCGGGGCCGAGCACGGACGCCGGATCGGTGTTGTGGAACCGACCGTCCCGGTAACGGGGCGACGCGGCGGCGTAGGGGCGGATGTCGGAGACCGAGGCGCCGAGGGAACCGGGCAGCCCGTTCACGGCGCGTGCGACCCACAGCGTGCCCGCGCCCGCGAGGGCGGCGGAGACCGCAGACCGGATGTTCATCGTCCGCGGAAGATCGGGTCGCGGCGCTCGGCACGAGCGAGCCGGGCTTCCTGGACGTCTTCGCTGAGCCACGCCGCGGCGAGCGCGGCGGTCTGCTCGGGGGTGGCCTCGTCGCGGGTGCCGTCGTCGTTGAGGAACAACTTCATCGCATGCAACGACAGCGGCGCGAGTTTCGCGATCTCGCCCGCCCATGCCTGAGCGTCGGCGAGGTCACCGATGCGGTTGGCGAGTCCGCGCGCGAGCGCTTCTTCGGCGTGGACGGGCTCGGCGGCGAGGAAGACGGAGCGCGCAGGACCTCCGCCGAGGAGCGAGGCGAGTCGCCGGACGGTCCAGCGATCGACCGAGATGCCCAGTCGTGCAGCGGGTACCGCGAAACGCCCGGTGGGAGCCACGACCCGGAGGTCTGCGGCCAGCGTGAGCTGGGTGCCGGCACCGATGGCGGGGCCGTTGACGGCCGCGATCACCGGGATCGGGGCTTCCACGATGGTGCGCAACATCTCGGCGAGGCTGTCGGTGAATCCTTCGGCGTAGACGTCGCCGGAGAGGTCGGCGCCGGCACAGAAGCTCGTGCCCCGTCCGGTGATCACCATGACCCGCGCGTCGTCGGCCACGGCCTTCTCCACCGCTTCGCGGATCTCCACGCACAACTGCGTGTTGAGCGCGTTCCTGCGCTCCTCGCGTTGCAGTTCCACGGTCACGACGTCGCCGTCGCGGCTGATCCCGATCATGTGCGATCCCCATCCCTTCGTCACCGGACACCCCGCATCATTCCATCAGTTCGAGCGTGCACTGATCGCCTGATCCGATTTCGGTGGGTCCGGCCCCGCCGAGCGGGGGTGGAACCACCGACATCAGTGGAACCAGTCGAGGAGCCGGCCCCGCGACCAGCAGCGCGCCACCGCATCCACGCGTTGCCGAGAACCCTCGTACAGCGCGATGCCGACGATGCTGTGGCCGGAGGCAGGGCGATCGCCGAGTGTCGGGACCGACGGCGCGACGCCCACCCCCTCGGCCGACACCCACGCGACCGTTCGTCCCGCAGCGGCGGCCCGGAGTCGTTGCACGAACAGGGGACGCCGGGCGACGGGGAGACGCGACAGCGCCCAGGTCGTCGTCACGACGGGCAGAGCATCCTCGGGTACGGCCGCGATCGCTTCGGGCAGCAGGTCCACGATGTCGCCGCGGAACCGGAGGGGTGGATCCGCGGCGAACAGAACGTCCTCGCTGTCGGGCCTGTTGCGGGTCACCGCGACGCGCGCGACCACAGGAGGCATCGCCCGGCCCGGGACCGACCCGCCGTGGACGATCGAACAGTTCTCCTGCACAGAAGAATCCGGGTCGCCCAGGAACAGGCCGTCGCTGTAGGTGATGCCCACGCGGTCGACACACAGGTTCAGGGCTGCGGGGCGCCCCACATCGATCAGACCGATCGCGGTCGCTTCCGCGCGGTGGGCAGCCTCGGTGATCGCCGGGTGGAGCACCGCGTAGCGCCCCGTCTCGTCGGTGGCAGTTCTCCCTCGCGCCGTGCCGGCCATGTCTGCTCACTCCTCGTCGTCGGCACGTGGACGGCCGGGCCCGCGCATGCGGCCCACCTCGCGTGGCAGCCGGTCGGCATCGGCGAGGGCGCGCCGGAGCAGGAATTCGATCTGAGCGTTGGTGCTGCGCAACTCGTCGGCAGCCCACCGCGCGAGCGCGTCGTGGACTGCCGGGTCGAGGCGCAGCAACACCTTCTTACGTTCGGGCATGCCGCATGATCCCTACTGGTACAGCGATCCCGTGTTGAGGACGGGCTGAGCACTCTGGTCGCCGCACAATACGACGAGGAGGTTCGAGACCATCGCAGCTTTGCGTTCCTCGTCGAGTTCGACGGTGTGTTCGGCCTCGAGGCGGGCCAGTGCGGTTCCGACCATCGACACGGCACCCTTGACGATCTGCTCGCGGGCGGCGATGACGGCACCGGCCTGCTGGCGTCGCAGCATCGCCTGGGCGATCTCGGGCGCGTAGGCGAGCTGGTTGATGCGGGTCTCGATGACGCGGATACCGGCGGACTGCACGCGGTCGTGGACCTCGGCCGAGAGCTTGGTGGTGATCTCGTCGGCGTTCTGGCGCAGCGACATCACTTCCGGCGCACCGTCGTACGGGTAGGAGCCGGCGATGTGGCGGACCGCGGCCTCGGTCTGGACCGCGACGAATTCCTCGAAGTCGTCGACGTCGAAGACAGCCCGCGCGGTGTCCTCGACCTGCCACACGATCACCGCCGAGATCTCGATGGGGTTGCCGTCGGCGTCGTTGACCTTGGCCTTGCCGGTCTCGTGGTTGCGGATGCGTGTGGAGATCTTGCGCCGAGTGTTGAGCGGGTTCATCCAGCGCAGACCTGGTTCACGCAGGGTGCCGGTGTACGAACTGCCGAGGAGCTGGAGGACGCGCGCCTCGTTCGGTTCGACGAGGACGAGTCCGGCGAGCGACACGAGGGCGAGCACCGCGATCACAGCGCCGACGACGATCAGGGGAACCGTCACCTCGACCGCTCCCCAGCCGATCAGCCCGGCGCCGACGGCGACCGCGACCAGAGCGGCGATCAGTACGGGCCAACCGTTGGACGAGGTGCCCGGCCGCTCGGTGGTGACGGGTGATTGCACGACATTCATGTTCCTACCTCCCAGAGTCAAAGCGATATAAAAGTGATATCACATTTATTCGGTGGGCGACAGCGTTCGCTCCGCGCACGGTCCGCGAGAGCGGCATGATGAAGGACAACGATCCGAGAGGGAGGCTCGTGATGATCGCCGACGAGGCACTCGATGCTGCCGACACGCGCACCGCCGACGCGACACCGGTGGACATCGTCGTCATCGGCGCCGGACAGGCCGGCCTGTCGACCGCCTACTTCCTCACGCGATTCGGAGTCGCACCCGAGACCGGATTCGTCGTCCTCGACCGCTCGTTCGGCCCCGGCGGGGCATGGCAGGACCGCTGGCCGTCGCTCACCCTGAGCACCGTCAACGGTGTCCACGACCTGCCGGGCCTCGCGTTCGCGGACGTCGTCGACACCTCCGCGGGAGAAGTCCCGGCGGCCTCGGCGGTACCGCAGTACTACGCCGCCTACGAGAAGGAGTTCGACCTTCCCGTCCATCGCCCGACCACGGTCCGGGTCGTATGCGACCGCGGCGACCGGCTGCGCGTGGAGACCGAGTCGACCGTCTACGCCGCCCGCGGCATCGTCAACGCGACCGGCACGTGGGAGCGGCCCTTCGTCCCGTGGTATCCGGGGGCCGCGCAGTTCACCGGGCGGCAACTGCACACCAAGGACTACCGGACGGCCGACGAGTTCACCGGACAGCACGTGCTCGTCGTCGGCGGCGGCATCTCGGCGGTGCAACTCCTCGACGAGATCTCCCGCGTCACCGAGACCACCTGGGTGACACGTCGCGAACCCGCTTGGAGGGACGAACCTTTCACGTCCGCACGGGGTCACGCCGCCGTCGCGCTCGTCGAGGACCGGGTGCGGCGCGGACTGCCACCCGGATCGGTCGTCTCCGTCACCGGGCTCCCCCTCACCCCGGCGCTGCGCGCCGCACGCGAACGCGGTGCACTGGAGCGGTCGCCGATGTTCTCCGAAATCACCGAGACCGGTGTCCGGTGGAGCGACGGCCGAACCCTCGACGTCGACGTCATCCTGTGGTGCACCGGTTTCCGCAGTTCCCTCGACCACCTGGCTCCCCTGTCGTTGCGCAACTCCGGTGGCGGCATCACCATGGCCGGCCGCCTCGCGACCCGGGTCGCGAAGGATCCGCGCATCCACCTCGTCGGGTACGGTCCGTCCGCGTCCACGATCGGTGCGAACCGGGCCGGCCGCGCCGCCGCGCGCGAACTGCTCGACCATCTCACCGGCGAGGTACCGCAGCAGTGAGTGGGCGGGGCGGATCGGTACTGCTGGTCGCCCTCGCGACCACCGCCAGCCTCGTCGCCTCGTCGCCGGCCCTGGTCGACATCGCCCTTCCTCCCCCACCGCCGGCGCCGGCCGCACCTCCACCGACACCGCTGACGGCCGACGAGCTCGTCGCGCGTACCGTGCCGGTCGTCGTGACCATCGATGCGAGCGCGGGCTGGACCGGGATGACGGGCACCGGGATCGTGCTCACCCCCGACGGCACGGTCGTCACGAATCATCATGTGGTGAGCGGAGCCACCGACATCAGCGCGGTGAGCGGTGCCGACGGATCGATCTACGACGCGGAGGTTCTCGGTTACGACCGCGAACGCGATCTCGCCGTCCTGCAGCTCGGCACCGCGAGCGATCTCCCGGCCGCGACGATCGCCGACGTCCTGCCGCCGGTGGGTTCCCGCGTCACAGCGTTCGGCAACTCGGAGGGTGGCGGAGTCGTCGTGGCCACCCCCGGCACCATCGTCGAGTTCGACCGCAACGTCGTGGTGCGCGATGCCACGAACGGGTCGCGACACCGTCTCACGGGGATGATCCGCACCGACGCCCCGATCCGGCCGGGCGATTCCGGTGGTCCCCTCGTCGACGACTACGGAACGGTCGTGGGCATCAACACCGCGGGTGCCGTGCAACGGAACACCGACACCTCGCCCGGGACGAGCCCCGAGGCGTATGCCGTGCCCATCGCCGAGGCGATCACGGTCGTCGAGCAGGTGCGCGCAGGCGTGAGCGAAGGATCGGTGCACGTGGGTCCCACGCCGCGGCTGGGCGCGAGCGTCACCACCGCTCGCAAGGACGGGCAGGATCTCGGTGTCGAGGTGCTGTGGGTGTCCTACGGCAGTCCCGCCTACCGTGCCGGACTCGATGCCGGCGACGTCGTGGTGTCCTTCGACGGTGAGCCGGTCTCGTCGACCGCCGAACTCGAGCAACGACTGCTGCGGCGGCGTCCCGGCGATGTCGTGTCGATCGAGTGGACCACCGAGGGTGGCGAAAAGCGTTCCACCGAGATCGTTCTCGAATCCGGACCGGCACGCTGACGTCGTCGTTCACGAAAACCGGTTGATTCCCGGGCCGGCCGGCGAAGACACTCGACCTGGAGTCGCCTCGAGGTCGCAAGATCTCATCGGACCGCTCGACGACCGGGGAAAGACGATGAGCAACCACACCGCACCACCGACGCACAGGCGTCCACGCATGGCGCGCGGGCCCGTGCGGCCGTTCGCCCACCCGCAGTACCGCCTGCTGGTCCTGGCGCTCGCGGCGGGACTGCTGTCCGTGGATACCTGGCTCATCGCGGTGGTGTGGCAGGTCGTCGACATGGGTGGCGGTCCGGCCGAACTGTCCTCCGTCGCAGTCGGACCAGCGGTCGGCATGCTCCTCGTCGCGCTTGCCGGCGGTGTCCTCGCCGACCGGATTCCCCAGCGCACCCTGCTTCTCACGACGTACATCGCACGTGCGGTGCTGGTGGCGGTGACGGCGGCACTCGCCGTCGGAGGATCGCTCACCTTCGGGCATCTCACCGTCGTGGGGTTCGCGCTGGGGCTGGCGAACGGCGTCCAGTTCCCGGCCTATTCGGCGTTGCTGCCCTCCATCGTCCCTCCGCAGGACCTGCTCGCCGCCAACGGCGTCGAGGGAGTGCTCCGGCCGACGCTCATGCAGGCGGCCGGCCCGGCGGCGGCGAGTGCTGTCGTGGCCGCCTCGTCCCCCGCAGTCGCGTTGTGCATGGTCGCGCTCCTCGAGGTGGCCGGGGCACTGTGCATTCTCGCGATGCGTCCGACCGCGGTCCGCCGGGCCGGTGCACGGACGGGCGGAGTCAGCGGTTTCCGTTCCGTCGTGGACGATCTCGCGGAAGGCGTGCGGTTCACCGTGCGCACTCCCTGGTTGCTCGGAACGCTCCTCTTCGGATCCGTCGCGGTCCTCTGTGTGCTGGGACCGATCGAGGTGCTCATCCCGTTCGCGATCCGCGAGTCGACCGGGGGTGGGCCATCCCAGCACGCGATGGTGATGGCGGGTTTCGGCGTCGGTGGCGCCGTCGGGTCGACGATCGTGGCGTCGCTCCGGTTGCCGAGACGCTATCTCACCGTCCCGCTCCTGATGTGGGGCCTGGGCTGCGTCCCCCTCGCCGTCATCGGGGTCTCCGGGTCGGTACCGATCATGATCGCCGCGGTGTTCGTCGTCGGCGCGCTGTTCAACGCCGGATCCGTCGTGTGGGGAACGCTGCTGCAACGGCGGGTGCCCGCGCACCTGCTCGGTCGGGTCTCGAGTCTCGACTTCTTCGTCTCGATCGTGTTCATGCCGCTGTCCATGGCCGTGGCCGGGCCGCTGGCCCTCACGGTCGGGCTCGCGCCGACCTTCGCGATCGCCGGGTCGGTGCCGGCCGTCGCCGCGGTGATCGTGATCGTCGCGGCCCGGACGCGGCGCGACGAGATCGACAATCCACTCGACGCCGTCCCGGTGGGCGACGGTGGGATCGTGCCCGCGGAGTGCGGCGGCTGAGGGACCGCTCGTGGCCGGTACCGACCCGCGCCGGACCTCGGACTCGTCGCACCCGGGATACTCGGTGCGTGAGCGCAACACTTCGTATCAACGGCCTGTCGGCCTCCCGCGGGGAACGTGTCCTGTTCGACGGACTCGATCTCACCGTCGCACCCGGCGATGTGATCGGCCTGGTGGGGGCGAACGGCGCCGGAAAATCGACGCTGCTCACAACCCTCGCGGGGATGGGGGACGCCGACGTGACGGGCTCCGTGATACTGAGCCCGCCCGACGCCACCATCGGCTATCTCGCCCAGGAACCCGAACGGGTGCCGGGCGAGACGATCCTCGGTTTCCTCGCACGTCGCACGGGTGTCGCGGCGGCAGAACACGTCATGAACGCCGCTGCCGAGCGACTCGGCGACTCCGACGAGGACGAGTACACCCCGGCGCTCGAACGGTGGCTGGCGCTCGGCGGGGCCGACCTCGCCGAGCGTGCCGAAAAGGTGATCGACGACCTCGGCCTGGAAGCGGGCCTCGACGCTCCGATGACGGCGCTCTCCGGTGGCCAGGCCGCCCGCGCCGGGCTGGCGGCACTGCTGCTGTCGCGCTACGACGTCCTGCTGCTCGACGAGCCGACGAACGACCTCGATCTGGCCGGGCTCGAACGGCTCGAACGGTTCGTGGACGAGACACGCACGGCGTTGGTGGTCGTCAGCCACGACCGCGAATTCCTCGCGCGCACGGTGACGGGCATCGTCGAACTCGATCCCGTGCAGCAGCAGATCTCGGTGTACGAGGGCGGGTACGAGGCGTATCTCGTCGAGCGTGAGGTGGCGCGCCGGCACGCCCGTGAGCAGTTCGAGGAATACGCCGACACGAAGACCCAGCTCGAGGAACGCGCTCGGATGCAGCGGAACTGGCTCGAGCACGGTGTGCGCAACGCGCGTCGCAAGTCCAAGGACAACGACAAGATCGGGCGCAAGCACCGCGCGGAGGCCACCGAGAAGCAGGCGGCGAAGGCCCGGCAGACACAGCGGCGCATCGAGCGACTCGACGTCGTCGAGGAACCGCGCAAGGAATGGGAACTGCGCATGTCCATCGCCGCCGCCCCACGCAGCGGCACGGTGGTCGCGACCCTCGACGACGCCGTCGTCCGGCGGGGAGACTTCGTCCTCGGCCCGATCACCACGCAGGTCGAGTGGGGCGACCGCATCGTCGTCACCGGCCCGAACGGCGCGGGGAAATCCACGTTGCTGCGGTTGCTGCTCGGCACGATCGCACCGGATTCCGGGCGCGCGTCGCTCGGGTCGGGTGTGCTGGTGGGTGAGATCGATCAGGCCCGCAGCCTGTTCGAGGGCGACGAACCGCTGGTCGAGGCGTTCGGGCGCAACGTGCCCGAGTGGCCGGACGCCGAGGTCCGGACCCTGCTGGCGAAGTTCGCCCTCAAGGGGCACCACGTCCTGCGCACGGCGTCGTCGCTGTCACCGGGCGAACGCACCCGCGCCGGGCTCGCGCTGCTGCAGGCCCGCGGCGTCAATCTGCTGGTGCTGGACGAACCGACCAACCACCTCGATCTGCCGGCGATCGAGCAACTCGAGCAGGCCGTCGACAGTTTCGAGGGCACCCTGCTGCTGATCACGCACGATCGCCGCATGCTGGAGACCACGCGGACCACGCGTCGATGGATGCTCGACGGCGGGACGCTGAGTGAGGAGTTGCTGTAGATGGGTGGAAGCGTGCGGGTGGACAGTTGGACGTGGTCGGTCCGGTTGTTCAAGACCCGATCCGCCGCGGCGAGTGCGTGCCGCGCCGGGCACGTCCGCGTCGATGGTGTGACGGCCAAACCGTCGACACCGGTGACGCTCGGCGCCGAGGTCCGTGTGCGTGCCCACGGCACGGAGAAGATCGTCGAGGTCACCCAGCTCGTGAACAAGCGGGTGGGCGCACCGATCGCCGCCACCGCCTACATCGACCACAGTCCCCCGCCTCCGCCGAAGGAGATCCTCGCCGCGCTTCCCCGCCGGGACCGCGGAGCGGGTCGCCCGACGAAGAAGGAGCGCCGTGAGCTCGATCGGCTTCGCGGAGTCGACGACGACTGAACAACCCGCTGAGCAGGCAGTCGTCTTCAGCAGTTGACAAACTGTTGTGTTTTCCCAACACTTTGTTCCATGAGTCCGGTACGCCGTGGGGAAACGCTTCCCATCTACAACCGCATCCGCGTCCTGCGCGCGGAGCGTGGCATGAGCCGCGCACAACTGGCCGCGCTCATCGACGTGAACCCGCAGACCGTCGGCGCACTCGAACGTGGCGACCACTATCCGAGTCTCGATCTCGCCTTCCGCATCTGCGACGTGTTCGGGCTGCCGGTCGAAGCCGTCTTCTCCCGCACCGAGTTCACGCCGTTGTCGACGGAGCTGTACAAGCCTCGGAAGGAGGCCTGATGACCACCGAATCGCTGCTCGACCGCTACGAGGACTACCGCACCCGCCGGTTCCTGAAGAACGAGGAGATCACTGCGGGATGGATGCCGAACTGGCGCACCCGACGCCGCCGGCGCATCCTCGCCGGCGCGGTCGTGGCATTGATCGCGCTGATGTTCGTCACCGCCATCGCGTCGTACTTCACGATGTGGGCAGCGATCGTCTGGTTGCCGGTCGCGCTGATCTTCCTGCCCACGTGGACGTGCCTGCAGATCGTGTCGGGACGTCAATCCGACGCTCCGCGTCACGCGCTCGACGAACGTGAGATCGCCGAGCGCAACAGCGCCCGTTCGATCGGTCTGTCCGTGGCACAGGGGCTGCTGATGCTGCCGATCTTCGCGCTGCTGTGGAGCGCCTCGATCGCGTCGATCGACCATCGGGCGCTCGCCTACTCGGCAGGCGGATTCGCTCTCGCCTCGATACTGTTCAGCGGCTGCCTGCCCGCTGTTCTGCTCGCCTGGACCCGCCCCGACGACGACCCGGAGGACGTGCTGTGACACTGACGATCGACACTCTCTCGAAACGCTACGGCGACAAGATCGCCCTCGACGGCGTGAGCTTCGAAGTCCGCCCCGGTGAGTTGTTCGGCTTCGTCGGCAGCAACGGAGCGGGCAAGACCACCACCATGCGGATCGCGCTCGGCGTCCTGGCCGCCGACGCCGGCGAGGTCCGCATCGACGGGCGGCCCGTCGACCTCGAGATGCGCCGCAACATCGGGTACATGCCCGAGGAACGCGGCCTGTACCCGAAGATGAAGGTCGGCAAGCAACTGGCCTATCTCGCTCGGCTGCACGGACTCTCGAAAACGGAGGCGACGGAGGCGGTGCAGCGGTGGACCGAGCGGCTCGGCATCGCCGAACGCCTCGGCGACACCGTCGATGCCCTGTCGCTCGGCAACCAGCAGCGCGTGCAGCTCGCCGCCGCCCTCGTGCACGACCCGAAGGTGCTCGTGCTCGACGAGCCGTTCTCCGGACTCGACCCGGTAGCCGTGGACGTCATGAGCGACGTCCTCGTGGAGAAGGCGAAAGAGGGTGTGCCGGTGGTGTTCTCGAGTCACCAGCTCGACCTGGTCCAGCGCCTGTGCGACCGGGTGGGCATCATCGGCGCGGGCAGGATGCGCGCCGTCGGCACCGTCGACGACCTGCGCGCCGGCGGCGACGCGCTTCTCGTCGTCCACGCGCCGCAGGCACCCCGCGGCTGGGCGGACGGTCTGCCGGGAGTCACCCACGCCGAGTACGAGGACGAGCGCACCGTGCTCACCGTCACCCCCGGTGCCGACGACCAGCTGATCCTCAAGGCCGCCCTGGCCACCGGCCCCGTCCACGAGTTCTCGCTCCGGCGCCCGTCCCTGACCGAGCTGTTCCGAGAGGTGGTGTCCGCATGAGCGCCCCGTTGAGCAACGCCCGAGCGGTCGGTCTCGTCGCGTCGCGCGAGTTCGTCACGCAGGTCCGGAAGAAGAGCTTCCTGATCAGCAACGCGATCATCCTCGTCGCGATCGTCGTCGGCATCGTCGCCACCTCGATCCTGTCCGGCGGCGGCGAGGATCGACCCACCGTCGGAGTCGTGGGTGCACCCGCTCTGCAGACGACGATCGAGTCGCTCGGTGAGACCGTCGGCACCCCGCTCGAGGTCTCCGAGGTTCCGGATGCCGCCACCGCGCGCGACCGGGTGTCCTCCGGCGATCTCGACGTCGCCCTCGTGCCCGGCGACGGTGCGTCCGTCACGGCGATCACCGAATCGGAACTCGACACCGACGTCCGGGCTGTCGTCGAGGCCGCGGTCGTGCAGCAGGCCCAGGTCGCCGCACTGACCGATCGCGGTGTCGATCCCGCTGCGGTCGCGGCCGACGTGGCCGCGGCGACCGTGACCGTCGACGCCCTCGACCCGCCGGATCCCGAACAGGGACAACGCATCATCCTCTCGATCATCGCCGTGGTCCTGCTGTACATGCAGATCCTGATGTTCGGCATGTACGTCGCGATGGGTGTCGTCGAGGAGAAGTCGTCGCGGGTCGTCGAACTGCTGCTGTCGACCCTGCGGCCGCTGCAGTTGCTGTGGGGCAAGATCCTCGGCATCGGCGCGGTGGGGCTCCTGCAGCTCACCGCCTACGGCGCGGTCGGTGTCGGCACCGCACTCGCCACCGGCACCCTCACGATCACCGGCACCGCCCTCGGGGTTCTCGCCGGCACGCTCGGCTGGTTCGTCCTCGGTTTCGCGTTCTTCGCCGTGCTCTACGCGGCGGCGGGATCGATGGTGTCTCGGCAGGAGGACGTCAACTCCACCTCGGGCCCGCTGGTGTTCCTCATCCTTGCGATGTTCTTCGCGGCCTTCTCGTCGGTCGACGACCCCGAGGCCGGATGGAGCACCACGCTGAGCTGGATCCCGCCGTTCTCGGCGATCCTCATGCCCCTGCGCATCGCCGCGGGTGTTGCCACGCCGGTGCAGATCGTCGGCACCATCGTGCTCATGGTGATCGCCATCGGAGTGCTCAGCGTGATCGCCGCGCGCATCTACCAGCGGTCGATCCTGCGCATCGGCCGGACGGTCACGTGGAAGGAAGCGCTCGGCCGATAGCCGATCCCGCTTCGAGGGGGAGAATATGTGCGGTTTCTCGCAAGACGCCGCACATATTCTCCCCCTCGTTCGCGTCGGTATAGGTTGACCTTCGACCGACGAGGACAGGTGGAGGCAACGTGGCCGGTGGCAGGATCTCGGCGCAGGAGTTCATCGACAAGGTGCTCGACCCGGGCAGTTTCGCCTCCTGGGACGTTCCGCCCATCGACGTCGGGGCCGGTGAGAAGTACCTCGCCGATCTGGGCAGGGCCGCCGAGAAGTCGGGTGTCGACGAATCCGTGCTCACCGGTTCGGGCACCGTCCACGGCCGGCGCGTCGCGCTGATCGTGTGCGAATTCTCCTTCCTCGCAGGCTCTATCGGTGTCGCCGCCGCCGAACGTATCGTTGCCGCCGTCGAACGCGCGACGGCCGAGGGACTGCCCCTGCTCGCGTCCCCCACCTCGGGCGGCACCCGCATGCAGGAAGGCACCCTCGCCTTCGTGCAGATGGTGAAGATCGCCGCCGCCGTCGCTGCCCACAAGGCCGCCCATCTCGGCTATCTCGTGTACCTGCGCAATCCGACGACCGGTGGCGTGTTCGCGTCGTGGGGGTCGCTCGGGCACGTCACCGCCGCCGAACCCGGCGCGCTCGTCGGTTTCCTCGGCCCGCGCGTCTACAAGGCGCTCTATCAGGAGGACTTCCCGGAAGACGTGCAGACGGCGGAGAACCTGTACCGCAAGGGCGTGATCGACGGGGTCGTGCCCCTCGGCGGTGTGCGGCAGGTGGTGCACCGGCTGCTGCGCGTGCTGGTCGAGCCGAACCGGCCCGAGGTGGCAGCGAGTCCGGCGATCACCGCCGTCGACGACGTCCCCGACATCCCGGCCTGGCAGTCGGTGATGCTCAGCCGACGTCCCGAACGACCCGGCATCCGGCAATTGCTGCGGCACGCCGCCTCCGCACAGGTACCCCTGTCCGGAACGGGGCAGGGCGAGTCCGACCGCACCGTGCTGCTCTCGCTCGCCCGGTTCCGCGGCGTCTCGTGCGTGATGTTCGGCCAGGACCGCGCGGGACAGTCGCCCGAACGCACGATGGGGCCGGGTGCGCTGCGCGAAGCCCGGCGCGCGATGCGGCTGGCGGACGAACTGCGCCTGCCGCTGGTGCTCGTCATCGACACCCTGGGCGCCTCGCTGTCGAAGGAGGCCGAGGAGCGCGGGCTGGCACCCGAGATCGCCCGCTGCCTCGCCGATCTCGTCACTCTGCCCACCCCGACGGTGTCGGTGCTGCTCGGCCAGGGCACCGGAGGAGGTGCGCTCGCCCTGCTGCCCGCCGACCGGGTGTTGTGCGCGCAGCACGGCTGGCTCGCACCGCTCCCACCCGAAGGCGCCAGCGCCATCGTGCACCGCGACACCACCCACGCCCCGGGGATGGCGCAGGATCAAGGGATCCGCTCCCGCGACCTGCTGCGCAACGGTGTGGTCGACGCGGTCGTCCCCGAGCACCCCGACGCCACCGAGGAACCCGTCTCGTTCGTCAAGCGGGTCGGCGCGGCGGTCGCGCGCGAACTCGCCGTCCTCACCGACGAACCCGCGGAGGAACGGTACCGGCGACGGATCGAGCGGTATCGGAAGCTCGGCGTGCCCTCCTGACCCGGCGCGATCCGGATCAGCTCGAACCCGCCACCGCTCCACCCGCAGCGATGGCCGTCATCATCGCCGCGTTGACCGATGCGACGGCGTCGCGCACCGCCTCGGCCGCCCACTCGCCCTGCGCGATCTCCTTCGCCCGCTTCTTCACCGCCCGCTTGTCGGCCTCCGGGAACACCTTCGGCGCCGCATCCGCCGCCGACAGCAGCGCGATCAGGGCCGCGGTGCGTGGGTCCGGGGTCAGGCCGTCGATCAACGCCGCGCGGATCGGGCCACGGACGCGCTCCTCGTGGCCGGAATCGCTCGCGGGCCACTTCTTCGTCGGAAAGACACCGAGTATCTTCCCGCGCTCCTCCGAGACCGAGCCCTGCTCGACGACCCGTGCGAGAAGCTTCTCCTGGAGGCCCTTCTGCAGTTTCTCGATGGCCACCGTCGGCTTCACCGGCCTGCCCGAGCGGAGCCGTTCGACCGCCTCGGCGAGGATCGGGTCGGCGGGTCGCGCCTCGGTGCGTATCACGATCCGACCCTTTCTCACCTGCTTCCCCTCGGTGTCGACCGCCACCACGTCGTCGAGGGCGAGTTCGACGAGCACCGCACCCGCGAGAACACGGGGCAACTTCACTCCGTCGACGAGCGGCTTCCCCGATTCGTCGTCGAGCAGCAGGAGCAGAAGGTCTTCCGCTATCGAGGTCATGCGAGTCAGGGTAGGCACTTCGCCCGCTCGTCGCGCGATCGTGTCCGTCCGACGCAGACACGAGGTCGCCCCACCGCAGGTCCCATAGAGTGGTTCGGTCCACAACTACCGTCGAGGAAGGACACAAGCGATGGGCTCGTACGAGGAGGCGTTCCGCCGGAGCACCGAGGATCCCGAGGGATTCTGGCTCGAGGCCGCCCAGGCGGTCGAGTGGGAGAGCGCGCCGACGCGAGCTCTCGACGACTCGGCGGCACCGTCGTACAGGTGGTTCCCGGACGGCACCCTGAACACCAGCGTCAACGCGCTCGACCGGCACGTGCGCGCGGGGCACGGCGATCGCCCGGCGCTGATCTGGGATTCGGCGATGGTACCCGCGAAGCGCACCTACACCTACGCAGAGTTGCTCGACCGAGTCGCGACGTTCGCCGGGGTGCTGCGCGACCAGGGTGTCGTGGCCGGCGACCGCGTGATCGTCTACATGCCGATGATCCCCGAGGCCGCGATCGCGATGCTCGCCTGCGCCCGTATCGGGGCGGTGCACTCGGTGGTCTTCGGTGGGTTCGCCGCGAAGGAACTCGCGACCCGCATCGACGACGCGAAGCCGGTCGTGCTGGTCACGGCCTCCGGTGGTCTCGAACCGGGCCGCACCATCGAGTACCTGCCGATCGTCGAGCAGGCGATCGGTCTGTCCCCCACGCCGCCGCACACCGTGATCGTCAAGGATCGTGAGCAGATCCCCGGTTCGGCGGCCGACTACCAGACCTCCTCCGCGGCGTGGTTCGACTGGGACGAGCTCTGCGCCGACGCCGCTCCCGCCGAGCCCGTGACTGTCGCGGCGACCGACCCGCTCTACATCCTCTACACCTCCGGCACCACCGGGAAGCCCAAGGGCGTGGTGCGCGACAACGGCGGGCACGCCGTAGCTCTGACCTGGTCGATGCACAACATCTACGACATCGACCCGGGCGACGTGTGGTGGACCGCTTCCGATGTGGGCTGGGTGGTCGGCCACTCCTACATCGTCTACGGTCCGCTGCTGGTGGGCGCGACGACGGTGATGTACGAGGGCAAGCCCGTCGGCACACCCGATGCGGGCGCGTTCTGGCGGATCATCGCCGAGAACGGCGTCAAGGCGTTGTTCACCGCCCCCACCGCGATTCGGGCGGTGCGCAAGGCGGATCCGAACGCCGAGGAGCTGAAGAAGTACCCCATCGACTCGTTGCGGACGCTCTTCGCCGCCGGTGAACGCCTCGACCCCGACACCTACCACTGGGCGACGAAGGTGCTCGACCGTCCGGTGGTCGACCACTGGTGGCAGACCGAGACGGGCTGGGCGATCGCCGCCAATCTGCGCGGCCTCGAGGCGATGCCGCTCAAGGCCGGCTCCCCGACCGTCCCCGTTCCGGGATACCGGGTCGAGATCGTCGACGGCGAGGGCGGGCTCGTCGATCCGAACACCGAGGGCAACATCGTCGTCCGGCTGCCGTTGCCGCCGGGCACCCTGGCCGGCCTGTGGCAGGACGAGGATCGTTACCGCCGCTCGTACCTCGACACATTCCCCGGTTACTACCTCACCGGCGATTCCGGGTACATCGACGAGGACGGCTACGTCTTCGTCCTCGGCCGCTCCGACGACGTGATCAACGTTGCCGGGCACCGGCTCTCGACCGGCAGCATGGAGGCCGTGGTGGCCGGACATCCTGCCGTCGCCGAATGCGCGGTGGTGGGCATCCGCGACGAACTCAAGGGTCAGCGCCCGTCGGGTTATGTAGTGCTCAAGGCGGGCGTGGAGATCGATCCCGAGACCCTGCGCCGAGAGCTCGTCGCGATGGTCCGCGACCAGATCGGCGCGGTCGCGACCTTCCGCGATGTGACGGTGGTCCAGGCTCTCCCGAAGACACGCTCCGGCAAGATCCTGCGCAAGACGATGCGGCAGATCGCCGACCACGAGGAGTACACCGTGCCGTCGACGATCGAGGATCCGGCGGTGCTCGACGCGCTGAAGCAGCAACTCGGCGGCTGACGGCACGCCACGGAGGGTGTACACGGCAGCGGACGGATACTCGGTGCAGAACACGAGTATCCGTCCGCTGGAGTACGCCTACGTCACTTCCGTCGTCGGCGCCTCACGACCATCAGCACGAGCACGGCCGCGATGACCCCGCCGGCCACCGCGATCAGATCGGGCCGGTTGCGGACTTCCTGGGCCCGTTCGGCCGCGGACTGCTTGACCCGGGTGGGCACGTCGAGTCTGTCGGTGAGTTCGCCGACGGTCGCGGCGAGTTCGGCCCGTTGACGTTCGATGTCGGCCACGTCCTCCGGACGCCCATCGTTGTCCGATGCGGTCACTTCGTTGCTCCCTTCGCGGCGTCGATGTCGGCGCGGACACTGGCAACCGTGCGTTCCGGTACGGGGGGTGCGGCGTTCTTCGCCTTCGAGGCACCGACCGCCGCGAGGATGCCTCCGACGACGAGCACCACTAGCGCGACGATGAGGGCGGCGAGCCACGGCTCGACGGCCGTGGCGAGGCCGAGCACGGCTGTCGCGATCAGCGTCGCCAGTCCCAGGAACAGCAGGATCGCTCCCGCACCCGAGATACCCACGCCCACACCGATACGGGTGCCCTTGGACTTGACCTCCTTGAGCGCGTGGGAGACCTCGGTCCGGACCAGGGTCGACACCTGTTCGGTGAGCCGCTCGGTGAGTTCGACCGTGGACAGGTTCTTCGGTTGTTCGGCCACGGGACGCGCATTGCCGCCGGGCGTCGTCATCGCGGACTCCTTTCTGTCGGGGGTCGGGGAGGGTCCACGGAGTCGGTCGCCTCCTCGGAGGAGTTGTCCACGCTGTGGGCTTCACGCAGTTTCCGCCCGTGCTCGACGAGTTCCTCGAGCTTGGCGGCGTTCTTCTCGCTCGCGCGTGAATCACGTTCGGGCAGTTGCAGTGTCTTCTCGGCGGGCATACCGGCCTGTAGCTGGCGGCCTCGCTCCATCTCGGCGTCGAACTCGGCACCGAACAACAGGGCCAGGTTGGTGATCCACAACCACAGCAGGAAGATCACTGCGCCGGCGAGGGATCCGTAGGTCTTGTTGTAGCTGCCGAAATTCGAGACGTAGAAGGCGAATCCCACCGAGGCCACGATCCACACCAGGATCGCGATGAGTGATCCGAGGCTGACCCAGCGGAATTTCGGCTGGGACACATTGGGTGTCGCGTAGTACAGCACCGCGACGATCATGACCACCAGCGCGAGCATCACGGGCCACTTGACGATGTTCCACACCGTCACAGCGGTGTCGCCGAGGCCGATGACGTCGCCGATCGTCCGTGCCACCGGACCACTGATCACGAGCATCAGGGCGGTGGCGCCCGCGGCCACCAGGGCCACTGCGGTGATCAGCAGCATCAGCGGACGCAGTTTCCAGACGGGCCGCCCCTCTTCGATCTCGTAGATCCGGTTCATGGCGCGGCCGAAGGCGCCGACATATCCCGATGCCGACCACAGTGCGCCGAGAATACCGACGACCAGGGCGAATCCGGCTGTCGGTGCGGCGACGAGCTGTTCGATCGGCCCTCGGAGCGTATCGACGGCGGAGGACGGACCGAGATCCTCGACCATGCCGAGCACGGCATCCACCGTCGTCTGCCCCTGGCCGAACACACCGAGCAACGAGACCACGACGAGCAGGGCCGGGAACAGCGACAGGACGGCGTAGTAGGTCAGCGCGGCGGCGAGATCGGTGCACTGATCCCGACTGAACTCTCGAATCGTCCTGCGCAGCACATACTTCCACGACGGTTTGGACAAATCGGTCGGAGAGTCGGGTTTGCGCGGATCGTCGGGTGCGAGGGTGGCACCCGATGACCCGTCACGTCTGTGCTCGGCATCCATACTGCGGCGGATACCCGCGGTCGCACACGGACCAAACTCACAACCGCACCGAGACCGAACGCGCCGCCCCAGCGGCGCGACGGCCGTACGATTCGGCTCATGCCCGACATCCCACTCGAAGGATCCGCCGACGGTTTCGCCGACATCGCCTCGCAGCTCGACTACCCGATGTTCATCGTCACCGCATTCGACGGTGAGGAACGCAGCGGCTGCCTGATCGGATTCGCGACGCAGTCCGCGATCGATCCGGCGCGCTTCCTCGTGGCACTGTCGGACAAGAACCGGACGTACCGGGTGGCGTCGAAGGCGAAGCATCTCGCGGTACACGTCCTGACCCCGGCCGATCGCGAACTGGCGGCGCTGTTCGGTGAGCACACCGGTGACGACATCGACAAGTTCGACCGCTGCTCGTGGCGGGAGGGACCGTACGGCCTGCCCGTGCTCGACGGCCCGCGGGCCTGGTTCGTCGGCCGGATCCTGGAGACGTTCACGACCGGTGACCACGGAGGCTTCCTCCTCGAACCCGAACGCGGCGAGCTCCGCGGCGACCTGGACCGCCTCATGACCTTCGCGTCCGTGGGCGATCTCGAAGCCGGGCACGGCGCGTGACGTGCATCCGTAGAGCACAAGTGATCTGATCGGCGACATGCGACGACTCGACGGCACCCCTGCGGCGCAGCACGTGGACGACACGACGCTGCGCGCCCTCTACGCCTATCCCGACGACCTGTCCCGGCCGTGGCTGCGGATCAACTTCGTGTCCTCGCTCGACGGCGCCGTGGCGGTCGAAGGACGGTCGGGCACCCTGGGTTCCCCTTCCGACAAGAAGGTCTTCGGGCTGTTGCGCGAGCTCGCCGACGTGATCCTCGTGGGTGCGGGCACGGTGCGCGCCGAGAACTACGGTGGCGCCCGGACGAGCGAGGCCCTGCGGGCGCGGCGGCAGGAGGCCGGACTGGCTCCGACACCCCCGGTCGCGGTGGTGACCGCCTCGTGCGACCTGCCACCCGACCTGCGTCTGTTCACCGATACGACGATCCCGCCCGTGGTGTTCACGACCGCACGTGCCCCCGAGAGCGCCCGGCGCGCGGTCGAGGCCGCCGGTGGCGAGGTACGCGTCATCGCCGACGCGGTGATCGACGGACCCTCCTTGCTCGCCGCGATCGGCGAGGCAGGATGGCTCCGCGTGCTGTGCGAGGGCGGGCCCAGCCTGTTCGGCCGCATGATCGAGGACGGCGTTGTCGACGAGCTGTGTCTGACCTGGGCGCCGGTCCTGGCCGCCGGTAACGCCGGGCGCATCGCGCACGCACCGACGGCTGCCCTGACCCCCCTGCGACGTGCGCACCTGGTGTGCGACGACGACGGCACCCTGCTCACCCGCTGGGTGCGGACCGATGCTCTGGAAGGAGACACGCATGGCCGATGACGATGTGGTGGAGGGGACGGACACCTCCGACGAGCTGATCGAGCAGTTGGCCCAGCTCGCCTCCGACAAGGAATTGACGCTCGGCTGCGCGGAGTCGCTCACCGCCGGCACGCTCGCAGCCCGCCTGGGTGCCGCGAAGGGCAGCTCCGACTGGTTCCGCGGCGGCATCGTCGCGTACTCGCGCGAGGTCAAGTACGGCCTGCTGGACGTACCCGAAGGTCCGGTGGTCAGCGAGACCGCGGCGCGCACGATGGCGGAGAGCACCTCCCGCCTCCTGGGAGCCGAGATCGTCGTCGCCGTGAGCGGAGCCGGCGGACCCGATCCGCAGGACGGCCGTCCGCCGGGCACGGTCTGTTTCGCGACGACCGGTCCGGACGGAACTCGCAGCGAGGAGCAGCACTTCGACGGTGACCCGGAGAAGGTGCTCGCACAGACGGTGCGTCACGCGCTGTCGTTGCTCGTGGAGCGGGCATCCGCCTGAAAATCGGATGCGGTCCCCTGCCTGCGGGACCTACCGTGACGGCCATGCGCGTCGTCTTCACGAAAGGTCCCGGCATCGGGTACGAGATCGCGGTGCATCGCGAGACCGGACCGGAACTCGCTCCGCGCAACGGCCCGGGCGGTCACCCCTATCTCCCCCACGACCTCGTGCACCTGCTGGTCGAGAGGGAGGCGGGCATCGAGCTCGGCGTCTACGGGCAGTTGGCCGCCGGCGACAACGGCCTGTTCTGGCCTGCCGACGACGCAGAACGAACCCGGGCCGGTCGGCGTCGCAGGTCGAAGAAGCATGCGATGCCCCCGCGCGCGGAGGCCGACATGATCAGGTCGGAGGAACTGGCGCGCATCGCCGTCCCCGTCTGGGAGGCGCGGCGCCGCCCGGCAGACGGGCTGCCGGCCCATGTCTCCGAGAAGGACGTCGTACCGGTGGTCGACCGCATCGTGGACACCTTCGACGACTACGCCGACCGGTGGCATGCGCTACCGGTCGGCGGGTCGCTCACGGTGACCTGGGAGAGACCGTCACAGAGCCGACGGTGACACGTCCAGGGTCGTCCGGTCGAGGCTCGCGAGCAGATCGAACTGCGGGCCGGTCCTCGGCAGTTCGAAACGGAAGAAATAGCGTGCGGCAGCGCGCTTCCCGTCGAAGAAGTCACCCTCGCGGTCGCCTACGGCGAGGAGCTGCTCGAGCCACAGCCATGCCACGACGACGTGCCCGACGGCTTCCAGATAGACCGACGAGTTCGCCAGGGCCACAGCGGGATCGCCGGTGGACCACAGTGTCGCGGTGGTCTCCGCGACGCGCCCCACGGCCGCGCCCAGCTGTTCCGCGTAAGCGGCGGCGTCACCCCCTGCCCGTGTCGCCTGCGCGATGGTCCGTCCTACCGTTTCGCCGAGCAGCGCAAGAGCGGCACCGCCCTGCATGATCACCTTGCGGCCGAGCAGATCCAAACCTTGGATACCGTGGGTGCCTTCGTGAATGGGGTTGAGGCGGTTGTCGCGGTAGAACTGTTCGACGTCGAACTCGCGGGTGTAGCCGTAGCCCCCGAGCACCTGGATCGCGAGGCTGTTGGCCTCGAGGCACCACTGCGACGGCCAGGACTTCGCGATGGGCGTGAGCAGGTCCAGCAGCAGACCGGCGCGTGCGCGCGCCGCTTCGCTCTCGGCGGTGCGCTGGTCGTCGACGAGCTTCGAGCAGTACAAGCCCAACGCCAGCGCACCTTCGACGTACGACTTCTGCGCCAACAACATCCGCCGTACATCGGCGTGTTCGACGAGGGGAACCTGCGGTGAGGCCGGATCCTTCGCGCCGAGCGGACGGCCCTGGGTGCGGGTGCGGGCGTAGTCGAGGGACTGCAGGTATCCGGCGTACCCGAGGGAGGTGGCAAGGAAGCCGACGCCGATCCGCGCCTCGTTCATCATGTGGAACATGTACGACAGGCCCTTGTGCGGCTCGCCGAGCAGGTAGCCGACCGCACCGGCCTTTCCGCCGGGCGTGTGGACGCCCTCCCCGAAGTTGAGCAGGGTGTTGGTGGTGCCGCGGTTGCCCATCTTGTGGTTGAGGCCGACGAGAGCGACGTCGTTGCGTTCGCCGAGGGTGCCGTCGGCCTCGACGAGGAACTTCGGGACGATGAACAGCGAGATGCCCTTCACCCCGTCCGGTCCGCCGGGGATCTTGGCGAGGACGAGGTGGACGATGTTCTCGGTGAGTTCGTGATCGCCGCCGGAGATCCACATCTTGGTGCCGGTGAGGCGGTAGGAGCCGTCGTCCGCGGGCACGGCCTTGGTGGTGATGTCGGCGAGCGAGGAACCTGCCTGGGGTTCGGACAGGCACATGGTGCCGAAGAAGCGCCCCTCGAGCATGGGCGGTACGAAGGTGGCGATCTGCTCGTCGCTGCCGTGCGCGACGAGCAGGCTCGCGTTCGCCGCCGTGAGGAAGGGATAGGCGGAGGTTCCGGCGTTCGCCGCCTGGAACCACGCCATCGACGCGCGCTGCACCGTCACCGGAAGTTGCATCCCGCCGTGTTCCTCGTCGAATCCGCCCGCGAGGAGGCCCGCCTTGGAGAACAGCTCCAGGGCGTCCTTGACCTCGGGGATGATCTCGACGCGGCCGTCCTCCCCGATGCGGGGTTCCTGGGCGTCGGCCTTCTTGTTGTGCGGCGCGAAGTGCTTGGTGGCGATGTCGGCGCTCAGGGCGAGTACGGCGTCGAAGGTTTCCCGAGAGTGGTCGGCGAAGCGTGTCCGCGTGGTCAGGGACTCGACGTCGAGCCAGTCGTAGAGAAGAAAGTCCAGATCGCGGCGGGACAGGAGAGGAGAGGGCATCGGGGATCCTTTCGGGCGACGCGGGTATCCGGCCGCAGCAGGAACGAACTAAGCGCTCACTCAGTAGAGCAATGCCGGTGCATGATGTCAACGACGCCTTTTCCGCGACCCGCAGGACGGACCCCGTGACCGACACACCCGAGCAGACCTCCGACGCGCCCGTTACCGTCGATTCCCCCGCCGCCGCCCTTCCGGGCGGCGGATCCGACGTCGCGCGCCGGCTCGTCGCCTCCGCCGTGGAGTCCTTCGCCCGACGTGGCTACCACGCGACCACCACCAGGGACATCTCCGTCGGCGCGGGGTTGAGCCCCGCCGCTCTGTACGTGCACTTCCCGTCCAAGGAGGCGGTACTCTTCGAAGCCGGTCGCAACGGACACCTCCACGTTCTCGAGGAGGTCGAGAGCGCTGCCGCGATCTCCACCGATCCGGTCGAACGGATGCGCGCGATCGTCGACCGGTTCGTGCGGATCCACGCGGTGCACCACACGACCTGCCGCGTCGCGCAGTACGAACTGCACGCGCTCTCGGAGGAGCACTACCGCGAGATCGCCGAGATCCGCCGGCGCACCGACGCCGTGGTCCGCGAGGTCATCTCCTCCGGAGTCGGCAGCGGTGCGTTCCGCGTCGGCGACGTGCCCACCGCAGCCCTGGCCGTCCTGTCGCTGGGAATCGATGTCGCCCGGTGGTACCGCCCGGGCCGAATGGACGTCGACGACCTGGCCCGCCACTACGTCGACCTGGCGTTGTCGATGCTCGGGGCACCCCCACACTGACCCGGGCCGGCCGCCGAACGACGACGAGGCCCGCGACATCGGTGTGACCACCGTTGTCGCGGGCCTCGAATGTCGTTGCGGGCGCGGTTATCCGACGCCGAGCAGATCGATCACGAAGACGAGTGTCTTGCCTCCGAGCGGATGCCCGGAACCGGCCGGTCCGTACGCGAGCTGCGGGGGCACCGTGAGCTTGCGACGTCCACCGACGCGCATGCCCGGAATGCCCTCCTGCCAACCCGGGATCAGCCGTCCCAGCGGGAACCGGGCGGAGTCGCCACGAGCGAACGACGAGTCGAACACCTCGTTGGTCTCGTACTCCACACCGTGGTAGTGCACATCGACCACGCCGCCCGGCTGGGCCTCGTCGCCGTCACCGATCGTGATGTCCTCGATCACGAGATCGGCGGGCGCAGGGCCGGTCGCCGGCTCGATCGTCGGAACCTCCGGCGGCACCTGCACGGCGAGCAGGTCGATGATGAACACGAGGGTCTTGCCGGACATGCGGTGTCCCGATCCGGCCGGACCGTAGGCGAGTTCCGGCGGGATGGTCAGCTGGCGACGCCCGCCGACCTTCATGCCCGGGATGCCTTCCTGCCAGCCGGCGATCAGGCCGGACAGCGGGAAGGTGATGGACTCACCGCGGCTCCACGACGAGTCGAACTCCTCACCGGAATCGAACTCGACCCCGACGTAGTGGACTTCGACCTTCGATCCGGGTTCCGCCTCGGCACCGTCGCCGACCACCAGGTCCTTGATGACCAACTGGGTGGGAGCGGGGCCCTCCTGGAACTCGATTTCGGGCTTTGTCATGCGTGTCTCCTCGTCGGGATTCGGTCGAGATGTCCGGTCGTTACGAGGGTCAGCGCTCCTCGAGGGACGTGTACGGCCGCTCGGTGTAGCCGGTGTAGATCTGACGCGGACGGCCGATCTTCAGGGTCGGGTCGGAGTGCATCTCACGCCAGTGCGCGATCCAGCCGGGCAGGCGGCCGAGGGCGAACAGCACGGTGAACATGCGGTCCGGGAAGCCCATCGCACGGTAGATCAGGCCCGTGTAGAAGTCGACGTTCGGGTACAGCTTGCGCTCGATGAAGTAGTCGTCCGTGAGCGCGGCCTCTTCGAGCTTCATGGCGATCTCGAGCAGTTCGTCGCCCGCACCGAGCTTCTTGAGGATGCGGTCGGCGGTCTTCTTGACGATCGCGGCCCGCGGGTCGTAATTACGGTAGACGCGGTGCCCGAAGCCCATGAGCTTCACGCCGTCTTCCTTGTTCTTGACCTTGCGGACGAAATCCTTGACGTCGCCCTCGGACTTGGCGATGCCGTCGAGCATCTCGAGCACGGCCTGGTTGGCGCCGCCGTGCAGCGGGCCCCACAGCGCGTTGATGCCACCCGAGATGGACGTGAAGAGGTTGGCATCGGACGAGCCGACGAGACGCACCGTCGAGGTCGAGCAGTTCTGCTCGTGATCGGCGTGCAGGATGAGCAGCATGTCGAGCGCCTGCGCGATCTCGGGATCGATCTCGTAGGGCTCGGCCGGGAAGCCGAAGGTCATGCGCAGGAAGTTCTCGACCAGCGACAACGAGTTGTCGGGGTAGAGGAAGGGCTGACCGACCGACTTCTTGTACGCGTAGGCCGCGATGGTCGGCAGCTTGGCGAGCAGACGGATCGTCGACAGCTCGACCTGCTCGGAGTCGTCCGGGTCGAGGGAGTCGGGGTAGTACGCCGACAGGGCGTTGACAGCGCTCGACACGACGGGCATCGGGTGCGCGTTGCGCGGGAAGCCATCGAAGAACCGCTTGAGATCCTCGTGCAGCAGGGTGTGGCGGCGGATCTTGTCGGTGAAGACCTCGAGCTGCTCCGCGGTCGGCAGCTCACCGTAGATCAGCAGGTAGCTGACCTCGATGAACGTGGACTTCTCGGCGAGCTGCTCGATCGGGTATCCGCGGTACCGCAGGATGCCCTCCTCACCGTCGATGTACGTGATCGCCGACTTGGTGGAGGCGGTGTTGACGAAACCCGGATCCAGGGTGGTGTACCCGGTCGCCGCAAGGAGCTTGCCCAGCTCGATACCGTCATTGCCTTCCGTCGCCTTGGCGATCGACATCGTGTGTTCGCCACCGGGGTAGCTGAGGGTGGGGTTGGTGTCATTCTCAGCGGGCACGAAGGATCCCTCTCAAGCTCAGACCTACGAGAAACTTCCGGACATTCACGTAGAACCTAGCCGTAGCGCGGGGTATGCGCTGAGGCAGGGTCCGCCGAAAGTCCCCGATCGGTATGTCGTCCATGTGGGCTCCGAACGCTCGCCCGCACCCTCTGCGACAGCGCCGCAAGGCCGGCACACGCCGATAACCTGCGGCAATACTACCCAAGTCTCACCAAGGTCGTTACGCGGGGATCTGCGCGTATCCGGCGCCCACGCGGTCACTCTACTCACGGCACCGCGAGGAGCACATCGAGGAGTGCGGCGGTGGCCTGCGCGACGGCTGCACCCTCGAGAGGCGCATCGGTTCATCGGTCGTCGAGTCCGACAGGATCGCCGCCATCACCGGCTGCCCGTCGGGCGACCACACCATCCCGGCGTCGTCCGCCGTCCCTTCGGAGGGATCCTTCCGCTTCGAGGCGCAGAACAGCGGCGGCGGAGAACAGCGCCCCGGCATCGTGCAGAACATTCTGCGCGGCAGAGTGTTTCGAATCGGCATGACGCAACCCCGCGCATCGCCGTCACCGGGTTGCACGCGCCGCTTCCGGACGAAGTCGTTTCCGGCGAGAATGTGGACCTGTCGTCACCCGAGGGTGCGTGAGACCCGGTAGCGCACGAAGGCCGGGAAGGCGACGACGCACACGAGCGTGCCGACGATCACGAGCACGCCGCCGCCGGCCGCGGCGACCGCGGTTCCTGCCGCGGCCGCAGCGGCGCCGTGAAGCACGTCGCCGATGCGCGGTCCTCCCGCGACGACGACGATGAACACACCCTGCAAGCGGCCGCGCATCTCGTCGGTGGCGACGGTCTGCAGCATCGTCGAGCGGAAGGCCGCGGACACCATGTCGACCGCCCCGCCGAACGCCAGGAAGAACAGGGCGAGCCACAGCAGCAGACCGCTGCCGTCGGGCTCGGCCCACCACACCGCGGCGCCGAAGCCGACCATCGCCACGCCCCACAGGACGATGCACACGATCACGGCCAGTCCCTGGCGCTGCACCCGCGGCAGCCACCCGGAGAAGACGCCGCCGATCACCGCGCCCACCGACATCGCCGCGAACAGCAGACCGAGGGCGAAGCCACCCTGCGCGGGATCACCGAACGATTCGTGGGCGATCTGCGGGAACAGCGCGCGCGGCATCCCGAACACCATCGCGACGATGTCGACGACGAACGACGCCAGCAGGATCTTCTGTCCGGACAGATACCGGAAGCCGTCGAACACCGCGCGCAGACCGGCGCGGGTCACCTCGCCCAGCGGCGGGATCGCCGGTAGCCGGACCACCGCCCACAGGGTTGCGAGCAGGAAGATCGCGTCGAGCAGATAGAGAGTGGGCAGACCCACGACCGGGATGAGGGCACCCGCGAACAACGGCCCGGCGATGGCACCGAACTGCACCACCGTCATGTTCAGCGAGGTGGCCGCCGCGATCTGCCCCGTCGGCAGCAACCGCGGGATGATCGCCGCGCGGGTCGGCTGGTTGACGGCGAAGAACGCCTGCTGCACCGAGAACAGACACAGCAGGATCCACACGTTGTCCAGTCCGCTCGCCGCCTGCACCCACAGCAGCAGGGACGTGGCACCGAGTCCGGCGGAGGTGATCAGGAGCAGCTTCCGGCGATCCATGGCGTCGGCGAGGGCTCCACCCCACAGTCCGAAGACCACGAGGGGAACCAGCCCGAAGACACCGGTCAGGCCCACATATGCCGAATTGCGGGTGATCTCGTAGATCTGCTGCGGCACGGCGACCACGGCCATCTGGGCGCCGATGACGGTAACGATCCCGGCCCACCACAGCCGGGCGTAATCCTTGGTGCGCAGGGGTGTGGTGTCGGCGAGCAACCGCCTCACGGTTGCAGGCGCTCGGTGACCCAGCGACCGTCGACCGAGCGGGTCCGGATCCTGTTGTGCAACCGATTGGGTCGGCCCTGCCAGAACTCGACCGACTCCGGCACGATCCGGAAGCCGCCCCAGAACGGCGGCACCGGGATGTCGTCGTCGAGGTCGTACCGCTCGGCGGCCTCGACGAGGGCGTGCTCGAGATCGGCCCGCTCCCCCACCGGCCGTGACTGTTGCGACGCCCACGCGCCGAGTCGTGATCCGCGCGGACGGGTGTGCCAGTACGCGAGCGTCTGATCGTCGGGCACGCGGACGACCGGTCCGCGGACCGTCACCTGCCGGTAGACCGGCAGCCACAGGAAGGTTGCCGAAGCGTAGGGATGCCCGGCCAGATGGCGGCCCTTGTCGGACTCGAAGTTCGTGAAGAAGGTCAGGCCGTCGGCGTCGATCTTCTTGCACAGCACGGTGCGGGTCGCCGGGTGGCCCTGCTCGTCGACGGTCGCGAGCACCATCGCATTGGGTTCGGGCACAGCGGTGGCGACCGCGTTCGCAAACCACGTACGCAACAGCGGAAGCCAGCCTCCGGCGACATCGTCCGGGGTGAGATCGCGGTCGGCGGGGGACTCGTCGGTCGGCCCGGCCGGGCTGTAGTCGACACGCATACGCGCGAGGTCGTCTCCCTCGGGGCGCGGCAACGGTGTATCGGACGGCACGAACGACGACGGTACTCCGGCATCCGGAAGGCGGCGCTCGGACCACGAGGACTACAGTTTTCAGGACGACCCGAGTGGGGTGCCGATCACACCTGGCGGTGACCTCATTCCACCGGCAGCGCGGCTCGGACCGGGCCGTGCTCGAATGAGGAGAGCCCAACCGTCATGGCAATGCGCACGTCAGTTCCCGAGGATTTCGTCGCAGGACTCGAAGGCGTGGTCGCCTTCACGAGCGACATCGCCGAGCCCGACAAGGACGGTGGCGCACTGCGCTATCGCGGGGTCGACATCGAAGAACTCGTCGAGAAGGGAGTCACCTTCGGCGACGTGTGGGCTCTGCTCGTCGACGGCGAGTTCGGTCGCGGCCTGTACCCGGCCGAGCCGTTCCCCCTCCCGATCCACACCGGCGACGTGCGTGTCGACGTCCAGGCGGGGCTGGCGATGCTCGCACCCATCTGGGGTTTCCGTCCGCTGCTCGACATCGACGACGCCACGGCCCGCGACAATCTCGCGCGTGCCGCGGTGATGGCCCTGTCCTATGTGGCCCAATCGGCCCGCGGCATCTATCAGCCCGCCGTGCCGCAGCAGCGCATCGACGAGGCGAGCACCGTCACGGAGCGTTTCATGGTGCGCTGGAAGGGCGATCCCGATCCCAAGCACGTCGAGGCGATCGACGCCTACTGGGTGTCGGCGGCCGAGCACGGCATGAACGCCTCGACGTTCACCGCCCGGGTCATCGCCTCCACCGGCGCCGACGCGGCCGCATCGCTCTCCGGCGCCGTCGGCGCGATGTCCGGGCCGCTGCACGGCGGCGCCCCGGCCCGCGTGCTGCCGATGATCGAGGAGACCGAACGCACCGGCGATCCGCGCGGACTGGTCAAGGGCATCCTCGACCGCAAGGAGAAGCTCATGGGCTTCGGTCACCGTGTGTACCGCGCCGAGGACCCCCGCGCCCGGGTGCTGCGCAGCACCGCGAAGCGGCTCGACGCTCCCCGCTTCGAGGCCGCGGCCGCGCTCGAGCAGGCCGCGCTGGCCGAACTGCGCGAGCGTCGCCCCGACCGCGCGATCGAGACCAACGTCGAGTTCTGGGCCGCGGTGATCCTCGATTTCGCGGAGGTCCCTGCGGCGATGATGCCTGCGATGTTCACCTGCGGGCGCACCGCCGGCTGGTGCGCGCACATCCTCGAGCAGAAGCGCCTGGGCAAGCTGGTGCGTCCCGCGGCGATCTACACAGGCCCGGATCCGCGACCTGCCTCGGAGGTCACGGGCTGGGACTCGATCGCACACCGTTGACCCCTCCCCCGGCCGGGCCCGACCAGCGCCCGGCCGGGGCTCCGAGGAGGCGGTCTAGACTACCTGTGCACCATGTCCCTCGACTCTTAGGACACGCATTCCGATGGCAGACGCGTCACCGATCATTCCCGCCGACCTGAAGCCCGCAGACGGCCGCTTCGGCTGCGGCCCCTCCAAGGTTCGTCCCGAGCAGCTGCAGTCGCTGGTCGATGTCGGCGCTTCGGTGTTCGGCACCAGCCACCGGCAGAAGCCGGTCAAGGACGTCGTCGCCCGTGTCCGCTCGGGTCTGCGCGACCTGTTCTCCCTGCCGGAGGGTTACGAGGTCGTCCTCGGCAACGGTGGCACCACCGCCTTCTGGGATGCCGCGGCGTTCGGTCTGATCCGGGAGCGTTCGCAGCACTTCACCTACGGCGAGTTCTCGTCGAAGTTCGCGACCGTCGCGAAGAAGAACCCGTTCATCGGCGACCCGATCGTCGTGGGTTCGGAGCCCGGTTCGGCCCCCGAGATCGTCGCCGACGCGTCGGCCGACCTCATCGGCTGGGCGCACAACGAGACCTCGACGGGTGTCGCGGTTCCCGTGCAGCGCCCTGCCGGTTCCGACAACGCCCTGATCGCGATCGACGCGACCTCGGGTGCCGGCGGCCTGCCGGTGAACATCGCCGACGCCGACGTGTACTACTTCGCTCCGCAGAAGTGCTTCGCCGCCGACGGTGGTCTGTGGATCGCGCTGATGAGCCCGGCCGCGCTCGAGCGTGTCGCGGAGATCAAGGAGTCGGGTCGTTTCACCCCCGAGTTCCTGTCGCTGCCGATCGCGGTGGACAACAGCAGCAAGGACCAGACGTACAACACCCCGGCGCTGGCCACCCTGCTGCTGTTCGCCAACCAGATCGAGTGGATGAACGGCAACGGCGGGCTCGACTGGGCGGTCGCCCGCACGAAGGATTCGTCCGCGCGCCTGTACGAGTGGGCCGAGGCATCCGAGTACGCGACCCCGTTCGTCGCCGATCCGGCACTGCGTTCGCAGGTCGTGGGCACCATCGACTTCGCCGAGTCGGTCGACGCAGCCCAGGTCGCGAAGATCCTGCGCGCCAACGGCATCGTCGACACCGAGCCCTACCGCAAGCTCGGCCGCAACCAGCTGCGCGTCGGCATGTTCCCGGCCATCGATCCCGAGGACGTCTCGCAGCTGACCAAGAGCATCGACTGGGTCGTCTCCCAGCTCTGAGCACGCTCGCGAAGCGGGGCCGGGTCCGGGATCGGACCCGGCCCCGCTGTCGTTCGAGTCTCGACCTCGCATCGAGACATTTCGGCGAACCCTGGACGATAACGCGCCGCGCCGGATTTCTTGCGATGCCACTCGGCGTGGCGCGGCGTGTCCGGCCACGAAAAATATCGCGGTCGGTTACAGTCGGGCGGGTCAATCGCGATCGGCGCGAGGAGGTCAAGGTGCGAGAGCTTCGAGTGGTCGGTCTCGAGCCCGATGCTAAGCATGTGGTGCTCGCCGATCCCACGACGGGGGACAAGTTCCGCATTCCCGTCGACGACACCCTGCGCGCAGCCGCTCGCGGGGATCTGGCCCGTCTCGGCCAGATCCAGATCGAGACGACCAGCCAGCTCCGTCCTCGCGAGATCCAGGCCCGCATCCGCGGCGGCGCCTCGGTCGAACAGGTGGCCGACGAGGCGGGCATCCCCGTCGCCAAGGTCGAACGGTTCGCCTATCCCGTTCTGCTCGAACGGTCCCGGGCCGCCGACATGGCCAAGAAGGGTCACCCGGTCCGACCCGACGGACCTGCTGTCGAAACCCTGCTCGACATCGTCACGCATGCCTTCCGCGCCCGTGGGCACAGCCTCGACGAGGCCGAATGGGATGCCTGGCGCGACGACGACGGATTCTGGGTCGCGCAGTTGCGGTGGCACGCCGGTCGTTCCACGAACCGGGCCCACTGGCGGTACCAGCCCGATGCGCACGGTGGCACGATCACCGCTCTCGACGACATCGCGGCCGATCTGGTGGATCCCGATTGCGGTCGTCCTTTGCGCTACCTGACCCCGGTCTACTCGGCGCGCGACGTCGACGATTCCACCGAGGCCGAGAACGCCGAACGTCACGCCCCGATCGCACTGGAGTCCCCCGCTGCCGAAGAACCGGCTCCCGAGCCGGCCGCTGCAGAGGAGGCTGCCGTCGCCGCCACCGTGGGCGACGAGGCACCACAGGCCCCCGCGAAGGACAAGCGCGGCAAGCCGGCCCTCCCCTCGTGGGACGACGTGTTGCTCGGTGTGCGCAGTAACGGACGCGTCTGAGGAAGACGTCGGCGATGTCGGCGACGGTGTCGACGCTCTGGTACGTCGACGCACCCGATCCTGCCGCGGTCCTGCGCGAGTTCTCCCCGGATCGTGATGCGGCGCAGGCACTTCTGTCGCGCATGTTCCCCGACGTCCACGTCGATCCCGGTGTGCGGGTTCCGCTGACCGAGGTCGGTCGAGACGATACGGCGGACTCGGTCGAACGGTTCTGGGTCGGCAGCTATCCCGGCGTGACGGTCGTGTCGAACCGCCGATTCGCACTGCGCCACCCATCGGAGCTTCCCGCGATGTGGTTGCGTACGCCCGCCGCGGAACACACCTGCCTGCTGGCCTCCGATCCGGCCGGCGCGTGGGGATCGTTCGCCGTGTGGGAGTGCGGCAGGCTGCGACGCAGTTTCGGGGCGAGCACGGTCGAGTTCTTCGAGGACGAGGGCCTGCCGTTCGTGTGGGAACGGCCGTTCTGGGCGGGTGACCATCCGCTCCGCTGGCCGCCGAACATCCCACCGCCCCCGGAGTCCCTGCCTTTCCACCCCCGCAAGCTCGTCGAGGAGGCGCACGGCGCATGGCTCGGATTCCGCTACGTCGGGCGTCGCCACGACGAACCGGACCCGCGCGAGATCGAGACGTGGAGTTTCACGCTGCGCACCCCGGTCCCGCAGGTCACCGCCCCGGCTCCGAAGACCGGCTGGTGGCGGCGCCTCGTGGCGCGTTGACCTCCCGCCCCTACCCCGGAATCTCGACCGGACTGTTCATTCCCCTTCTGTGATAAGAGTTTTCAGGGAGTCGACGTCCGCCGGCGTGATCTCCGGGGACTGGAGGACGATGGTCCAGGCGTCCACGTACTCGGTGCTGTACTTGTGGCCGTGACCGGCCGGCACACCCGTGGAGAAAGGCAGATCTGCCGTGATCTGCCAGAACGTCACGAACGGTATCCACACCATGTCCTCGAGCACGTCGCGACCGGGGGCTTCACCGATCCAATCCGGTTCGCTCGTGATCAGACGCGGACTCCACCACACGATCGGGTCCGACGGATGCATCAGATACAGCACCCGACTTCCCTCCCACGGAGCGGCGTCGGGAGGAATACCCGCCTGCGGGTCGTTCGTGAATCGCACCGTGCGACCGTCCCGGAAGACCGGCTCGACCTCCGGGCTGCCCTCGTCCCGGCGATCGCTGAACTCCCGGAAGAGGACGTTGAAGTTCGGAGGACCGGCGAACACCGTACCCGCCGTCCGATTGCGCAGGTCGTACTCGCCGCTGAAGGCCGTCTCCCCACCGAACGAACCGAGACTCTCACCTGCCACGAACAACCGGGGGCGGGCGTCCTGAGGAAGCTTGGACCAGACGTCGTAGACCGCGTCGAACAGATCGCGTCCGGCTTCCCTCGCCTTCGACTGGTCGACCAGATAGGAGATCCACGAAGGCAGGTAGGAGTACTGGATGGCAACGGTCGCGACATCGCCGCCGGTGAGGTACTCGACGGAGTCCACCAGAGCCGGATCCACCCATCCACTCCCGGTCGTCGTCACCACCACCAGATTCCGGCGTTCGAATCCGCCTGCCCGCGTGAGGTCTTCGACCGCCAGCGCCGCTCGCGTCTCGGTGTCCTCGGACGACGCCAGACCGGCGTAGATCCGGATCGGTTCGAGGGCAGGACCTTCGGTGAACCGGCCGATCTGCTCGGTGGACGGACCCTGCCCGACGAAGATCCGCCCCTGCCACCCCAGGGAATCCCACGGCACCACCGAATCCGGTCCGCCGGAGCGCAGCGCGGTCGTCGGTTGCTGCACACCTTCCTCGGTCTGCGTGTCCCGTGCCGAGAACGCCGTGTTGGCGACGTCGATGAAACCTGCCAGCAGCACGCCGGAGACGAGCGCGTACACCAGGCCGGCGACGAGCACCCATCCCACGACGTTCGCGGCTCGCTGCCCGATCCACCGGTCGAGCGTCTTCGCCGCCCAGCGATACAGACCGCGAATACCGCGTCCGATCGCCAGGAGGAGGCCGAACACCAGTACCGCGATGACCGGCGAGAGCACCGTGAACACGAGATCGTACTCGGAAATCCCCATCAGAGATCGGATTTCGTGCTGCCAGTACTGGCCGAGTCCGAAGAAGACCGCGAAGAGGACCGCCCCGCAGACTCCGAAGATCCACCACGACGCAGCCTTGGGAGACCGAAGAGGCCGGTCGGCGAACGCGCGCCACACGAACGCGAGGAGCACCCCGAGGCCGTATCCGATCGCGGCCGTGATCCCGCAGATCATCCCCTGCAGGATCCCACCGCGCGGAAGCAACGACGGGGTGAAGGACAAACATGCGAAAAGCACTGCACCCCAACACCCGGGAAGCGTGAGATGCAGTGCACTCCGTCGTCGCTGCGAACGGGAAGCGCCGGACTCGGTCGTGATGTTCCCCACCGCTCCGCCCCGAACGCTGCGACCGCCTTCCTGCACGGCCGCGTCAGTAGTAGTCGGAACGCGGCTGCCAGGTCGAAACCGCCCAGATCACAACCACATCGAGCGCGATGATCAGGATCGACCACCACGGGTAGTACGGCAACCACATGAAGTTCGCAAGGATCGACAACGCGGCGATGACGATGGCCGTGACGCGAGCCCACATGGCGCCGCTCATCAACGCGAGACCGGCGACCAGCATCACGACACCGAGGACGATGTGGATCCATCCCCACGCAGTGAAGTCGAATTTGAACGTGTACTCCACGCCCTGCACGAAGACTTCGTCCTCGGCCACCGCGGCGATGCCCTGGAAGATCTGGACGATGCCGACGGTTGCCAGGATGATCGCTGCGCCGATCGAGGTGCCTGCGGCGATACCCTGTTCGACACTCGTCCCGCCCCGGTCGGGGCGTACATCCTGCGACATGACAATCCTCTCGTGTAGGAAGAAGACATCGACCGTGCGCCGCTCCTCGCGAGGAGCGGTCACGATCCGATTCTCAGAGCAAGGGCGTTTCCGGCTTATGCTGCCACCCTTGCACTTTCAACCGCCGGCTTCTCGACTCGACGAGGCGTCGAACGCACGAGCCGACCGCGGGAGGGCACCGTCGCAGTGCCCTTCCCGCGACGATGTTCACGCGATGGGCACGCCGTCACGTCCGGTCGTGGCGTTACCGAGCGCCTGAGCCTTGAGGTGTTCGTACTCCGCGGGCGTGATCGCACCGGAGTCGAGCAGGGCCTTCGCATCGGCGATCTGTTGAGCCGGGGACTTCCCGGCCGCCACGGTCCGGATGTATTCGTCGGTGGCCTGCTTCGCCTCCGCTTGGGCCTGCTGTGCCCGCAGCGCCATTCCCCGACCGCGAGCGATCAGGTAGACCAACGCCGTCAGGTACGGAAGGACCACCAGACCGATGACCCACACCGCTTTCACCCAACCGGATACGGAGTGATCCCGGAAGAGGTCGACGATGATTTGGAACAGGACGATCAGATACGCCACGAAGGCGAACACGACGACGGTGTACCACACGTAGTCCCAGAATGAATCCATAGCCGAACCTCCCCGGCCGAACCGATGGCGGGCGATGCCCTGTGAAACCACCGGAGAATGAAGATCTCGAATTCTGTTGTCCTGCGGTGTGCCGCAACGGCACTGCCACTACTCGCGGCCCCCGGTCCACTCGTCGACACCGGTGTCGAATCGTGACGACTGTCCGATTCGGGCTTCGGCAGGTCCATCTTCGGTCATGACGACCTCCGTCCCTCTGTTCGGGAGGGCCGGATATACCATACGCCCGTTCCCGGGTGGAGGGCGCCGGTTTGCGCAATCGGCGCGTTTCGGTACCGGATCGGGTCGATCAGGAGTACACCGCCCGGGGGTTCCAGGTTGCGACCGCCCAGATGACCACTACATCGAGTGCGATGATCGCGAGCGCCCACCCGGGATAGTAGGGAAGCCACATGAAGTTCACCAGGATGGACAGCGCGGCGATGACCATCGCCGACACCCGCGCCCATGTCACCCCGGAGATCAACGCGATGCCCACGATCACCATCACGACACCGACGACGATGTGGACCCACCCCCACGTGGTGAGATCGAACCTGAACACGTACTCCTGACCGGTGACGAACACTTCGTCCTCGGCGACCGCCGCAATCCCCTGCAACAGCTGCAGAGCGCCGATCAAGGTCATGATGATCGCGGCGCCGACCGACGTTCCCGCGGCCAGACCCTGCTTGACCGACATTTCCTCCCGATCGGCATGCACATTGTGAGACATGATGCTCCTTCCGGACGACCCGTCATCATCGAGTGTGCGCTCCGCCGGAATTCTCCAGTAGGGGTTGACGATTTTCCTCCGCCGGTGAGCACACCCGGAACGGTCAGGCCACGAGCAGCGCGAGCCACCCGAACGGCACGCCGCCCACGACACCGGCCGCGAGCCAGCGCAGCACCGGCACCCGCAGCCACGACCACACGGTCGGGACGATTCCCGCGGCCGTCACGATGTTGACGACGACCGCGAGAACCGGATCGATCCGGCCGAGCACCCGGCCGCAGGCCACGACGGCGATGACGGTGGCGACGAAGGAGAATGCCGTCAGTGTGAGCCCCGTCCCCCACGGGGTGGGCGCGGGGTCGCGAGCCGGGATCATCGCGGCAGCCGGACCCGCTCGTAGAACGCCATCGCCGCCGCAGTGGCCACGTTCAGCGAATCCGTGCCGGGCGCCATGGGAATTCGGGCACGCACGTCGGTCGCCCGCATCGCCTGCTCGGTCAGACCCGGGCCTTCGGCACCGAGCAACAGTGCGACCTTCTCCTCCGTCATCGCTTCCGCGAGCGGGATCGCCTGCGGATCGGGAGTCAGCGAGATCAGCTGGAATCCCTTGCCACGCAACTGATCCAGGTCGGACGGCCATCGGTCGAGATGCGTGAAGGGAACACGGAGGACGTGCCCCATCGACACGCGGACCGCCCTGCGGTACAACGGGTCGGCGCAGCCCTTCCCGAAAAGCACACCGTCGACACCGAGGCCGGCCGCGTTGCGGAACATCGAGCCGATGTTCTCGTGGTCGTTGACCCCTTCGAGCACCGCGACCGTGGTCGCCTTGCCGAGGACCTCGTCGAGCGACAACGGTGCGGGTCGGTGCGAGACCGCGAGCACGCCTCGGTTGAGGTGGAACCCGACGATCTCGGCCATGGTTCCGGCGTCGGTGCGGTAGAAGGGCACGTCGACGTCGCACAGGTCGCCGGCGAGTTCGTCCAGCCGTCGACCCACTCCGAGCAGGCTCGCCGGAGAGAACCGGGAATCGAGCATGCGCTGGACGACCAGCACACCCTCAGCGATCACCAGCCCCTTCCGACCGGGAAGGTCGGGCCGACGATCCGCCGAGTTGAGATCGCGGAAATCGTCGACCCGGGGGTCGGAAGGATCGTCGATGTCGATGACGTGAACCACCGGGACATTCTCCCAGCGTCCGCGTCCCCTCCCGCACCGGGTCGGTCGACGCGACCGTGACACGAGGTCGACGCGACCGGGGGTACGGTCAGTCGTCTTCCGCGACCAGCGCCGTGAGGATACCCACGGCCTCGCGCAGCGTCGCGAGCGATGCGGAGTCGAGATTCTCGAGCCGTTCGGTCAGCCACACTTCACGTGCCTGGGCTTCGTCGGCGAGCAACTCGGTCCCGGCGTCGGACAACGTCACGATGATCTGTCGTCCGTCCGTGGGATGCGGTGTCCGCTCGACGAGGCCGAGTTCGTGAAGCGAGGCGATGACCCTGGTCATCGAAGGCGGTTGGACGCGTTCGCGCGCAGCCAGCGCCCCCGGGGTCATCGCACCCTCCTGCGCGAGGGTGGCCATCGCCGAGATCTGGGTCAGGGAAACTCGGGAATCGGTGCGTCGCCCCCGCAAATGACGCGTCAGACGCACAACGGCGAGTGAGAGGTCACCGGCGAGTGCGCGTGTATCCGAGATCATGGCGTGCAGAATACGTCACATCGCCCGAAACACGCCTCGGCCCTCTACGTGAGCAGTTCCGTGATCGGATCGACCGAGAAGTACAGGGCGAACAGCCCCGCGACGATCCACATCAGCGGATGGATGGTGCGGATCTTGCCGCTGGCCGCGTGCAGGACCACCCAGGTGATGAAGCCGACGCCGATGCCGTTGGCGATCGAGTAGGTGAACGGCATGACCATGATGGTCAGGAAGGCCGGCAACGCCACGGCGAACACCGAGAAGTCGATGTCGCGGACCTGGCCGATCATCAGGGCACCGACCACGACCAGCGCCGGAGCGGCCGCCTCGATCGGGACCACCTCGTACAGCGGAGTCAGGAACATCGCGAGCAGGAACAACACGCCGGTGACCACGTTGGCCAGGCCGGTGCGGGCTCCTTCCGCGATACCCGAGGCCGATTCGACGAACACCGTGTTCGAGGAGGCCGAGGCGCCGCCACCGACGATGGCGCCGGTGCCCTCGACGACGAGGGCCTTGCCGATGCCCGGCAGGGTGCCGTTCTTGTCGGCGAGGTCGGCCTCCTTGCCGAGACCGGTCATGGTTCCCATCGCGTCGAAGAAGTTCGCGAGGACGAGGGTGAACACGAGCAGCGTCGCGGCGATCACGCCGATGCGGGTGAACGCGCCGAACAGGTCGACATTGCCGACGAGGCTCAGGTCCGGGATCCCGAAGAAGGAGTCCGGGGCCTCGGGGGTGCTGAGGTTCCAGCCCTTCGGGTTGGTGCCCAGGGACGGACCGACGTCCGTGACCGCTTCGATGATCATCGACAGGATGGTCGTGACGACGATGCCGATCAGCAGTCCGCCGCGCACCTTGCGTGCGACGAGCACACCCATCAGCAGGACACCGACGACGAAGACGAAGGTCGGCCACGAGGCGATCGATCCGTCGATACCCAGGCCGACCGGAACGGTGGTGCCGGCGGCGTCGGGGATGCGGCGTACGAAGCCGGCGTCGACGAGACCGATCATGGCGATGAAGGCGCCGATACCGGCGGCGATGGCGGCCTTCAGTTCCGCCGGGATGGCGTTGAACACCGCGGTGCGGAAGCCGGTCAGGGCCAGCACGACGATGATGATGCCGTCGATGACCACCAGACCCATCGCTTCGGGCCAGGTCACCTGCGGGGCGATGGTCACCGCGAGCAGGCTGTTGATGCCCAGGCCGGCGGCGATGGCGAACGGATAGTTGGCGACCACACCGAAGACGATGCTCATGAAGCCGGCGACCAGCGCGGTGACGGCCGCGACCTGATTGATGGGCAGGATGTTGCCCAGCACGTCGACCTTCGCGCTCGCGTCGTCGGCGGAGAAACTACCGAGGATGAGCGGGTTGAGGACCACGATGTACGACATCGCGAAGAACGTGACGATGCCGCCACGCACCTCCCGGGACACGGTCGAACCGCGCTCGGTGATCTTGAAATAGGCGTCCAGAAAGGACGTTCGCTTGGAGTCGGTGCCTACGGCCATGTCCACAAAATCCGCTCGTCGAGTACGGGGCGTCGCAACGGGAACCGATTATTGCAGCGCGAAGGAACTAATCTGCAATCCGTGGAACCCGCCCAGCTCGTCGCCGCCCGTATCCGACGCCTCGCCGACCCCCGCCCCGCGCTCGCCGTGGGAACCGCTCTGTGGGTGGTGGCGACCGTCGTCGTGTTGTGGGTCGGCGGCGATCTCCGCGACGATGCGCTACCGATCTGCGTGGCGGGAATCCTGGTGGGGCTGCTGGGAACTGCGCTCTTCCTGCTGCAGCGTCGCGCCGCCCGTCGCGGCGACCGCGGCGCCCAGGTGGGTCTGGACTGATTCCCGTACACCGCCGTCCGCGAGACACCCACGGCGGGTCAGCGGCGGATCCGCACGCGAGTGATCAACCACACCCACAGCACGGCCCATGTGATCCCGAAGATCCAGCCCGCGACGACATCGGTGAACCAGTGCGCGGCCAGGTAGACGCGGGAGAACCCGATGGCCAGGGTGTACGTTGCGAGCGCCGCCGTCGCGACCGTCCGGCGACGATCCCCCCGCGGCCACGTGCGCACCACCACCGCCACGAGCACCGTGGCCAGCACGGCACTGGTCATCGCATGTCCCGAAGGGAACGACTCGGTGTGCAGGACGACCAGTCGTTCGGGTTCGGGGGGCCGGACGCGGCCGAACAGATGCTTGAGCAGCGACATCACCGGCCAGCCCGTCAGTACGGCACCGGCCACGAAGACGGCATCGCGCAGACGATCGGCGCGCACCAGCAACAACGTCGTCACCGTCGCGATCAGACTCGTCGCGATTCCCCCACCCGTATGGGTGAGGACGGTCACTGTGGTGGTCAGTACGGGCTCGCGGATCGAGACCATCCAGTCGAGCACCGCGACGTCGATCGTCACGGTCCGGTTCCCCGGTGCGGCGCAGCTGCCACCACGGTCGCGCGGCCCGCCGCGAGCGCGGTGAGCGCGGCGGCCAGGCCCTTCGGCGTGCTGTGGACGGTGCCGGCGGCATCGACCCACCATTCGACCTCGATCTCACCGGCCAGAGCCCCGGAGCAGCGCACGACCAGCCGGTCGTGCAGGGCGAGCACCCCGCGCGGCAGCGGTACACCGGCGACGATCCCGGCCAGGACGGCGGCAGGCTCGCGTTCCCAGGTCGAGCTGTGTCCCTGCTCGACGGGTTCGGCGTCGACGACCGCCGACGCCACGGCGATGTCGAGCACGTCCGCAAGCGCGTGCGCGGTTCCCCGTCCGCCGGTGACGAGCCGGTCGTGCGGGATGACGGCCGCGAACCACGGACGGTCGGGGACGAGGGCGTCCGCGGCATCGGCGACGGTGCCCGCCAGGCTGCGCACCCCGTCGGGCAGGGTGACCGACTCGGGATCGAGACCGCCCGACGAGAAGGCCGCGGCGAGCGCGTCGTGAGCGGCGACGATCGCCGCCGGTCCCGGCGATCGGCTCTCGTCGGCGAGCCGGTCGAGCAGTGTCTGTGCCAGGTCGAGGTCCTCGATCACCGTTCCGGCGAGGGCACCGCGGAAGGCGGCCGCGTCGGGATGGGTGCAGGGATCGAGGAGACCGTCGAACAGGACGTCGTCGGCGAAGCGGTAGTGCCCCAGGGGCCGGCCGTCGAGCGACGCGCGGGTGCGCAGGTACCACGCGGTGTATCCGGCAGGGTCGGCGAGCGCCTCGGCCGTAGTGGGTTCGGTCGCCAGCAGGGTCAGCGCCCGTGACCAGCGACGATCGTCGACGAGATCGAGATCGCGCACCGCGACGAGTGTCTCGGGATCGTCGTCGAGTCGCTCCCACCAGAGGTGTTCGTCGGGCAGGTCGTGATCGGGACCGGTGGGCAGGTCGGCGCGGAGGACCGTGAAGCCCCAGCCCACACCGATCGCGCGCAGCGCGTCGGCCCCGTACCGGTCGACGACGGACGGGTCGACGGTGCCGAAGGGTGCGTCCTCGACCAGCACCTCGGCGAGCGGCGCGCCGGGGAGCAGGAGTTCGTCGGCGGGAACGGCATCGCCGTGGGTGTCGGGCAGCAGCAACGCCCCGAGTTCGCGAGGCACGGCCGCAGCGGAGGCGAACGGCACCAGCCGGAGCACGACGTCGGCGAGCTCGCCGGCCGGGAGGTCGCCGTCCGGGTCGATGTCGTCGGGATCGGCGTCCTCGACAGCGGCGGCGAGCGCCGGGTCGGCGAGCAGATCCTCGACCGTCACGGTGCCGGCTCCGAGCCGGGCGAGCAGAGGATGCGCGGCCTCGGGATGGACGAGGCGCACCCACGGCATCGACACCGCGCCCACATCCTGCAGTTGCGTCGCGAGGACGGTCGTGCGCGGGCCGGTCACGGTCCGGCCGTCCGACAGCGGAACCGGCAGGGATGCGAGTTCCTCGGCCGCCACCGCGTCGACGACGAGCGGAGTCAGCGCCTCGTAGAGGCGGTTCCACCACTTCGGATCGCGTTCGTGGCCGGAGAGCAGTTCGGCCAGTCGCGCGAGACCGAGCCGGTGCACTCCGACGGCCGAGAGCGCCGACGAATGTCGCGGGCCGCACAGCTCCGGGATCACGAGCCCGGGGACGACCTCACCGAGGACGTCGGCGAGCTCGTCGGTGAGACCGGGCAACGCGACGGCCCGGTCCGGTACCAGATCGGCGTCGCCGTCGGCTGCGGGAAGCCACGCTCCGGCGGCCAGGTCGTCGAGGATCGCCTCGCGGATCCTGCCGTCGACCTCGCTGCGCGCGAAGCCCGGGAGGGGCACGAGGTCGAGTCGCTGGTCGGGGGGCAGAGCCGCGACGAACCGCGCGTACCCGCGGGCGACGTTCTCGACGTGGGCCCCGGGCAGCACGCGCCGCCGGTCGGGTTGCATCGCGACGTCGGCGACGACGATCGCGGGCAGCGACAACTCCTCGTCGGAGCGGGTGGGAGCGCGCAGGACGTCGCTGCCGACCGGTGCGACCCGGCCGTCCACGACGGGGACGAGCCACCGCGCCGACGATCCGGTGAACTCCCACCAGGTGCGACCGCCGATCCGCACCTCCCCCAGGCCGTTGTCGAGTTCGCGCCGGTGGCGGGTGAACTCGTCGTCGCCGATGACGACGGTGCGCAGGCCGGGAAGTTCGAGCAGGATGTCGTGGGCCTCGGCGCGGAAGGCATCGAGCAGCGCGACCGGGTCGACCCCGGCACGCAGGGTCAGCACGACCTCGGTGTCGCTGCCGGGCACCGGTGGTGTCGCCGTCGGCCACACGAGGCGCAGCGCCGGGACACCGGACTCCGGTTCCGGCAGGCCCCGCTCGGCGAGGACCGAGCGGGTGCGCTCGGCCGAGAAGTGGATCGAGCCGGTCCGCGAACGGACCTCGATGTCGTCGGAGACCGCCAGCACCGCGGTGAAGCCGACACCGAACCGTCCCACTGTGGATGCGGTACCGCTCTTGTTCGACGAGCGCAGCGCGGTCAGTGCATGGACACCGCCCACGTCGAGCGGCTCGCCGATGTTCGCGACATGGAGCCGACCGTCGGCGACCCGTACCCGCAGTTCCCCCGGTGTACCGGCGCGCGCGGCGGCATCGGCGGCGTTCTGGGCGAGTTCGGTCAGGACGCGATCGCGGTACCCCGCACGGACGTGATCGGCCTCGGTGGCGGCGTCCTCCCGGAGGCGGGTGGGCGACGACGACCACGCCGCGAGGATTCCCTCGCGTAACGCCGCGGTCCCGAACGGATCCGCGGGGCCCGGCCGGGTCACGTCAGTCGGTCTGTTCCGGTTCGGACGAGGACGACTCGGCAGCGGCAGGCTCGTCCGCGGACTCGGCGGGCGCCGAGCCGAGTTCGACGACCTCCACGGCCGAATCGTCGAATGCCTCGTACAGCGGGGAGCCGGCGCCGGTGGGCAGAGAGGTGTCGGAATGCGCACCGCACCCGTACTCGGCGTGCACGACATGACCGTCGGCGGCGAACTCGTTGCCGCATACCCCGAAGGCCGCACGCAACGAACCTGCGAGGGGGAGGTAGAAACCGCACAGGCGGCACGAGGACGGGGCGGCCTTCGCCATCTCCGAACCGGGGCCGTACTCGCCGTCGAACCACCGCTGCGCTGCTTCGAGGCGACCCTCGAGGCTCATGACCTGCCTGCGGCCCAACCCGATCTCGAGGGCGGTCTCGTCGACCTCGGGATCGCCGGACTGCATGTAGCCGGGTACCAGCCGCACATCGTCGGGAGCGGGAGCCAGCAGATCGCCGGGACCGAGATCGCCGGGACGGATCCGCTCGCTCCACGGCACCCACTCGGGCGCGACGAGGGCGTCGGGGCCGGGCAGGAGCACGAGTTCGCTCACCGTCACCCGGTCGGAATCCGGTGCGGCGGACACGACGACGGCCCACTGCCAACCGCGGTAGCCCGGAAGCTCCGCGACGAAGCGGTGGGTGGCCGAGCACTCGTCCTCGCGCGTGACGCCCAGATAGGCGCCGACTCCACCGTCTCCGAGTTCGTCGAGTGCGGCCCGAGCGAGGTCGGCGGCGTCGGCGAGCACGGAACGCACCGCCGGATCGACCACGGGGTTCGTTCCTCGGGAAGCGGAAGCAGAGGCAACACTCACGGCCCCCATTCTGCCTGACCTGTCGGCCCGGGCGCCCGCGGGTCGCGGAAGCTGGTGCAGACGCGGGTCGCACATGCGATGCAGGATGGGCGCGTGTCCCGTCTTCTTCTCTCGGCCGCGGTCGCGGCGATCGTCTGCGTCACCACCGCCGGATGCGGTGACGATCTCGTCGCCGAACCCGGGCCACCGGCCACCGAGCTCGGTGTGGAGGTCGTCGCCACACACCCTCACGATCCGGAGGCGTTCACCCAGGGCCTCGAGATCGACGAGGACGAACTGCTCGAAGGCACCGGCCGTGCCGGACACTCGTGGGTCTCGGCGCGGGAGGTCGACGTCGACGGCGGCACCCTCACACTCGCCGAAGCCGAACGCACCCGTGAGCCCGTCCTCGACGACTTCTTCGGGGAGGGCATCACCGTGGTCGACGACGAGCTGTGGCAACTGACCTGGAAGGACGGCACCGCCGTCGTGCGCGATCGCGACACGCTTCTCGAGAAGCGCCGCGTCGGCTACGACGGCGAAGGCTGGGGGCTGTGCGCCCGGCCCGACCGTCTGGTGATGAGCGACGGCTCGGCCGAGCTGATCTTCCGCGACCCCACCTCCTTCGCCGAGATCGGACGCGTCACCGTGCACCGGGAGGGCCGCGCCGTGACGAATCTCAACGAGCTCGAGTGCGCCGAGGACGGCAGTGTCTACGCGAACGTCTGGCAGACGGACGAGATCGTGCGGATCGATCCGTCCACCGGCCGGGTGGACGCGCGGATCGACGCGGCGCCGCTGCGCGATCTGCTGCCCGACGGGGCCGAGGTGGACGTCCTCAACGGCATCGCGCAGATCCCGGGAACCGACCGGTTCCTGGTGACGGGCAAGTACTGGCCGACCCTGTTCGAGGTGCGTTTCGTGGGGTGATCCGGGTGGCATACCGATCGCGACACGCCTCACCGGGGCCACGACCCGCCCTTGTGTTACAGCCGCTACAGCGTGGGGAAGAATCGAAGACGTGACCGAACCGGACGAGCGACCCGCCCCAGAGGGAGCAGACCGACCTGCCCCGGGCTCGCAGCATCCGGGGTACAGCAACTATCCGCCTCCCCGCCGCGTCTCGGGACGTCGCACTCCCCTGCCACCCCTGCATCCCGTCGACCACCCGCGCCGACCTGCGGGTGCGCCGGGTGCCGATCGCGACGAGTCCGCGTCCGGCACCGATGCACCGCGCGCTCCGCGCATGCCGCGGAAGCTGACGGTGACGCGGGTCGCGGCTCTGCGCAGCCGCGAACTCACCTCGAAGGGCATCGCGACGTTCCGCCGGGCCGCCACCGCCGACGGCGCCGACAAGTCGGGACTGACCGCGCTCACCTACGCGACGATGGCGAACTTCGCTTCCGATGCGGCGATCGCCGTCGCCCTCGCGAACACCCTGTTCTTCTCGGCGGCCACCGGGGAGGACAAGACGAAGGTCGCGCTGTATCTGCTCATCACGATCGCGCCGTTCGCGATCATCGCGCCGCTCATCGGGCCGTTGCTCGATCGGCTGCAGCACGGTCGCCGTCTCGCGCTGGCGACGTCCTTCGCGCTGCGCACGGTGCTCGCGATGGTGCTCGTGTTCAACTTCGACAGCTGGCTGCTGTATCCGGCCGCCCTGGGCATGATGGTGCTGAGCAAATCGTTCGCGGTACTCAAATCCGCGGTGACCCCACGCGTCCTGCCACCGGAGATCGATCTGGTGCGGGTGAACTCCCGGCTGACGGTCTTCGGCCTGGTCGGCGGCACGATCGGCGCCGGCGCGGTCGCGGCGGCCGCCGCGTGGGCGTTCGGGTCGGCGGGAGCATTGTGGCTGTGCGCCGGGATCACCGCCTTCGGCGCCTATCTGAGCATGCGTATCCCGGCCTGGGTCGAGGTCACCGAGGGCGAGGTACCGGCGACACTGTCGTACCACCGCTCCGATGCGCGTACCGAGGTGCTGCATTCCGACACCGTGACCGAGGTGATCGTCACCAAGTCCGGAAAACGGAAACAGCCCCTCGGACGGGCCGTCGTGACCGGACTGTGGGGCAACGGCACGATCCGCATCCTCACCGGCTTCCTCACCCTGTTCATGGCGTTCGTCGCGAAGAACACCACCGGACAGGATCCGCTGATGCAGGCCGCGATGCTCGGGGGTGTCGGCGCCGCCGCCGCGATCGGCAACTTCGCCGGCAATGCGACCGGAGCGCGACTCGCGCTGGGGCGGCCCGCCCTGATCGTCGTGCGGTGCACCGCGGCGGTCGTGGTCGTGGCCGCCGTGGTCGCCGCGACCGGCAACGTCCTGACCGCAGCCCTGGCGGCGCTCGTCGCGGCGTGCGCCAGCGCGCTCGCCAAGGTCTCGCTCGACGCGTCGCTCCAGCAGGACCTCCCGGAGGAATCGATCGCGTCGGGATTCGGACGGTCCGAGACCGTCCTCCAGCTCAGCTGGGTGTTCGGCGGGGCGATGGGCGTGCTGCTGCCCACCGAACTGTGGCTCGGATTCGCCGTGGTCTCCGTGGTGCTGGTCGTCGGATTCGCACAGACGGTGCTGACATACCGTGGGGGGACGTTGCTACCGGGATTCGGCGGCCGTCGACCCGAACGCGTCTCCACCGAGACGGCTGCCGGGCGACGACGCGCCGGCGGATCCCCCACCGAAGATTGGAACAGTTGAGTTGCAGGCCCGGACGAAGAAGACTCTCGCGCTGCTGCTGGTGGCCCTGGTGATCGTGGTGGGGGGAGTCGCCGCCACGGTGTGGAAACTGGTCGATTCGGCCGAGCCCACGCTTCCGACCATCACCGCGTACGCCCGGGGAAAGACCGTGACGGTCGACCCCGCGCAACACTGCAATCTCTATCTCGAGGACTGCGTGGAGAACCCCATCGGTCAGCTCGACGTGCCGGCGGGCTACCCGCTGCAGTTGTCGCTCCCCGCGGAGATCGCCGATGCTCCGTGGCGCATCATCACCGTCTACGGCGACACGCAGACCGGTCAGACCTACGTCGACGGCGCCATGTTCGAGGCCGGGGCGCGTCGGACGCTCACTGTGAAGAGCTCTCCCGAGCTGCAGCTGCTCGGGGTCGAGATCCAGCTGCCGTCGGCCGTGGTCGACGAGGCCGGTGAACCGATCGCGCACGCAGTCTGGGCCGTGAAGACCTTCTGATCCGGCCGCACGAACGACGCCGGGCCGCTCTCGCCGGTAGCGAGGCGGCCTGGCGTGTTTCGTTTCTAGTGGTCGAGCTCGCGCGCGATCGCCCGCATGACCTCGGAGATGCGCTGACCGGTCTTGCGGTCGGGATAGCGCCCGCGCCGCAGATCGGGCTGTACCGCTGCTTCGAGCAGCTTGATCATGTCCTCGACCATGCCGTGCAGCTCGTCCGGTGCGCGGCGCTTCTGCTGGACAGGAGCCTCGCGGCGTCCCTGCCGCAGCGTGGGTTGCTCGAGGAGCTCGACCTTCAGCGCCTGCGGACCCCGGCGACCCACTGCCATGCCGAACTCGACGCGCTGCCCGGGCTTGAGCGCTTCCACTCCTTCGGGGAGCGCGGAGGCACGCACGTAGACGTCCTCGCCCTCGTCCTGGGACAGGAAGCCGAAGCCCTTTTCGACGTCGTACCACTTCACCTTGCCGGTCGGCACCGCGCTCACCCGCTCCTCGACAGCTGTGCCCCCACGGGGCAACCCGTTTACCATGCAAAACAACGCGCCCCGACTCGGTCGAGTGGGACGCGTAGACGCCTGCCAGTGTACCTGCCGGGATGTGCGTCCCCCCGAATCGTCTTCCCGCTCCCGGACCTCACCGCCGGACCCCGCGACGACTACCGTGGTCACGTGGGTACTTCATCTTCGGATTCGTCCGCCGCTCCGCGTAACGGCCTCCTGAAGGCCGCGATCGTGTGTTTCGCCGTCGGCGTGGTGGCCGTCCTCGCCATCTTCCTCACCCCGGTGATCACCGACGGCAAGCCCGGGCTCGTGCTGTATCTGCTGACCCTCGCCTGGCCGCTGGGCTTCGCGCTCGCCATCGCCTTCGCGCTGAGCTCGGGCCGGCGCGCACGGAACGGAGACCGGACATGAGGATCCTCCTCAACATCATCTGGCTGATCTTCGGCGGCCTGTGGCTCGCGCTCGGTTATTTCGCGGCCGGTCTGATCTGCTGCATCCTCATCATCACCATCCCCTTCGGCATCGCGTCGTTCCGCATCGGTGTCTACGCGTTGTGGCCGTTCGGCAAGACGACGGTCGACAAACCGACGGCCGGTACCGCGTCGCTGATCGGAAATGTCATCTGGATCGTGGTCGCCGGCATCTGGCTGGCCCTCGGGCACATCGCCACGGCGATCGCCATGGCCGTGACGATCATCGGTATCCCGCTCGCGATCGCGAACCTGAAGATGATCCCGATCTCCCTGATGCCCCTGGGGAAGGAGATCGTTCCTGTGGAGACCCGCCCGAGTTATATGTGATCTTTATCACATAACAGGGGGATAACGAGCGGGACTCGAAACGGATTTTCGGGTACCCGAACCCCACTACCTGGGACTTTATTCCCTGGTACGCGATGCGCGCGTTCGCCGACCCTCGAATCGGCGCGTTATCAATTGGTGACACTTCGCCCTCGGGCCGTTACCGTCATGTCCGGTCGAACCGCCAGGCTCGGCCGGTCCGGAACCGCCGCGCCAAATTCCTGTCCCGTGGTTCCGGAAATCCCGACGAACGATCCACAGGGGACAGGAAACGGGGGACCCACCGGTCTCCCAGGAACCGACCGGCCCACAGCCGGACGGTGTCCAGGAGGCCCGGGCCGACGCAAGCGCGACGGCCCTCGGGGTGAAGCCGAAGGCGCTCCCAACGGAGCGACACGGCCGGGCAACCTCTTCAGCCCGAACCCGACAGCTGACCTCGTAGGTGCGTACGGAGAGGAACACGGAACCGACATGAGCGGACGCCATCGCAAGCCCACCAATACCGGTCGTACCGTCGCGAAGTTCGCGCTGACGGGTGCAGTCCTCGGCGTCACGGGTGTCGCGTTCAGCGGCACCGCCGCTGCCGCCCCCGACTCCGACTGGGACCGCCTCGCACAGTGCGAGTCCGGCGGCAACTGGGGAATCAACACCGGCAACGGCTACCACGGTGGCCTGCAGTTCTCGCCGAGCACCTGGAACGCCTACGGCGGCCAGGAATACGCTGCCTCGGCCAGCCAGGCCAGCCGCGAACAGCAGATCGCCGTCGCCGAGCGTGTCCTCGCCGGCCAGGGCTGGGGCGCATGGCCCTCCTGCTCGTCGAGCCTCGGACTGTCGAGCGCGCCCACGCAGCGCTCCGTCGACACGGTCCCCAGCGCTCCTGCGGAGACCCCGGCGCCGAGCATCGAGAACGCTGTCCCGCAGCTTCCGGAGACCCCCGCCCTCCCCGCCGATGTCCAGGGCATCCTGGCCGGCTTCGAGCAGGGCGTCACCGCGCTCCAGGACGCCGGCGTCGAGCTCGACCCGAACATCCTGGACGCCGTTCGCGCGGTGCTCCCGCAGTAACACTCCGAACATCCCGGGAAGGCCCCGCACCACTGATGGTGCGGGGCCTTTCCGCATGCGCGGACCCGGCATGGGCCCTGAGAACGACGACGCCCGGCCCCTGCGAAGGGACCGGGCGTCGTGCGGAAGAGCCGAATCGGTGATCCGCGATCAGCGGTTGATCACCGTCTTGGGGTGCGTGTAGGGCAGGTCCTCGACCGGCAACGGGAACACGGTGTCCTCACCGTAGGGGGAGAGCGGACCGGATCGCGTGGACGACAGTTCGGTGACAGCGTGCTCACCGTCGGCCAGCTCGGGCCATCCGTGGTCGACATAGTGCTTTTTCGAAGAGGTAGCCATGCGCTCATTTTGGCAGGTGAGTTCGGGGCCTGCTACCGCAGGTCTCTAATCTGGAGGGGATGTCCCCGACCACGCCCGCTCCCGACACCGCCTCGGACTCCCTCGCCCGCTGGCTGGCAGGTCGACGCGACACGGATCTCGCTGCCACGCTGCGTGCCCGGCCCGACCTCGTGGTGCCGCCACCGGCGAGCATGAACGTGCTCGCCAACCGGGCACAGCAACGCGCCTCGGTGTTCCGTGCTGCCGACGAGCTCGACACCGCCACCTTCGGAATCATCGAGGTGCTGGCGCGTCTCGGAGCGGTCGTGTCCCCCGTGGCCCGGGCCGCCGTACTCGACGAGGTGTCCGGCCGGCTCAGCGCGAGGAATCTCGACCGGATCCTGTCCACCCTGCGGTCGCTGCTACTGGTCTGGGGATCCACCGACGAGTTGCGTCTGTCCGCTGCCGCCGTGGACGCCGTCCCGTGGCGCGTGGGACGCAGCAGCGACGTCGCCGGTCCGTCCCGGCAGGAACTCGACGATCTCCTCGCGGCGCTACCGCCCGAGCAGCGCAGCATCCTCGACACCCTGTCCCGTACGTCCCCGATCGGCCGTACCCGCGACGCCGCGCCCGGAACACCCGACGAGCGGCCCGTGCAGAAACTGCTCGCCGCCGGACTGCTCCTCCGCATCGACGACGAGACCGTCGAACTCCCCCACCGGGTGGGTCAGGCGCTGCGCGACGACGCACCCTTCGACCCGGCGGCGCTCGCTCCCCCGCGCGCGCCGAAACCCACCCGGTCGACCGCCGACGTCAACGCGACCGCCGCCGGTGCCGCCCTCGAACTGCTGCGGCACTGTGAGGACGTCCTCGACGTGCTGGGCGCGCAACCCGCCCCCGTCCTCAAGGCCGGCGGACTCGGTGTCCGCGAACTGCATCGCATCGGGAAGTCGGTCGGCCTCGACGACGACGAGACGGCGCTGGTCGTCGAGGTCCTCGCCGGCGCCGGGCTGATCGCGCGTGGCCTTCCCGACCCGCCCACACCCGGCGACGACGATCACTGGGCCCCGACCACCGCCACCGACGCGTGGCTGGCGTCCTCCCCCGCCTACCGCTGGGCGGTCCTGGCCGGCGCCTGGCTCGACCTGCCGCGGCGCCCCTGGCTGATCGGCCGGCGCGACCAGAACGACAAGCCGGTCGCCGCACTCTCCGACGAGGTGAAGTCCCCCACGGCCGCCCGCGATCGGCGACTGCTGCTCGACGTCCTCTCCGACGTGCCGGCACTGGGCGCGGACGTCGCCGATCTCCGTGCAGCTGCGGCGTGGCGTCGTCCTCGCTGGGCGGGTCGTCTCGACACGACGAGCGTCGTGGAGACCGTGCGTGAGGCGACGACCCTCGGTCTCGTCGCGCACGGCATGCTCGCGTCGCCCGGTAAGGCGTTGCTGCACGGCGGCGACGCCGAGGCCGAGATGGCGGCCGTGCTGCCCGAACCCGTCGACTACGTGCTCGTCCAGGCCGACCTGACGGTCGTCGCTCCCGGACCGCTCGTCCCCGAACTCGGCGAGCGGATCGCACTCGTGGCGGACGTCGAATCGGCCGGTGCCGCGACGGTCTACCGGATCGGCGACGGCAGCATCCGGCGCGCGCTCGACGCCGGTCTCGGCGCGAGCGACCTGCACGGTCTGTTCGCGACGCATTCCCGTACCCCGGTGCCGCAATCGCTCACCTATCTGATCGACGACGTCGCGCGTCGCCACGGACGTCTGCGCGCGGGTGTTGCGACGTCCTTCGTCCGCGCCGACGACCCAGCTCTCCTCACCGAGGTGTTGTCCGCCCCGGTCGCCGCGATGCTCGCTCTGCGTGCGGTCGCCCCGACCGTCGCGATCTCGCAGGCACCGCTCGCCGAGGTGCTCACCGAGCTGCGTGCCGCGGGCTTCGCTCCGGCCGGAGAGGACGCCTCGGGAGCGATCGTGGATCTACGGCCCCGAGGGGCCCGTGTCGCGATGCCGCGCGCCCGCGCCCGTTACGCCGGACCGACCGCGCCGAGCGGCGAGCAGCTCGACACCCTGGTGCGTACGCTGCGCGCCGGCGACCGTGCGGAGGCCGCGACACCGACGGCCTCGGCGCGCGGCGACGGCAGCAGATCCGGGGGCGCGGCGACTCTCGCACTGTTGCAGCTTGCCGTGCACGGCAAGCGCAGCGTCACCCTCGGCTACGTCGACGCCCAGGGGGTGGCGACGCGGCGGATCGTCGACCCGGTGTCGGTGGGCGGCGGACAGGTGCAGGCTTTCGACCCGGCGACGGGCTCGGTGCGCAGCTTCGTGCTGCACCGTGTCACCTCGGTGGCACTGGTCGACTGACGACGGAACCGGGTGCGGCCGTCGGCATTCGGCGGCCGGTCGCGCACGAGCCCGCCCCCTTCATGTGCTCCCGCGGAACAGATTCCGCGGCAATGGATTCGAGTCCTCGATCACCGATCTGCTCGACATCGGACCGGTGGCACCATCCGGGTTCGCCGAGGAGCGTCGAGATCTCCCGGGTCACTCCTCGCGCACCCTCGTTCTCGTACCGGTTCGAGTACCGGTGAGGGTCCGTTCCGCCAGGGGCGCGACCTCGGGTGCGACAGGAATCGACGCACCGTGAAATCGACTCCGGGAACCCGGACGCCTGCACTATTTCTGCATTGTGTTCGGATGGCGCACAGAATATTTCGGGCGACTGGCTTTTTCCCGGAAATGACGTATGGTGTGGTCCTGTCGAGTGGTTGTTCATCGAAGATGGAGTGACAATGGCCGACAAGGGCAAGAATCCGAAGAAGCCTGCGAAGTCCCTGAAGGAACGTCGACAGGAGAAGCGGCAGAAGACCGCCGAAGCCGGAGAGTTCATTCGTAAGCGGAAGCGGAGCTGAATCCACTTGCAGGCCATGGATCTCGAAATCGCAGCGCTCGAAGCGCTGTACGAGAAGATAAGTGGATTGTCCGGTCGGGAATCGGGCACCGACGCGCAGCGGCACGGATATCGGTCCGCACTGGCGCGTGCGCGTGTGTTCGTTCTCGACGAGCGTGCCGGCGCGATGAAACAGCCGGCCTGAGAACAGAGAATCGGTACTGGAATGAAGCGGACGCTGCATGCCCTGGACAGGATCCAGGAACGACTCGAGTCGGAATTGGATTCGAGGCCTCCGGCCTCCGAGAAGGACGCCGGTTACCGGTCCGGGATCTCCGAGGCGCTGGTGTGCGTGATGGAGGTGCGGCAGTCGCTCGCACGGTGAGTATGTCGTGAAGCCGGGTCGGGCGTGCGTTCCCCACAGGGAGCGCACGCCCGATCCTGTCGTGGTGGCGCGGTACGGCCCGAACCTGGAGAATGGGAAAGTTCAACTTTCTACCCACAGGAGGCACTCGTGGCCGACGGACCGCTCATCGTCCAGTCCGACAAGACCGTGCTTCTCGAGGTCGACCACGAGGGCGCCGACGCGGCTCGTCAGGCGATCGCACCGTTCGCCGAACTCGAACGCGCCCCCGAGCACATCCACACCTACCGGGTGACGCCGCTGGCACTGTGGAACGCCCGTGCCGCCGGTCACGACGCCGAGCAGGTCGTCGACGCGCTGGTCTCGCATTCCCGGTTCGCCGTCCCGCAGGCCCTGCTCGTCGACATCGTCGACACCATGAGCCGCTACGGGCGTCTCCAGCTGGTCAAGCACCCCGCGCACGGCCTGACCCTGGTCAGCCTCGACCGCGCGGTGCTCGCCGAGGTTCTCCGGAACAAGAAGATCGCGCCGATGCTCGGCGCCCACATCGACGACGACACCGTGATCGTGCACCCGAGCGAACGCGGACGTGTCAAACAGATGCTGCTGAAGATCGGCTGGCCGGCCGAGGACCTCGCCGGCTACGTCGACGGCGAGGCCCACCCCGTCTCGCTGGACTTCGAGACGAACCCGTGGCACCTGCGCGACTACCAGGAACTGGCCGCCGACTCGTTCTGGGCAGGCGGCTCGGGTGTCGTGGTGCTGCCGTGCGGCGCCGGAAAGACCATGGTCGGTGCCGCCGCGATGGCGAAGGCCGGCGCGACGACGCTCATCCTCGTGACGAACACCGTCGCCGGGCGGCAGTGGAAGCGGGAGCTGATCGCCCGCACCTCCCTCACCGAGGAGGAGATCGGCGAGTACTCGGGTGAGAAGAAGGAGATCCGCCCGGTCACCATCGCCACCTACCAGGTGATCACCCGCAAGTCGAAGGGCGAATACCGCAATCTCGAGTTGTTCGACTCCCGCGACTGGGGGCTGATGATCTACGACGAGGTGCACCTGCTGCCGGCACCGGTCTTCCGGATGACCGCCGACCTGCAGTCCCGCCGGCGCCTCGGCCTCACCGCGACCCTCGTGCGCGAGGACGGACGCGAAGGCGACGTCTTCTCGCTCATCGGCCCGAAGCGGTTCGACGCGCCGTGGAAGGACATCGAGGCCCAGGGCTGGATCGCGCCCGCCGACTGTGTGGAGGTTCGCGTCACCCTCACCGATGCCGAGCGCATGGCGTACGCCGTGGCCGAGCCCGAGGAGCGGTACAAGCTGTGCTCGACCGCCCGTACCAAGATCCCGGTGGTGAAGTCGATCCTCGCGCAGCACCGCGATGCACCGACGCTGATCATCGGTGCTTACATCGATCAGCTCGACGAGCTGGGCGAAGCGCTCGACGCCCCCGTCATCAAGGGTTCGACGAAGACGAAGGAACGCGAGGCGCTGTTCGACCGGTTCCGTGCCGGCGAGTTGAAGGTGCTGGTGGTGTCGAAGGTCGCGAACTTCTCCATCGATCTGCCGGAGGCCTCCGTCGCGATCCAGGTGTCGGGCACGTTCGGGTCGCGGCAGGAGGAGGCCCAGCGTCTCGGGCGGCTGTTGCGTCCCAAGCACGACGGCGGGCAGGCCCACTTCTACTCCGTCGTCTCGCGCGACACCCTCGACGCGGAGTACGCCGCGCACCGCCAGCGGTTCCTCGCCGAGCAGGGCTACGCGTACCGGATCACCGATGCCGACGATCTGCTGGGCCCGCAGATCGGCTGACTGCCCGCGGGAGGCCGTTCGGGGCTCCCATAAGCTGGTGGCGTGCGCCGCTTCGACTTCCCCCTGGACCTTCCCCATGCCAAGGCCGTGAACCAGACCCTCGCGGATGTCCGTCGTCTGCGGTGGTCGGCGATATTCGTCGGCGTGGTGTGTGTCGCCGGTGCGGTGGGCCTGTTCCTGCTCGGCGAGAGCTGGTCGTACATCGTCGCCGCCGTGCTGGCCGTGGCGGCCGCGACGTCGGTGTGGGTGGCGCTGTGGGCACCGCGCAAGGTCGGGACCATCGAGCAGCTCTATCACGACAGCCCGCTCGTTCCGGCTGTCGTCGCGGCGAAGCGCGCCCGCGGGTTGACGCTCCTCGCTCTGGTGGACATCGCGAAGCCCGAGACGACGGGCCGGCACTTCGCCCTCGTCACCCGCAACGTGGAAGCGGTCCCCGGCCACCGCATCGCGGTCGGCGAGCGGGTGCCGTGTGCCGCGGTCCTCTCCGACCGCACGACCCGCAACGACTCGGGTGTGTGGCAGATGGTCGGGCCGATGCCGATCGCGTGGGGCACCCGCGACAAGAAGGTCATCGCCGATGCCGTCGCACAGATTCCCGACGTCGAGTGGCGCGTGCTGAAGGACCAGCTGAAGAGGGTGGACGAGGTCGATGCCACCGACGAGCGTCGTCTCGAGCTGTCGAGCAAGGAACTGCCGCCGGAATTGCGGTGACCCGGAAGTTCGGTGACATGGAGATTCGCACGCTGACCGACGACGTGGTGGTGCTCTCGCCGCCTCGCTCGGCCGATGTCGACGCCATCACCGAAGCGTGCCGGGACCCGCGGATCGCCCGCTGGACCACCGTGCCCTCTCCCTACACCCGGCCGGACGCGCGGCATTTCGTCGAGGACATCGTTCCGGCCAAGTGGGAGAAAGGTTTCCCCGATTGGGCGATACGATCCGCCGCAGACGGGGTGTTGTGCGGCATGGTCGGATTCGTCCCGCGCGAGAGCACGGATCCGGAGATCGGCTACTGGATCGCCCCGGCCGCGCGGCGCCGGAGTCTCGCGACCGCCGCGGTGCGACTGGCATGCGGTTTCGCGTTCGCCCCGGACGGCCTGAACGTCCGGCGGGTCGCCTGGCGCGCCTTCGTCGGCAACCGTGCCTCCGCTGCCGTCGCACGGCGGGTCGGATTCCGGTACGAGGGCATCGTCCGGAACGGTCTCGTCCAGCGCGGCGTTCCGCGGGACGTGTGGGTCGCCGGGCTGTCTGCCGACGACCCACCCGGACCCGTGGACGGCTGGCCCTTGTAGGCCGTCACGCGAGGTGAGGAAGCACTTCCTTCTCGAGCAGTTCCAGCCCCGAGGTGTCGTAGGCGGCCTCGGGCACGTAGAAGATCGCGTACTCGAGCCCCTGCTTCTTCAGGGCAGTGAGGTTCTCGACGATCTGCTCGGGGGTGCCGACGGCAGGCATCCCCCGGAAGGCGTCGAGCGCCCCGCCGGCCTTCTCCGGTCCCACGATCGGTTCGAGACGGGCCCGCAGCGCCTCGAGTCGGTCCTGCACCTCGGCTTCGGTGCGGCCGATCGCCACGTTGTAGTTGGCCGACCGCACGATCGCGCCGAAGTCGGTGCCGACCTCGGCGCAGTGCTCCCGCAGGATCTCCGATTTGCGCGCGAAACCTTCGGGTGTGCCGTCGAAGTTGGTGTACTGCGCGTACTTCGCGGCGATCTTCAAGGTCACCTTCTCGCCGCCGCCCGCGATCCACAGGGGAATACCGCCCTCCTGCAGCGGAAGCGGACGGACGATCGCGCCGTCGACGGTGTAGTGCCTGCCGGAGAAGGTCGCGGAACCCGTGGTCCAGGCCTGCCGGAGGATCTGTACGCCCTCGTCGAGGCGGCGCAGTCGCTCACCCGCCGACGGGAAACCGTAACCGTATGCGCGCCATTCGTGTTCGTACCAGCCACCGCCGATACCCATCTCGATGCGTCCGCCGGAGATGATGTCGGTGGTGGCCGCGACCTTCGCGAGGTAGGCCGGGTTGCGGTAGGCCATGGCGGTGCACATCTGGCCGATGCGCACGCGCTCGGTGACGGCCGCGAAGGCCGACACGAGGGTCCATGCCTCGTGGGTGGCCTCGTCGGTGGGTGCAGGGACCGTGTGGAAATGGTCGTACACCCAGATCGAGTCCCACGGGCCGCGATCGGCGCGGACCGCGAGGTCGCGCATCACCTGCCACTGGTCGGAGGGATCGATGTCGACGAGGTCCAGTCGCCAGCCCTGGGGGACGAACAATCCGAAGCGCATGCGGGTCCTAAGGTCGAAGTGACGGTGTTCGGTGCCGGTTCGGCCGGCGCCACCTGTTCCAGTGTGCGACGCGGCCACGGCGAGTATCGCGGAACGAAGCGGAACATGCAGGCCGCTCCGATCTGAGGCTTCGGGTCGAATCCCTTCGTCGTGCACCCCCGGCGGGGAGCTCGGATGATCCGGCAGAGCTCACCGGTCGGCGCGCCACCGCGACAGGCGACGTTCGATCGAGACGAGGATGCCGTTGAAGACGAGCCCGACCAGCGAGATCGCGACGATGCCCGCGTACATGTCGGGGATCCGGAAGTTCAACTGCGACGCTGTGATCAGATATCCGAGACCGGCCTTCGCGCCGACCATCTCGGCTGCGATGAGCACCAGGATCGACGACGCCGCCGACATCCGGATACCGGTGAAGATCGTCGGCACCGCTGCGGGCAGGACGACCTTCCGGAACAGGAGGTGCGTCGGAAGACCGAGCGAGCGCGCGGATTTCACCAGCAACGGATCCACGGTGCGCACACCGGAGATGGTGTTGAGGAGGATCGGGAATGTGCACGCGTAGATCACCAACGCGACCTTCGAGGTCTCCCCGATGCCCAGGATCAGGATGAACACCGGGAGCAGCGCGAGCGCGGCCGTGTTGCGGAAGACCTCCAGGATCGGGTTCGACAGGTCGGCGACGGGTTTGTACCATCCGATCGCCGCTCCGAGCGGCACCGCCACGGCGACCGCGACGAAGAACCCCACGAGCGCACGGGAGAGGCTCGCAGCCAGGTGGTCGGCGAGCCGGCCGTCGCCGATCAGGTCGGCGAAGGCACCGACCACGGTGGTGAACGGGGGCAGGAACACCTCGTCGACGAGCCCGACCCGGGGAGCGATCTCCCACAGGGCCAGGAAGGCGACGATCGCCGCCGCGGGCTTGACGACACGCCACACCAGGGCGACGGTGCGCCGCCCGGCACTGCGCACCGGCGATCCGGCCGGCGCGACGGCGGGCTCGGCGTGGCCGTCGAGCCCGGGCTTCGTCAGAACGGCACTAGTGCTGGACATGCTGGGCCTCTTCCGTTGCTGTGGCGAGTTCGAGGTCGTGCGTGCGGGTCACCTCCGAGTGCAGCAGCGACCAGATGTCGTGCCGCAACGTCCGGAATGCCTCGCTCGAGCGGACGTCGTCGACGTTCCGGTCGATGTCGACGTCGACGATCGTCTTGATCCGGCCCGGTCGGGACGTGAGGACCGCGACGCGCTGCCCGAGATACACGGCTTCGTCGATCCCGTGGGTGATGAACAGGATGGTCTTACCCGTCTCGCGCCGGATGCGGAGCAGTTCGTCCTGCAGCGATTCGCGGGTCTGGGCGTCGAGTGCCGCGAACGGCTCGTCCATGAGCAGGACCTCGGGGTCGAAGGCGAGGCTGCGCGCAATGGCGACGCGCTGCTTCATGCCTCCCGACAACTCGTGCGGGTAGCGGTCACCGAATCCGTGCAGTCCCACGAGATCGAGGTAGTGTCCGGCGAGCTCACGCCGCTCCCGTTTGGGCAGCCCCTTGGCCTCCAGACCGAATTCGATGTTGTGGCGGGCCGTGCGCCACGGGAGCAGTGCGTACTGCTGGAAGACGATTCCGCGATCCAGACCGGGGCCGGTGACGGGACGGCCGTCGAGCAGGATCTGTCCAGAGGTCGGCGTACCGAGACCACCGAGGAGGTCGAGCAGGGTGGACTTTCCGCAACCGCTCGGACCGACCAGCACGAGGAACTCGCCGTCGGCGAGGTCGATGCTGATGTCGTCGAGAGCGGTGAAGGTGTCGTTCGTGCCGCGTACCGGGAACTGCTTGGTGACGTGGTCGATCCGGAGTTTGGGCTCGCTCACTTCGCCTCCTCGAGAGGTTCACCGTTCGGACCGCTGGTGGGTTCGTAGGTGCCGTTGGCGTAGGGGTTGAACTCGTTCGTGAAGACGTCGTCGAGTTCGACCTGTCCTTCGTCGAGTTCGCCGTTGCGCGTGAGCCAATCGATCCAGGTCCGAATCTCCTGGTCGGTGATCACTCCGCCGGGTCCGGCCACGCCGGGGCTGCGCCAGTACTCGACGAGACTCGTCGACTCGTTGCGTCCGCGTCCCTCGATGATCTCCTTGTACTTCGCGATCACCTCGTCGCGAGGAGTGACCTGTGTCCAGCGGATGGCACGGGCCGTGCCCTGCACCAGATCCGCGACGGCGCCGCGGTTCCGTTCGATGAAGTCGTCGCGGAACACCAGGGTTCCGTAGGAGAACGATCCGAAGAGGGATTCGTCGGTGAACAACGGGCGGATGCCGCCTCGTTCGACGGCGGTCTCACGGAACACGCTGCCGAGCGTTCCGACGTCGATCTGTCCTTCGCGCAGAGCCTGTTCCGTATTGACGGGCGGCACCACGATCAGTTCGACCTGCGCGATCTCCTCCGCGTTCAGGCCCTGCTGGGCGAGCCATTCCCGGACGAGAAATTCGTGGTGGGCGCCGAGGGTGTTCATGCCGACCTTCTTGCCGATCAGATCGCGTGCGGTGCGGATCGGGTTGTCCTCGAGGACGAAGTAGCCGGTGAAGGTCTGCTCGTCGGAGCCGTAGTAGGCGAGCACGGAGGTCAGCGGGGAGTTGCCGGCCTGCGCCTTGATCACGGCGCCGTTGAACGCGCCACCGAAGTCGACCTGGTTCGTGGCGGTGTTCTGGAGCGACTGGGGACCGTTGCCGTTGTCTCCGATCCACTCCAGTTCGACGTCTTCGAAGTACCCGAGCGCTTCGGCGAGTTCGGGGAATCCGACCTGGCCGGCCGAACCCTCGTAGCGGAGGACGGTTCTTCCGTCCGCGGTGGTGGTCGCCCCGGAACCCGAGCACGCGGTCGCGACGGAGGCGAGGGTGAGAAACGCTGCGGCGGCAGCGACGACGCGCAGACTACTTCTGCGCAGAGGGGATGCGGGCATCAGGATTCGAGTCCTCGTGTCGGCCCGAGGGTACGGGCGCGGTGATGGGTACCCGGCCCTTCCGGGTACAGGAACTACGCACCGGTGGTGCGACGATGGCATGACTGTCGCTCAGCGACAACACAACCGACACTCGGACACGGTTCGTCCCCCTTCGATGTTCTGCGACGGTGACAGCATCCCCGCCCGGCAGAGGTGGTCACAACGATTGTGCGCAGAGTGATCCGAAGTGGGTGAATCCTCGTCCACACACGACGAAGGCCGGCACATCGACTGTGCCGGCCTTCGCCGTGGTGGACACGATCCGCGCGGGCGCTTCACCGCCTCGGATCGTGTCCGTCTTCCGCCCCCTACCGATCGGCCGGGAGCGGTGGGTGGGTTTCGTACACCGTCTCCCTGTTGCGGCCGAGGTCAGCGACGGAAGAGCGACCGTATGCTCCGACGCTCGGCGCGGGCCGGGACGGTGTCCTGACCGCAGGTGCAGCGATCGGCGGCGGGGACGGAACGCAGGACGGCGTCGACATGCTGTCCGCATCCACCCCATCCGGTCTTTCCGCAGTTCGGACAGGCGACGGGGTAACACATGAGAGTCCTCCTCGATGAGAATTCGCTACGGACCCGGCGACGGGGTCAGGAGCGCGAAGCTGCACGTCGTTCGGCAGCCCGGTGGTGGATCTCGGTCATGTCGAGGGCCTCGATCCGGGTGATCAGGTCCTCGAGAGCCGGTGCCGGCAACGCCCCGGGCTGCGAGTAGACGAGCACACCCTCCCGGAAGGCCATGATCGTCGGAATCGAGCGGATGTTCGCCGTGGCAGCGAGTTGCTGTTCGGCTTCGGTGTCGACCTTGGCATGCACGATCTCGGGGTGCGCCTGCGACGACTTCTCGAAGACCGGCCCGAAGGCACGGCACGGGCCGCACCACGATGCCCAGAAGTCGACGAGCACGATGTCGTTGCCGAGAACGGTGGATTCGAAGTCCGCCATCGTGAGGTTCTTCGTCGTCATGAGTTCTGCTTCCTTCTCGGGGTCGGCACGATCAGGCGGGGACGTGGGATTCGGCCCATGCGTTGTAGCCTCCGAGCAGATCCGTGACGTTCTCGAAGCCCTGGGCCCGCAACAGTGAGGCCGCGACGCTCGAACGCCATCCCCCTGCACAGTGCACGACGATCGGCTTGCCGGACGGGACCTGGTCCAAGCGGGTACGCAACTGGGCCAGCGGGATCGGCATCGCACCCGGAATGGTTCCGAACTCGCGCTCACCGGGATTGCGGATGTCGACGAGGGTGACCGCGTCGGCGGCGAGCAACCGGTCGAGTTCGTCGACCGATGTCCTGGATGCGGTCTCGACCAGATCGGCCAGTTCCGCCGGGAACACCCCGTCCCGATCGACGTTCAGATAGCCTGCAGCGCCGTCCGATCCGATTCGGGCCAGACGCACCGCGGCGTCCTGCTCCTCGCCGGGATAGGTGATCAGTACGATCTTCTCGCCCACCTCGGCGACCATGCCGCCGGTCTCGGCGAAACGCCCGTCGAATCCGACGTTGATCGAACCGCGCAGATGCCCGGCGGCGAAGTCGTCGACGCTGCGCGCATCGAGGACACGCGTGCCGGCGGCGAGTTCCGCCTTCATCCGCTCGGGGCTCAGCTCGGGAATCGTGTGATCCTGCGCCAGAAGCGGGTGCATCCGCTTGTTCATCGCGGCGTCGACCGAGAAGTACGACGGTGCGGCCGGCTGACCTTCGGTGACCAGGGCGACGAAGTCGTCCTCGCTCATCGGTTGCACGGACGGGTTGGTGGCGCGCTGTTCGCCGATGGTCGAGGTGAGTTCGGTCGACAGGTTCTTCCCGCAGGACGAACCGGCACCGTGAGCAGGCATGACGACGACTTCGTCGGGCAATGTCAGCAGCTTCTCGTGCACGGTGCGGTACATCGCGCGAGCCAGATCGGCACTCGAGCCGTCGCCGAGGTTGACCAGATCGGGACGTCCGACGTCGCCGATGAACAGCGAGTCCCCGGTGAGCACTGCGGCCGGGACGGCGCCGGAATGCTCGCGCACCAGCACCGAGATCGACTCCCAGGTGTGGCCCGGGGTGGACAGGATCTCGAGTTCGACCTCCCCCAGCGACAACTTCTCGCCGTCACGCAGACGGCGGATCGGGTAGTCGGTCTCCGCCGCTTCACCGAATCCGATCCACGCACCCGTGGCGTCGACCAGCTCGAGATGACCGGAGACGAAGTCCGCGTGGAAGTGGGTGTTGATCACACCCTCGATGGTCAGGCCGTACTTCTCTGCGTCGGAAAGATATTCGGTGATGTCGCGGCGGGGATCGACCACGACCGCCCTGCCCGTGTTCTCGTCACCGATGAGGTAGGACGCATGGGAGAGGCACTCGATGTAGTACTGCTCGAGAATCATGGATTCCTCCGTTGCTGGATCCGGATGGCGTTCCGGTGATATGGACATCGTGGCATATACCCCCTAGGGTATGTCAAGTACCCCCTGGGGTATCAGTTCGCTCCCGGAGCTCGGCCCTGCCGGGACGATCACATTTCTTGCATATACCCCCAGGGGTATGTATACGATGGTCCTGCAATACCCCCGGGGGCACCTCCTCGAACCCCTACCGATCCTCACGCTCGAAAGGCCACTCATGACCGAGTCCCCTACCGCCACCGTCGATCCGAATTCCCTGCACGAGTCGATCGATTCGGGCGGGCCCGTACGGATCGTCGACGTCCGGACTCCCGGCGAATTCGAGTCCGTGCACATTCCCGGCGCCTACAACGTCCCCCTCGACCTGCTGCGTGAGCATCGCGACGAGTTCTGCGCCCATCTCGACGAGAACGTCGTACTGGTGTGCCGCTCCGGGCAGCGTGCCGGCCAGGCCGAACAGGCCCTGCGTGAAGCAGGGTTGCCGAACCTCCACATCCTCGAGGGCGGCATGCTCGGCTGGGAATCGGCCGGCCTGCCCGTCAACCGCGGCGCAGATCGCTGGGATCTCGAACGCCAGGTCCGGCTCGTCGCCGGCTCGCTCGTCCTGGGCTCGGTTCTCGGAAGCATCGCCGTGCCGAAACTCAAGTGGCTCGCTGCCGGCATCGGCGGCGGGTTGACCTTAGCCGCACTGTCGGACACCTGCGCGATGGGCATGCTGCTGTCCAAGCTGCCCTACAACCGCGGGGCACAGTGGGATCTCCAGAACGTCGTCACCCAGTTGACCGGAGGTCCGTCCTGCCCGGCCGAAAGGAAACTGGCATGGTCGCGCTGACCGTAGCCCTGGCGGTCCTGGTCGGCGTCACCCTCGGACTGCTCGGTGGCGGGGGCTCGATTCTCACCGTCCCCCTACTCGCTTACGTCGCAGGGATGGACGCAAAGGAGGCGATCGCCACCTCGCTGCTGGTCGTGGGTGTCACCAGCGCGGTCGGCGCGATCTCCCACGCTCGCGCCGGCCGCGTGCAGTGGCGTACCGGCATCCTGTTCGGCCTGGCCGGCATGGTCGGCGCCTACGGCGGTGGTCTGCTCTCGCGCTTCATTCCGGGCACCGTACTGCTGCTCGGCTTCGCCGTGATGATGATCGCCACAGCGATCGCCATGCTCCGCGGCCGCAAGAACAAGGCCGCGGCCGGTGAGGGCGACGCTGCGATGCCCGTCGGCAAGATCCTGCTCGACGGTGTCGTGGTCGGCCTGGTCACCGGTCTCGTCGGTGCCGGCGGCGGCTTCCTCGTCGTGCCGGCCCTGGCATTGCTCGGCGGCCTGCCCATGCCGATCGCGGTCGGCACGTCGCTGATCGTGATCGCCATGAAGTCCTTCGCCGGACTCGGAGGCTATCTGTCCACCGTGCAGATCGACTGGCGTCTCGCGGCGATGGTCACCGGTGCCGCCGTCGTGGGCAGCCTCATCGGCGGCCGTCTGACCTCGCTGGTCGATCCGGACACCCTGCGCAAGAGCTTCGGCTGGTTCGTGCTGATCATGTCCTCCGTCATCCTCGCGCAGGAGATCCACCCCGGCGTCGGCATTGCCACGGCGGCACTCACCGTGGTCGCCGCCGGCGCCACCTATGTCTGCAACCGCAGCGAGCACTGCCCACTGCAACGCCTCGGAGGACGCTCTCGCACAGCCGCGGCGGCGGGCTGAACGCACGACGCGGAAGCGCTCACCCGTTCTCGACAGACCCGAACCGAGGAGTTCACCATGCAGGAAGTCGACACTGTCGCTCTGATCACGGCGTGGGAGTCCGGAGCTCCGGTGCTCGATGTCCGCGAGGACTACGAGTACCTCCGGGGCCACGTCCCCGGCGCCCGGTCGATCCCCCTCCCCGAACTGTCCGCCCGCGTAGGGGAGGTACCGCCGGGAGGGACCGTCTATGTGATCTGCGCGTCCGGAAACCGGAGCAAGCGTGGAGCCGAGATCCTCGAATCCGCGGGACGGTCCGCAGTGTCCGTCGCCGGCGGGACGAGGGCGTGGGTCTCCGCGGGTCGGGAAGTGCGGCGCGGACCCACCCCCTGAGCGCCGCGCCGAACTTCTTCACCAGCGGCCTGCATGCCGCCTTCGATGACGGCATGCAGGCCGTAGAGTGGAACTTCGCCGGGCCGGGCCCGGACGATGGTGAAACGAAAGCGGTGACACGGACGTGATGGGCCTCGGCGAGCTGGAATCGGCGATCATGGACGTGCTGTGGCAGAGCGACGAACCCCTTCGTGTACGCGATGTGCTGGCACGCCTCGAGCCCGACCGGTCGCCGGCCTACACGACCGTGATGACGGTCCTGGACAACCTGCACACCAAGGGCATGGTCACCCGCAGCCGAATCGGCCGTGGTTACAGCTACCGCGCAACCCGTAGCCGCGAGGAAACCGCGGCAGAACTGCTGCGGCACGTGCTCCGGACGTCCGGCGACGCCGAACAGGTCATGCTGCACTTCGCCAGTTCTGCGACGGAGGACGAATCCCGGATCCTGCGCCGCGCCGCCCGGCGGACCACGGCCCGCAACCGCAGGAATCTGCCCTCGTGATCGTTGCAGCAGCACTGTTCGTGGCAGCGCTCGTCCTCGGTTTCGCAGCGCCGCGATGGCTTTCGCATCTGGCCTCCCCGGGCCGCGATCCGCGCGGTGCGCTCACCGCGTGGGTATCGACCGAGGTCCTGTTCGTCGCGGCCCTGGCCGGCGGTCCCCTGGCGGTAGCCACGCGACCCGGCTTGCAGATCGATCATCTGCCGGTACCGGCGTCGTGTGTGCGTACGGCGCGGGACGAAGGATTGCTGCCGTGGCTGCCCTATCTGGAGACAGCGCTGTGGGTGGTCGCGGGCGCGGTTCTCGTGCGGATCGCCGTGGTGGTGTCCCGTTCGTACCGCAGGCACCGCCGCGAAACCGTTGCCCACCTCAACCTGGTCCGCATCCTCGGAAGGATCCGGAGACACGCCGGGGGTGAAGTCATCTGGTTGCAGGACACCGCCTGCGCGGCATACAGCATCGGCGGCCGTAACGGCACTGTCGTGGCCGGCGAGGGACTGAAAGCGCTGGACCCACCGACGCGTCGGGCGGTACTCGATCACGAGTACGCACACATCCGCGGTCGCCACCATGTGCTGGTGGCGATCAGCGGGGCCCTGAGGACGGCGTTGCCGTTCGTGCCGCTGTGCCGCCAGGGAGCGCCGTGGATACGTGTGCTCGTCGAGCTGGCAGCAGATCGCCGGGCCGCGCAGTCCTGCGGACACGATGCGGTCCGCGATGCTCTGCTCCGGTGCGCAACGACGCTCGATCCGGCGGCACGAGAAGAAGCATCCGACGGGTATCTCGACGCGAGGCTCCGGTGGTTGAGTCCGGTTCGCCGGTCCGGCCGTTCGCACGGCGTACTCGCTCGTCCTTTCGCAGTGGCCTTGTCCGCTCTTCCCGCATTCCTCACGGGAGTCTCCGTCGTCGGAATCGTGACCGCGTCCTGCCTCACCGTGTGATCGGCGATTCACAGGAGTCGTCGCAGGGACGTCGCCGCCACCGGTAGAGAACGGCGCCGGCGAGCAGGGCCAGCGAGAGGACGGCGAGGATCGGCTGTAGCGGGGCCCACCATCCGAGCGCTCCGGACGCGCCGATCGTGACGAGCACCACTTTGTTGCAGACCGGGCAGCCCACGGCGAACACGGTCAGCATCACTCCGGCCGCGGGTGTCGCCGTCCGCGGACTCCCGGAGTGGGAGTTCTGTAGACCGAACCACAGCGCGGTCAGCACCACGGTCGCGCCGAGCACCGGGTATTCCCACCAGCGCACCGGGATCTCCCGGCCGAACCACGGATTCGCGAGGATGTCCGTCGGTACGCCGACGACCAGAAGAGTGATCACCCCCGCGGCCACCGCTCGGAGCAGGGCTCTGATCCGATACGAATTCTTCTGAGCGATTGCGGGATTGCGAGTCTCGAGAGCTGCGGGAGGGGTGGTCACATCGGGATCCTTGTCGACGGAGAGTGGCACAACTACTAACCAGCTTAGTAGCTCGAGCTACTATCCTGCTTAGTAGTTCGGGGCGGTCGATCCACTCCGGCACGACCGACCGTGGAGGCACGCATGACCCCGACGAAACACACCGTCCGCACCCGGCGGGACCTGTGGCTGCTCGGCGCGCTCGGCGTCGTCGTCGCGGTTCTGCTCGCGTTTCTCGTCGTCGGCCGCACCGGCGCCGAAGATGCGGCCGACCCTGTGACGGCTCCGCAGATGGGACCGGTCGGAGATATGTCCCGGCGCATCGACGGTGACCCGTTGGCGATCGGTGCGGTGGATGCTCCCGTGGTGTTGGTCGAGTACTCCGACTACCGCTGCCCGTTCTGCGCCAAGTTCAGCCGAGACGTCGAGCCGGCTCTGATCGACAAGTACGTCGACGAGGGCATTCTGCGCATGGAATGGCGCGATCTTCCGATCTTCGGCGACCAATCGATGGCCGCTGCCCGTGCCGGACGCGCCGCTGCCGCACAGGGGAAGTTCTGGGAATTCAACGCGACCGTCTACGCAGCTTCCCCCGATCGCGGCCATCCCGACCTGACGCCGGAATCTCTGCGCAGCTTCGCAGCTGCGGCCGGAGTGCCCGACCTGGATCGATTCGACCGGGAGGCTGCGGACCCGTCCGTCGACCAGTCCATCTACGCCGACATGCTCGAGGCGAACACCATCGGCGTATCGAGTACGCCGTCGTTCGTGATCAACGGCACCCCGATCCTGGGCGCACAGCCGCTCGGAGTCTTCGAGCAGGTCATCGAGGCAGCAGCCGGGGCGGCGGAGTGACCGAGATCGGCCTGCTCGGTGCTCTGCTCGGCGGCGTGCTCTCCCTGCTCAGCCCGTGCTCGGCGCTGCTGCTGCCCTCGTTCTTCGCGTATGCCTTCGACGGTGCGGGGCGCCTGGCGGCACGCACCGCACTCTTCTACGCCGGATTGACCTCGGTACTCGCGCCCCTGGGAGCCGGACTGGGATTGATCGGTGCGCTCCTGACCCAGCACCGCGCCGTGATCACCCTGGTCAGCGGCACCATTCTCATCGGTCTCGGCATCATGACCGTTGCCGGCGGAGGCTTCGCATCGAAGTCGGCGCAGCAAGCCGCGAACTCGCTGACCGGCTCCGGCGCCCTGTCGGTGTTCGCGCTCGGAGCCGTGTACGGATTCGCAGGATTCTGCTCCGGACCCCTGCTCGGGAGCGTGCTGACCATCGCGGTCGCCGGGGGGCACCCGCTGCACGGGGCCGTGCTGATGGCCGTCTACGCCCTCGGTATGGCGCTGCCGCTGTTCGCACTGGCCCTCGCGTGGGAACGATTCGAGCTGCGGAAGCGCACCTGGCTACGAGGACGTCCCATCACCCTCGGCCCCCTGCGAACCCATACCACGTCTTTGATCTCGGGGCTGCTGTTCATCGGCATCGGCGTGCTGTTCCTCGTCACCGACGGCACCGCGAATCTCACCGGGCCGATGGGTGTCGACGAGCAGTTCGATCTGCAAGTAGCACTCGGCCGGTGGACACAGGAGGTGCCCGTCGTCCCGATTCTTCTGATCGTCACGCTCGTCGCGTTCTTCGTCGTCATGCTCCGCGTGGTGCGTCAACGGCAAAGACGCTGATACGCGCCACCGCGATCGTCGGGTCGCTCGCCGGGTGCCGTCGGTCGCACGACTCACACGCCGATTTGATACCCCCGGGGGTACACTGGTCTGCAGAACTAGGAAAGGACGCCTCCATGGTCGGCGACGAAGACAGCATCGCATTGGTACTCAACCGGCTGCGCCGCGCACAGGGTCAGCTCGGCGGAGTGATCGCGATGATCGAACAGGGCCGGGACTGCAAGGACGTCGTCACTCAGCTTGCAGCCGTGTCGCGCGCGCTGGACCGCGCCGGTTTCAAGATCGTGGCGAGCGGGCTGAAGGAATGCATGAACGGCAATGCCGAGGACGGCAAGGAACCGATGACCGAGGTCGAACTCGAGAAGCTCTTCCTCGCCCTGGCCTGACCCCTCCCCTTCCGAGAGAAAGCAGGACACCCATGACACTCGCACTCTCGACCACCCTGCACACCTCGTTCCCCGACGCGGTCGAACGCACCCGTAAGGCGCTGTCCGAGCAGGGATTCGGCGTGCTCACCGAGATCGACATGAAGGCCACCCTGAAGGCGAAGCTCGGCGAGGACATGGAGGACTACGTGATCCTCGGGGCATGCAATCCGCCACTGGCACACCGCGCAGTGACGGTCGACAGGCAGATCGGGCTCCTGCTCCCCTGCAACGTCGTGGTCCGCACCGATCCGAACAACCCGGAAACGGTCGTGGTCGACGCGATGAACCCGCAGATGATGGTGCAGGTCGCCGATCAACCGGGACTCGCGGAGGTCGCCGACGACGCCACCACCGCCCTGCAGGCCGCAATCGATTCGCTGAAGGCGGACGTACCGAAGAACTGAAGGCGACAGACACCACGAAGGCCGGCACAGAGCTGTGCCGGCCTTCGCCGGCCGTCTCGAGTTCCGCCGGGTCGGACCAGGACGGAAGTTGCCGGGCGTGTTTCATGAAGTCGCGCAGGTCGTTCGGAAGTCCTCAGGGCGACGGCCGAGAGTTCTTCCGCCCGGCAGTTCCTCGTTCCCATTGCGCTGCCGGATGTTCAGTCGACGCGGTAGTACCGCCCGGCGTCGTCCAATCGTGCACGCAACGCGTCGATTGCCGGCCGTTGCCCCTTGTGCAGCTTCGTCTCGGCGTCCGCCGCGACGACCCAGCGCGCCTCGTCGACCTCCGGGATGGTGATCCGCTTGCCGGAGCGCGGGGGCCATTCGACCTCGCACGTGTTGCTCTCGACGAACCTCAGCTCCTCCGCCGTCTCCCCCGCGTAGATGCTGACGATCTTGCCGGACGACTGCCGGTAGCGACCCAGCAACGACAACGGCACATCCGGGGGCTCGATCCCGCATTCCTCTGTGAACTCGCGCAGGGCGACCTCGCGAGGATCCTCCTCGGGACCGTACTCGCCCTTCGGTACCGACCAGGCCGCTTCGTCCTTCCCCTTCCAGTACGGGCCGCCGGGGTGGACGAGCCACACGCCGAGCAGTCCGGTGTCGTCGATGCGATAGAACAGCAGACCCGCACTGGTGACGGCCATCATTACTCCTGTATCCCTGTGACAGGTCGACGCAGAACGGTTCTCAACTTCGCGGGCGCGGCGCGGCGAGGGTCGGACAGGTAGATCTCGTGGTGTTCACCCGCGAACGTCAGGCCTCGCTCCGGCATCACCTGCGTGTGCAGGCGCCGCAGTACAAGTCCTTCGTCGTCGTACGGTCCGATGTGCAGGATCTGCAGCGCCTTGCCCTCCGTCAACCGGAACGGCCGAACACGCGGCAACGAGGGAAGCGACTTCTTCTTCGCGCGGGCCTTCCCGCCCGCGGACACGATCGCCTCGGTCACCATGTCGCCGGTGATCCAGGTCGGCTGCGCGATCATCATGCGCCACGACCAGAGGTCTTTGTTCCGGGTGTGGAAGGTGGTCATGTCCTCGCTCCACCACAGTCCTTCGAGGGGCCCGACGACGAAATCACGGCCGAGTTCGTTCTCGGAGGTGAACTTGACGGTGTATGCCACCGAGTAGAGAGCTTCCACGGCGTCGGCGTACTCCTCGGAACTGTTCGGAGCGCCTGTCCCGTCCACGGCCGGATAACCGAACTCGGGGACGTGCACCTCGGTGAAATCCTCGGACGAGCAGGTGTACCGCTCGCGGTACTGCCGTTCGATGTCGTATTTGTCCACGGCACCCCTTCCGTTCGAGGACGAGAATAGGCGTCCGGCGGCATCCGTACGCGCGATCCGCCGTTGCCTTCGCCCTGCAGCCGATTGCGTCTAGCATCGTGCTCATGCTCGACGAGAGCGCCCAGAAGGCGTTCGAGGAGAACCGCACCCACCTGCTGTCGGTGGCGTACCGCCTCACCGGCAGCCTCGCCGATTCCGAGGACGCCGTACAGGACGCATGGCTTCGACTCGCGGGCGCGGATGCCACCGAGGTGCGCGACCTGCGTGCGTGGCTGACGACGGTCGTGGGGCGATTGTGTCTCGACAGACTGCGCTCGGCCGCGGTGCGCCGCGAGACGTGTGTGGGCCAGTGGTTGCCCGAGCCGATCGTGGCGCCCTTCGGTTCCTCCGTTCCCCCGGATCCGCTCGACGAGATCGTGCGCGACGAGGACAACCGTCTGGCCGCCCTCGTCGTGCTCGACAACCTGACCCCGGCGCAGCGCGTGGCGTTCGTCCTCCACGACGCGTACGGCATCCCCTTCGACGACATCGCCCGCACCCTCGGCGTCGCCACCCCGACCGCCCGCCGGCTGGCCTCCCGCGCCCGCCGGACGGTGTCGTCCGTTCCGCCGCCGAGTTCGCCGGCCGAACACGAGGAGGCCGTCGTGCGGCTCGTCGCGGCCGTCGCCGGCGCCGACCTCGATGCCGTCGTCACCGCGCTCCATCCCGATGCCCGCATGATCGGGGACGCCGGGGGCACGACCCGCACGGCACCGAACGTCGTGGTCGGCGCCGAGAAGGGTGGCGCGTTTCATCCTGGAGTTGCCGCGGCTCCACGGCGCCGAGGCGTTGACGGCGTTCGAACCGGTCCTCGTGAACGGCGAGTCGGGTCTGCTGAACCGCGGTCGCCCGGCCGAGGACGGTCGGCCGGGCTTTCCCACGCGTGACGGCGTGGACCGTGCGGGACGGACGGATCCGGGCTGCCTACGACATGGCGGATCCCGAGAAGCTCAGGCGCGGAATCCTCCTGGACGACAGCATCTTCGATCAGTCGTCAAGCGCTCCCGGTCTCACCGGTGCGCGGTTCGGCCCACGGGACGCGGCAGGCGTCCGTGCTGAAACCCTGATCGTGGATGCCCAGAGCCGAGTTCATGCGCGCACGCATGTTCTCGAGCGCGATCTGATAGGTGAGTTCGACGACGCCCGCCGGCCCGAAACGACGCTCGAGGTCGGCGACCTGTTCGTCGGTGACCTCCGTCGCCACGTCGCCGGTCATCGCGTCGGCGTAGGCGATCGCAGCCTTCTCGTCGTCGCTGTAGAGATCGGAGGTCCGGTACTCGGCGATGTAGGCGAGGCGTTCGGTGTCGAGTCCGTCCAGTCGCTGCACCATCGTGCCGAAATCGATGCACCACGAGCATCCGACGGTCCACGCCACGCGATAGACCGCGATCTCCCGGACCGCGGCGGGCAGGACGGTGGAGGCGCGTTGAGCGAGCATCTCGTGGACTCCGCTCGTACGCATCAGCCTCGGATGGTGCGCCGTCACCGCGAAGGGTTCGGGTACCGAACCGAACCTGCGGCGGGCGAACGCATACATCGCACGGGTCGTCGGGCCCGCGCGGTCGGGAGCGACGGCTTCGAGTCGTGCCATGACAATGTCCTTCCGATACGACCGACGGAGCCTTCCGTCGGATCCGAGGTGGTCTACACCATGGAGACGAGGCAGGCCGCACGGATGTGACACCTCGGGCGCTACGCTGCAGGAATGGTTGATTCGACGACTTCGGGACGGGTTCGTACGGTCTCCCGGTTACGACCGTTCGCCTCGACGATCTTCGCCGAGATGACCGAACTCGCCGTACGGCACGGCGCGATCAACCTCGGGCAGGGCTTTCCCGACGTCGACGGTCCGCCCGCGATGCTCGAGATCGCCCGTCGCGCTATCGCCGAAGGCGTCAACCAGTACCCGCCGGGGTCCGGCATGCCCGTGCTGCGCGAGGCCGTCGCCGCCGACCGCGCCGCGCGATACGGCCTCCACCACGACCCCGGCTCCGAGGTACTCGTCACCGTCGGCGCCACCGAAGCGATCAGCGCCGCCATCCTCGGACTCGTCGAGCCCGGCGAGGAGGTGCTGCTCACGGAGCCGTACTACGACTCGTATGCCGCCGCGGTGGCTCTCGCCGGGGCGACGCGGCGTACCGTGCCGCTGACCCGTTCCGGGAACGGTTTCGTGCTCGACGTCGACGCCCTACGCGACGCCGTCACCGACCGGACCCGGATGCTGGTCGTCAACAGCCCGCACAATCCCACCGGCACCGTCTACGACCGTGAGGCGCTGACCGCTCTCGCCGAGTTGGCCTGCGAACGCGACCTGCTGGTGCTGTCCGACGAGGTGTACGAACATCTCGTCTTCGACGGTCGCGCGCACATTCCTCTCGCGTCGTTGCCGGGCATGGCCGGACGAACGGTCACGGTCTCGAGTGCCGCCAAGACGTTCAACGTCACGGGCTGGAAGATCGGGTGGGCGATCGGCCCGCGCGAACTGATCGACGGGGTACGTGCCGCGAAGCAGTTCATGACGTTCGTCGGAGGGGCGCCCTTCCAACCCGCGGTGGCGCACGCGCTGACGCACGAGCAGGAGTGGATCACGTCGATGCGCGACGACCTGGAGCGCAAACGAACCTTCCTGTCGCGTGCGCTCTCCGATGCCGGATTGCAGGTGTTCGACTCCGCCGGAACGTATTTCGTGTGCGCCGATCTGACATCTGTCGGCAGGTCGGATGCGGTCGCCTTCTGCCGGGAACTTCCCGGGCGGATCGGGGTGGCCGCTGTGCCGGTGAGTGTCTTCGTGGACGATACCGCCTCGTGGAATCACCTGGTGCGCTTCGCGTTCTGCAAGCGGGACGAGGTGCTCACCGAAGCGGTGGCACGCCTGAACGGATTGCAGGAGGCGCGCTAGATGTTGCGTCCGACCATTCCGTCCGACTTCGTCTCGCGAGCGGTACGGGTGGGAGCCGAGGAGGGCATCGATCTGCAGCCCGCTCTCGACGCGGCGCGCATCAGCCGTGCGGTGCTCACCCATCCCCATGCGCGCCTCACACCGGCGCAGGTCAGTCGCTTCACCCAGCTGGTCTGGCAGATCACCGACGACGAACTCTTCGGCATCGCAGCGGCACCCGTGCCTCGCGGCACCTTCCGGGTGATGTGCCTGACCCTCATCCACCGGCCCGATCTCGACCGCGCCCTGCGGCGGATGATCGAGGTCAACCACGTCCTCGGTTCCCTGCCGCAACTGAGCCTCACCCCGGGCGGGTCCACCACCTTCCTGGAGGTGGAACTGCCGGAGGTCGTGGACGACAAGACCCGTGTGGTGGTCGATTTCCTGCTCATGCTGCTGCACCGTTTCGCGGCGTGGCTGGTGGGAGGCCGCGTCCCCCTCGAATCGGTGTTCCTGCCGTACACCGAACCCGATCCCGTCCTGGCCCGCAGTTACGACGCGATCTTCGGCGTGCCGGTGACCTTCGGCGCCGGACGCGCCGCGCTCCAGATCGACAACGCCGCACTGAAATCCCCACTCGTGCAGACGGAGGAATCACTCGAGGAGTATCTGCGGGATTCTCCGAACCTCATTCTGTCCGAACGTGATTACGAATCGACGGTCTCGACCCAGGTGCGGCGGATATTCGAGTCGGGCATCGAGGGACGGACGGCGACCGCCGAGGACATCGCCGGCAGGCTCGCGGTGAGCGCTCCCCACCTACGACGTCTGCTCCGTCAGGAGGGCACGTCGCTGGGGCAGTTGCGCGAGGAGGTTCTCCGCGACCTCGCGATCGCCGGGCTGAGACGCGGCGAAGCGGTCGACGACCTGTCTTCCCGGCTCGGTTTCTCCGAGCCGAGCGCCTTCCGGCGGGCATTCAAGAGATGGACGGGAAATACCCCTCGCTCATACCGCGAACACCGCTGACGGTGGCGGACGCCGACCGAGGCAGTGCGACCGGATACCCGCACAGTCGCGGATCGAAACTCGATCGGACCAGCAGTTTTCGGTCGTGGATCGGAGAGGGGCCCAGGCCGGTGCCGGGCTTGCATTCGCGCATTTTCAGTGGGAACGTCGGAGGTGAACCGTCATCGACTGTCGAGAGGGTGATCTACGAGCTATGCGCACGATCGTTCGCGACGACTATCCGACCCGCGGTCGCACCGCCTGTGAGTCCGTCGAGAGGAAGGATCCCGTCGTCTGGGGTTCGGCAGCCGACGGACCGCTCGACGCGAAGGCAGTGGTCGAATACGACCGCCGCGGATTCCACACCGCCGAAGGACTTCTCGCCGCGCACGACGTCGGGAACCTTCTGGAGGAGACTTCGCGCCTCGGCCGCGAGCTCGGTGACGACGACCGCGTGGTCCGCGAACAGGGCAGCGGCGACGTCCGCTCGGTCTTCGACGTGCACCGGCTCAGCGATCTCGTGGACTCCATCGTCCGCAGGCCCGAGATCGCCGGAATCGCACGGCAACTGCTGGGATCCGACGTGTACGTCCACCAGTCGCGGCTCAACGTCAAGCCCGGCTTCCGCGGCGGACCCTTCTACTGGCATTCGGACTTCGAGACGTGGCACGCAGAGGACGGCATGCCCAAGCCGCGCGCTCTGAGTATCTCGATAGCCCTCACCGAGAATTACGGCTACAACGGCGGTCTGATGATCATGCCGGGTTCGCACAGGACGTACGTCTCCTGCGCCGGTGAGACACCCGACGACTACTACCGGGAGTCGCTGGTCACCCACGTTCCGCAGACGGGTTCGCCCGACGAGGACACCCTCACCCGCCTGGCGGCCGAGCACGGTATCGCGACCTTCACAGGCCCGGCCGGGTCGGCGACGGTCTTCGATTCGAACTGTATGCACGGTTCCAACGGAAACATCACACCGTTCCCGCGCTCGAATCTGTTCGTCGTGTTCAACAGCGTCGAGAACACGCTCGTCGAACCGTTCGCCGCATCGAAACCGCGGCCGTCCTATCTCGGCAGCCGCGACTTCACGCCTCTGCGGTGACCCGGGTGAACACACCACCGGGGTGAGGCCGCCGCCGGTTGGCCGGGCCGTCCTGCAGCGTCCCGGCCGCAACCGGCGCACGGAGACCTCGTCACACGGGGCCTGATCACATGGAGGCCTCGCGCCTTTTCACGTCGATCGGCATGGCGCGTCCACCGGAGCCGAAGATCGCTCGTCGGAGGGTGAATCTGCCCAGGTCGGGATCGTAGGGCCGGTATGCCGCATACACGAGGACGTGGAGACGTGACTGCAGACGGATGAGCCCGAGAATCTCCGGCGTCAGGCGGCCGTGCAGTTCGAAGGTGTCGATTCCCGATCGAATGTAGGCCGCGTACTCACGCGGCGGTGTGTAGGCCCGGCGCGGCGACAGATCGACGTACAGGTCGGTCAACTGGGCGATCTCGATGTCCGCCTTGCGCAGGCACAGCGCGAGATCCAGATCCTCGTGGATCCTCGGGTCCGTACTGACGACGTCCCGGACCTGCTCCCATGCGGATCGTCGCAGCGCCATGTTCGCGCCGTGCAGATTGTCGATCCGCCGTTCCCCACCGAACGTTCCCTGGGCCACCCGCTTGCCGACGTACCACTTCTTGAGCGCCCGGTAGGGAGAATCGTACGAGTTGTTCAACCCGCTGATCGCTCCCACTGCCGCAGTGTCTTCGCGCGCGAAGAAGGTGCGAACGGTACGTGCCCACTCCGGGCGAACCCGCGTGTCCGCGTCGATTCGTCCGATGAGATCCCCTGTCGCCGCATCGAATCCGGCATTGCGCGCGAATGCGACACCCGGCCGCTCCTCGACGATCCGGCGGACGAGCGGGTCGCCGGCGGCGACGGCATCGATGATCTGCGCGGTGCGGTCGGTGGAATTGTTGTCCACCACCAGGATTTCGTGTATCTCCGACCGCTGCGCGAGCAGTGCCGCCAGACACTGTCCGATATAGCGTTCCTCGTTGTGGGCCGGCACGACGATCGACAACCTGTTCGTAGCCATGGGGCGACGGTACCCGACGGGGCGGCGACCGGCGGAGTCGTCATCGCAGACGACTCCGCCGGTCCTTCCGGCCGCGGACGGAGAAGATTCAGCCGCGGCGGGTACGCACCGCCTGCGCGAGACGGTCGAGTTGCACCGCGGTGGTGTCCCAGTCGATGCACGCATCGGTGATCGACCTGCCGTAGTCGAGCTTGTCGGCCTCCCCGAGAGTCAGGTCCTGGCGACCCGACTCGATGAAGCTCTCGAGCATCAGGCCGACGATGCCCTTCTCGCCGGCCTCGATCCGCTCCGCGACATCGGTGACGACGTCGACCTGCTTGTTGTGGTCCTTCCGGCTGTTGCCGTGGCTGGCGTCGATGACGACACGCTCGGGCAATCCCGCCTTGCGCAGCCTGGCCATCGTGTCGGCGACGGTCTCGGCGTCGTAGTTCGGGCCCGCGCTGCCGCCGCGCAGGATGACGTGGCAGTCGGGGTTGCCGACGGTCTCGATCAGCGCGGCCTGGCCATCGAGGTCGGTGCCGGGGAAGACGTGGCTCGCCGCCGCGGCCCGGGTGCCGTCGACCGCGACCTGCACGTCGCCTTCGGTGGAGTTCTTGATACCGACGGGCATGGACAGCGCACTGCACAGCTGGCGGTGGACCTGGCTCGCGGCGGTGCGGGCACCGATGGCTCCGTAGGTGACCAGGTCGGCGTAGTACTGCGGGAGGATCGGGTCGAGGAACTCGCATCCGACGGGCAACCCGAGGCCGGAGACGTCGAGCAGCAGCTTGCGGCCGATGCGCAGGCCGGTGTTGATGTCGAAGGTGCCGTCGAGGTGCGGGTCGTTGAGCAGGCCCTTCCATCCGAGGGTGGTGCGCGGCTTCTCGAAGTACACCCGCATCACGACGTGCAGGTCGTCGCGCAGCTCCTCGGCCTTGGCGGCCAGACGGCGCGCGTAATCCATCGCGGCGGCGGGGTCGTGCACGGAGCAGGGACCGACCACGACGACGAGACGGTCGTCGGTGCCGTTCAGGATGTCGACGGTGCCTGCGCGGCCCGAGCGGACGGTTGCTGCAACGACGGCGTCAGGTGCGTACTCGGCACGGATCTCGGAGGGCGCGACGAGAGGGCTGACCTTGACGGTGCGCTGTTCGTCGAGATTCGACGTGGAGATTCCGGTGGTCGCGGTTCCGGTGGTGGGGCTCATCGATGGTTCCTGTTCTCGGTGGTTCGGATTCCGACCCGAGAGAACCTGCGATTCCGACGAGCCGGTCTGGATCCGGCTCGTAGGTGGAGAAGTCAGCGCGTGGTCACGCCGACCGACCCACCCCGGGCCGGCCTGCTAAACCAGAAATATGCACGCTGCATGACTCCGTACTGTACCAGGAGAGCCGAAGCCCATGTCGAACCGGCCACGTCCCCGGACCTTCTAGTGTTGTGAGCATGAGCAAGCCAGTCGTCCGCAGCCGACATGTCGCTCGTGTCGTCCGGTGTGCACCCCGCCGGGTCTACGAGTTCGCCGCGGATCCCGACAACCTGCCGAAGTGGGCCGCCGGTCTGGCCCGCAGCGAGGTGCGGCGCGTCGGCGACACCCTCGTCGCGGAGTCCCCGATGGGCGAAGTCACCGTGCGGTTCGTCGGCGCCAACGACTACGGGGTGCTCGACCACGAGGTGACGCTGCCGTCGGGGACGAGCGTGCACAACCCCATGCGGGTGCTCCCCCATCCGGACGGCGCCGAGATCGTATTCACCGTCCGCCAGATCGAACTGACCGACGACGAGTTCGACCGCGACACAGGCATGGTGGAAGAAGACCTCGCGCGACTCGCGGCGCTCCTCGAGTCGTAACTCTTCGGAACAGGAGAACGTGCATGGCTCGCAAGATCGCCACGAACACCCCGGTCGGAATCCGGGAGTTGCTGGATTTCGTCCGGCCCCGGCACCGGATGATCCTGATGACGCAGCGCGACGACGGCACTCCGCAGGCTTCCCCCGTCACCGGTGGCGTCGACGACAGCGGACGCATCGTGATCGCGACCTACCCGCAGCGTGCCAAGACCCGCAACGCCCGTATCCGTCCCGAGGTCGGCGTCGTCGTGCTGTCGGACGACTGGAACGACGCGTGGGTACAGATCGACGGAACCGCGGAGGTGATCGACGCCCGGGACGACGTCGAACCGTTCGTCGAGTACTTCCGCAACATCGCCGGTGAGCATTCGGACTGGGACGAGTACCGGCAGGCGATGCGCGATCAGGGCAAGTCGCTGATCCGGATCACCCCGGCCCGCTGGGGTCCGGTGGCCACGGGAGGGTTCCCACCCGAGCTGCCGTAGGCAGTTCACCGCCCCGCGTCGACCACGTGCCCCGCGATCCTGCGCAGGGGCACGTTGCGTTCCTGGGAGAGCTTCCGGAGCAAGGCGAAGGCATTGTCGGCGTCCACCGCGAAACGCTCCATGAGCATGCCCTTGGCCTGGCCGATGACATCGCGTGACGCGAGAGCGGTGCGCAACTGATCCTCCCGGCGGGAGGCGATCACCGCGAGCGCTGCGTGGGTCGCCAGGCTCGTGCCCACATCGATGCTGCGAGCGTCGAACGCTCCCTCACGAGAACTGTGCACGTGCAGGGCACCGTGGACGTCGTCGGTGTACAGGCACAGCACCAGCACTGATCCGACACCGACGGCCGATGATTCGGAAGAGAAAGCAGGCCAACGCCTCTCGCGTCGCATGTCGGGTACGAGCACCGTTGCCCGCTCCCGCATCGACTCCACGCAGGGTCCCTCGCCCGATTCCTGCTGCAGTGCGTCGATTCGCCTCGGGAACAGCCCGGTCGCAGCACGGGAATCGAAGCGGAGACCGGACGTACGCAACGCTATGCCGGCCTGCTCGGCACCCGGGATCAGGTCGACGGCCGCCGCGGTGATCACGCGCAGGGTGTCGTCGAGACAGGCACATTCGATTCGCATTCTGCGCGCCACATCGTCTATCCGACAACGCAATCGCCCTTCGGACGAATCTCCGTTCGTCCGCTCTGCGTTGCCGGTCTCCCCCAATGCCACGCCACATACTTGCATCGACGCGTCGGAACGCCGAAAGTCCCTAGCACGAGAGGTACGTCGCCCCCTCACCCACCGGACGCGTCCGGAAGGCCTACCGCCACGGCACCCGTTCCGGCTCGCGCAGGATCCGTCGTGCCGTGGACATCCGGTGCACCTCGTCGGGGCCGTCGTAGATGCGGGCGTAGCGCGCCCGGCGGTACATCCCTTCGAGCGGGGTGTCGGCGGTGAGGCCGAGCGCCCCGTGCACCTGGATCGCACGGTCGACCACATCGTGCAGCATCTGCGCGCCGCGGAACTTGGCGAGCCCGATCCGGACGCGGGCGTCCTCTCCCGAGTCCATGACCCGCGCGGCGTCCAGGGTCATCAGCCTGGCCGCCTGGATGTCGGCGGCGGATTCGGCGATGTAGCGCTGGATCTCACCTTTCTCGGCGAGCAGCGACCCGTGGGCGAAACGGGCGTCGGCGCGGGCACACATGAGTTCGAAGGCTCGTTGCGCCTGACCGAGCCAGCGCATGCAGTGGAAGATGCGCCCCGGCCCGAGCCGGTCCTGCGCGACGACGAAACCGTTGCCGCGTTCGCCGAGCACGCTCTCCTCGGGAACCCGCACACCGGTGTACCGCACCTCGTAGTGATCGCTCGGGTCGTGCCCCATCGTGGGGATCGCACGGACGATCTCGAGTCCGGGCGTGTCGATGGGCACGATGATCGCGCTGATACTGCGGTGCAGCGGCGTCGACTCGGGTTCGGTCCGGGCGAAGACCGTGCAGTACCCGGCCTGCGCGGCACCGGTGGTGAACCACTTGTGCCCGTCGATCACCCATTCACCGTTCTCGAGCCGCGCGGTGGTCTGCACGAGTACCGGGTCGGAACCCGCCACTTCGGGCTCGGTCATGCCGACGGAGGGCAGGATGTCGCCGGAGACGAGACCCGGGATCCAGCGCTCGCGTTGTTCGGCGGTGCCGTGTCGCTGGATCATCAGTGCGTCCTGCATGGACACCGACCCGACCGCGAGTTGTCCGTACTCGGAGCGGCCGATGATCTCGTTGAGGTAGACGAAGTCGAGGAAGGAAACCCCGCCACCGCCCATCTCCGCGGGATGCCCCAGAGCCCACAACCCCAGCTCCTTCGCCCCGGCCTTCAGGCCGGTGAGGGCCTCGGCGGCCGTGTCGTCGTGTCGGCTCAGGACCGGTTCGAGAGGAATCACCTCGTCGTCGATGAACGAACGCATGCGGGTGCACAGCTCGGCCACCCGTCCTCGGGGCCGGTTCCCAGTCATGCCCGCCAATGTATCGGCACACACGTCCACCCACAGAGCGTTCCGTCCGCTCCGGGTGTGGAAACCCGCCCGCCGGGGCATTCTGGGGCGAGTCCATCCTGCGACGCGACGAGCACGGAGGTGCCATGCCGGATCCTTCCGACCGAGTGCCGGAATACGAACACACCGAAGACGGTCATCTCGTCGAGAGCCGGGCCGAGGACTTCGCCCACGCGCGCAGCCTGCCCGTCGACCCGGACTGGTTCAAGACCGCGGTCTTCTACGAGGTCCTCGCCCGCGCTTTCAACGACTCGAACAACGACGGCACCGGCGACCTGCGGGGCCTGACCGAAAAGCTCGACTACATCGCGTGGCTCGGTGCCGACTGCATCTGGCTGCCGCCCTTCTACGATTCGCCGCTCCGGGACGGCGGTTACGACATCCGCGACTTCCGTGCTGTGCTACCGGAATTCGGCACGGTCGAAGATTTCGTGCTCTTCCTCGACGAGGCGCACAAGCGCGGCATCCGCGTCATCACCGACCTCGTCATGAACCACACCTCCGACACGCACGCATGGTTCCAGGAATCGCGGAGCGACCCCGACGGGCCGTACGGCGACTTCTACGTGTGGTCGGACGTCGACGACCGGTACCAGGAAGCCCGCATCATCTTCGTCGACACCGAGACGTCCAACTGGACGTGGGATCCGGTGCGCAAGCAGTACTACTGGCACCGGTTCTTCTCGCATCAACCCGACCTGAACTACGACAACCCCGAGGTGCAGGACGCGATGCTCGACGTCCTGCGTTTCTGGCTCGATCTCGGCATCGACGGGTTCCGGCTCGACGCGGTCCCCTATCTCTTCGAACGGGAAGGGACCAACTGCGAGAACCTCCCCGAGACGCACGCCTTCCTGAAGAAGTGCCGCTCGGTGATCGACGCCGAGTATCCCGGTCGGGTGATGCTCGCCGAGGCGAACCAGTGGCCCACCGACGTCGTCGAGTACTTCGGCGAACCCGAGATCGGCGACGAGTGCCACATGGCCTTCCATTTCCCGCTGATGCCGCGCATCTTCATGGCGGTGCGGCGGCAGAATCGTTTCCCGATCTCCGAGATCCTCGCCCAGACCCCGCCGATCCCGAAGACCGCCCAGTGGGGCATCTTCCTCCGCAACCACGACGAGCTGACCCTTGAGATGGTGACGGACGAAGAACGCGACTACATGTACGCCGAGTACGTCACCGATCCGCGGATGCGCGCCAACATCGGGATCCGCCGTCGTCTGGCTCCGTTGCTCGAGAACGACCGGAACCAGCTCGAACTCTTCACCGCTCTGCTGCTGAGCCTGCCCGGCTCCCCCGTCCTGTACTACGGCGACGAGATCGGCATGGGCGACAACATCTGGCTCGGCGACCGCGACGCGGTGCGGACCCCGATGCAGTGGACTCCCGACCGCAATGCCGGATTCTCGCGCGCCGACCCGGCGCGGCTGTATCTGCCGGTCATCATGGATCCCACTTACGGATACCAGGCGGTGAACGTCGAATCGCAGATGAATTCGACGAACTCTCTGCTGCACTGGACGCGGCGGATGATCCAGGTCCGCAAGCAGCATCCGGCCTTCGGCAAGGCCTCGTTCACCGAACTCGGCAGCGCCAACCCCGCGATCCTGTCCTATCTGCGCGAGATGTCGCCGAGCCCGGAACGCAATTACAGCGACGTCATCCTGTGCGTGAACAACTTGTCGCGTTATCCCCAGGCGGTCGTGCTGGACCTGTCGCGCTTCGCCGGGTGGATCCCGGTGGAGTTGACCGGTTCCGTTCCGTTCCCGCCGATCACGGAGGAGGGTTACATGATCACCCTGCCCGGTCACGGATTCTTCTGGTTCGCCCTGCAGCCCGATCCGTCGAAGGAGGGGCCGGGCGAGCACCCGGTGAGCAGCGAAGCGGAAGCGGCGGTACAACCGTGATGACCAACACCGAACTCTATCCGGACGAGCGGCTCGTCGAGGACCTGCGCGAGTGGATGCCACACCAGCGATGGTTCGCGGCCAAGGGTCACACCATCACCGGGATCAGCGTCGTCCTGCGCCATCCGCTCGTCGAGGAACCCGGTTTCGGGGCCGACCATCTGCTCGTGAAGGTCTCGTTCGAGTCGACGGCGGACCAGATCTACCAGGTGCCGCTGGGTTTCCGTTCCCATCTCCCCGAGGAACTGCAGTCGTGGAGCGTGGTCGGTCCCGACGACTCCCACGACCACGGCCTGCACGTCTACGACGGCCTTCGCGATCAGGAGATCCTCGACCGGTACTCCCGCAGTCTGGCGAGCGGCACCCCCGCCGGTCCGGTGGATCTCCACAACGTGCCGGGTTCGGTCATCGAACAGGGACTGCGGGGCCGCGCGCTGAGCGCGGAACAGTCCAACACCTCCGTGGTCCTCGGAGAGAAGTTGCTGCTCAAGATGTTCCGGCGCGTGACGCTCGGTATCAACCCGGACGTCGAGCTGCCGCTCGCACTGGGCGAGGACGGTTGCCGGTCGATCGCACCGATCCGGGCGTGGATCGACGCGGAGGTCGACGGGGTCCGCACCACGCTGGCGATGGTGCAGGACTTCGCGGCGAATTCGGCAGACGGCTGGTCGATGGCGCTCGGCAGCGTCCGGGATCTGCTCATCGAAGGGGACCTGCGTGCCGACGAGGTGGGCACCGACTTCGCCGGCGAATCCCACCGCATCGGTGCGGCGGTCGCGGATGTGCACGCCCACCTCGGCTCCGCGCTCGGCACCGACGAGCGCGCCGCCTCCGAACTGGCCGAGGGCATGCTCCACCGGCTCGAGGGTGCGACGGCCGAGGTCCCCGAGCTCGCCGACCTCACCGAGGCGATCCGCGCACGATTCGAGGAGGTCGCGGCGCTGGGGCAGATTCCGGTGCACCGCATCCACGGCGACCTGCACCTCGGTCAGGTGTTGCGCACCCCCGAGCGCTGGCTGCTCATCGACTTCGAAGGGGAGCCGGCGAAGTCCCTCGAGGAGCGCCGCAAGCCCGACAGCCCGTTCCGGGACGTGGCGGGGATGCTGCGGTCGTTCGATTACGCCGCGCATCATTCGGTCCGCGAATCCGAACAGGGCACGGCGGTGGAGTCGCAGCGGGAGTTCCGGGCACGGGAATGGGCCGAACGCAATTGCGCCGCCTTCTGCGACGGTTACGCGGCCGCCTCGGGAACGGATCCGCGGGACGCCGACGTCCTGTTGCGCGGGTACGAGCTCGACAAGGCGGTCTACGAAGTGGTCTACGAGGCGCGGCACCGTCCCTCGTGGTTGCACCTGCCGCTCGAGGCGATCCGTCGCCTCACCACCGGCTGACCGCCGCCCGAACGCCGGGAATGCAGGAAGGGGAGAGATGCCGTGGCATCTCTCCCCTTCCTCGTCCCGCAGGTCAGCTCACCTGGAGCAGCAGTTCGTCGTCGACGACGTCCGCCGTGACCCGGTTGCCCTCGGCGAGTGCGTCGTCGAGCAGCATGTCGGCGATGCGATCGTCGACCACCCGGGAGATCGAGCGGCGCAACGGGCGGGCACCGAACTCGGGCTGGTGACCGTTGCGGGCGATCCACGCCACCGCGTCGGAAGTGAACTCGAGATCGATCCCCTTGCTCTGCAGACGCTTCCGGCTGTCGGCGAGCAACAGCTCGGTGATCCGATGCAGCTGGTCGTCGTCGAGCTTGCGGAACATCACGATCTCGTCGATGCGGTTGAGGAACTCCGGCCGCATCGATTCGCGCAGCCGTCCCATGACCCGGTCGCGCAACGGCTTCTCGGCCGCCTCGGCGTCGCCGGTGGTGAAGCCGAGCGCGCCACCGCGACTCGAGATGATGTCCGAACCGAGGTTGCTGGTCATGATGACGACGGTGTTGGTGAAGTCCACCGTGCGTCCCTCACCGTCGGTGAGGCGACCGTCGTCGAGGACCTGCAGCAACGTGTTGAACACGTCCGGGTGCGCCTTCTCGATCTCGTCGAGCAGCACCACCGAATAGGGGTGGCGACGCACCTGTTCGGTGAGCTGCCCGGCCTCGCCGTAGCCGACGTAACCGGGAGGGGCACCGACGAGACGGCTCACGGTGTGGCGTTCGCCGAACTCGCTCATGTCGATGCGCAGCATGGTGCGCTCGTCGCCGAAGAGGACCTCGGCGAGCGCCTTCGCGAGCTCGGTCTTGCCGACGCCGGTGGGACCGAGGAACAGGAAGCTGCCCACCGGACGACGCGGGTCGCTCATGCCGGAGCGGCTGCGCCGCACGGCGCGTGCCACGGCGTGCACGGCTTCGTCCTGCCCGACGACGCGCTTGTGCAGCTCGTCCTCGAGAGTGCGCAGCCTCTCCTTCTCCGCGCGGGTCATCTGCGAGGCCGGGACACCGGTGGCCCGCGAGACGATCTCGGCGATCAGTTCCGGATCGACGGTGGGAGTTTCCTCGCCGGTTCCGTCGCCGCTGTCGATCCGTGCCTGGAGACGGAGGATCTCGTCGCGGATGCGCGAGGCCTCCTCGTACTGCTCGGCTTCGACGGCCCGGTCCTTCTCCGCTTCGAGTTCGCCCAGCCGCGAACGCAGTTCGGTCACATCCGTGCGGGGGTCCGCAGGCGCAGTCGTGCACCGGCCTGGTCGACGAGGTCGATCGCCTTGTCCGGCAGGTGCCGGTCGGGCAGGTACCGCATCGACAGGTCGACGGCCGCTTCGAGCGCTTCGTCGGTGTACCGGACCTTGTGGAACTCGGCGTACCGATCGGCGAGACCCTTCAGGATCGCGACGGCGTCGTCGCGTGCGGGCTCGTCGACCGTGACCGGCTGGAAACGACGTTCGAGTGCCGGATCCTTCTCGATGTGCTTGCGGTACTCGTCGAGGGTGGTCGCACCGACGACGTGCAGTTCACCGCGGGCGAGCTTCGGCTTGAGGATGTTCGCCGCGTCCATCGCGCCCTCGTTGCCGGCGCCCGCACCGACGACGGTGTGGATCTCGTCGATGAAGACGATGAGCCTGCCCTGCTGGGCGACGATCTCGTCGAGCGCCGTGGTGAGGCGTTCCTCGAAGTCGCCGCGGTAGCGGGTTCCGGCGACCATCGCGGTCAGGTCGAGCTGGACGATGCGCTTGTCCTGCAGGACCTCCGGGACGGCGCCGTCGACGATGCGCTGGGCGAGCCCTTCGACGATGGCCGTCTTGCCGACACCGGCTTCACCGACGAGCACCGGGTTGTTCTTGGTACGCCGGGCGAGGATCTCGATCGTCTGCTCGATCTCGTCGGCGCGGCCGATGACGGGGTCGATGCCGCCGCCCCGGGCCCGTTCGGTGAGGTCGACGCCGAACTTGTCGAGCGTCGGCGTGGACGTCTCCTCGGCGACGGGAGCCGTGGGGACGGGCTGCAGCGCGGTCTGCAACGCCTGCGGTGTCACGCCCAGCGACGCCAGCAGGCGTCCGGGAGCACGGGTCTGGTCGGCCGCGAGCGTGAAGAACAGGTGCTCGGGGTCGATGTAGGTGGAGCCGAGCGCACGCGAGAGCTGGTGCGCTTCGAGGAGTGCGGTCTTCACGGCACCGGTCAGTGCGGGTGCGGAGACGGCCTCACCGGGGCGGCTCTGCGGCAGCCGCTGGTCGACGGCCGCAGCGACGTCGGCGGGGTCGGCCCCGGCGCGGGTCATGACCGTGCGGGACGGATCCTGCTCCGCCATCGCGCGGAGGAGGTGCAGCACGTCGAGTTCCGCGTCACCACGGTCGGTGGCGTAACGCGCCGCGTGGGCGAGGAGGTCCTGGGTGCCGCGGCTCATGAAACGCGTGATGTCGATTCGGCCGGGGCCACCAGGTCCGAAGAATGCCGGCATTCCGAAGCCTTTCTGTCGAACTTGAGCCATTCTCACTCAACTAACGTGCCCGGCTGCCGTGCAATTCCCATGCGTGAATGATCTGGATCACACATCCGGTTGGGGCCATCAATATTGTGCACAACATAACGGTGCACTACATTCATCTCGTGTCGTCTCCCCTCGAACTCGACCAGCAGGTGTGCTTCGCGCTCTACCGCGCGTCCCGCACCGTCACGGCCGCCTACCGGCCACATCTCGACCGGCTGGGCATCACCTACCCGCAATACCTCGTACTCCTGGCACTGTGGGAACGCGATGCGCGAGGCGTGCAGGATCTGTGCGACTCGCTCGATCTCGACACCGGCACACTGTCCCCCCTGCTCAAGCGGCTCGAGGCCGCCGGATACGTCGAACGACGCCGGCAGCAGACCGACGAACGTCGTGTCGTCGTCCATCTCACCGAAGCGGGGGATGCACTCCGGACAGAGGCCGCGGACATCCCCGGCTGCGTGACGCGGGACAGCCGGTTCGACGTCGACGAACTGGTCGCGCTGCGCGAGACGCTCCACCGCCTGACCGCCGCGTTGCAGGAAGCACCCGGCGCACTCTCGAAGAAAGGCAGGACATCGTGAACATCGTCTACACCGCCGAAGCACTCGCCACCGGGGCAGGCCGCGACGGCCACGCCCGCACCAGCGACGGCAAGCTCGACGTCGACCTCGCCCTGCCCACCGAGATGGGTGGCAGCGGGAAGGGAACCAACCCCGAACAGCTCTTCGCCGCCGGCTACGCCGCGTGCTTCCATTCGGCGTTGCAGATGATCGCCCGGCAGGAGAAGGCGGACGTCAGCGATTCGGCCGTCGGCGCCCGCGTCGGCATCGGCCCGACCGACGCCGGCGGATTCGGTCTCGCCGTCACCCTCGAGGTGACCCTGCCGAACCTCTCCCGCGAGAAGGCGCTCGAGCTCACCGAGAAAGCCCATCAGGTATGCCCGTACTCCAACGCGACCCGCGGCAACATCGACGTCACCCTCGAGGTGACGGACGACTGAGTCACCCCCGAGGGTGACGGACGACTGAGTCACCCCCGAGGGTGACGGGCGACTGAGTCACCCCCGAGGGTGACGGGCGAGTGACGCGCCCCTGCGCGGCGCACGTGTCCACGCCGACCCGTAGCGTGGAGACGTGCGCACGCAGGACCGGTCGCAGCTCACGACGTTCGCGGCCGAACTCGATTTCCCCCTCGACGACTTCCAGCTCGAGGCCTGCCACGCCCTCGAAGACGCCCGCGACGTGCTGGTGTGCGCTCCCACCGGGGCGGGCAAGACCGTCGTCGGCGAATTCGCCGCTCGCCTCGCGCTCGCAGCGGGCGGTCGCTGTTTCTACACCACCCCCATCAAGGCGCTGAGCAACCAGAAGTATCTCGACCTGTCGCGCCGTTTCGGCGACGACCGGGTCGGTCTGCTCACCGGCGACATCTCGCTGGACCCCCACGCGCCCGTGGTCGTCATGACCACCGAAGTGCTGCGCAGCATGCTGCACGGCGGCTCCCCACTTCTGCACGGTCTCACCCACGTCGTCATGGACGAGGTGCACTATCTCGCCGATCGTGAGCGCGGCGCGGTCTGGGAGGAAGCAATCCTCTCGCTCGCCGACGACGTCCGGCTGACGAGCCTGTCGGCCACGGTGAGCAACGCCGAGGAATTCGGTGGCTGGCTGCGCGGCATCCGCGGCGACCTGGCCGTCGTCGTGGAGGAGACCCGCCCCGTACCGCTCACCCAGCACATGCTCGCCGGCGGACGCCTGTTCGACCTGCTGTCGCCCGGCGGCACCGTCGACGAGACCCTCGAGCGGTACATCGCCCACCGCCGGCTCGTCGAAGCCGCGCCCGGCCCTGCGACCGGCAGAGGACGGCGACGGCGACGGGCACGCGGAGCACCCGGACCGGCCGGCGGCGACCTGCCCGGTACCGTCGCCCGGCTCGAGGCCGAACAATTGCTGCCGGCCATCTGGTTCCGGTTCAGCCGCAACGGTTGTGACGACGCCGTCACCGAATGCCTCGAATCGTCGGTCCGTCTCACCGAGGCCGCCGACACCGCCGAGATCCGCGCAGTCGCCGACCGGCACACCGCGGCCCTGCCACCCGCCGACCTCGACGCGGTCGGTCACACCGGGTGGCTCGAAGGTCTCGAACGTGGCTTCGCCGCGCACCACGCCGGTTTGATCCCCGCCTTCCGGCACACCGTCGAGGAACTGTTCGCCCGCGGTCTCGTGCGGGTCGTGTTCGCCACCGAGACCCTCGCCGTGGGAGTGAACATGCCGGCGCGCACCGTCGTCCTCGAACGTCTCGTCAAACCCACCGCCGACGGCCAGGTGCGCCTCTCCCCCGGCGAGTACACGCAGCTCACCGGCCGTGCCGGTCGTCGCGGTATCGACGTCGAAGGGCACGCCGTGGTGCTGTGGAGTCCCGAAGCCGACCCCGCGACGGTCGCCGGTCTCGCCGGCGCACGCTCCTATCCGCTGCACAGTTCGCTGCGTGTGGGATACACCACCGCGATCAACCTGGTCGCCGGTCGCGGCGTCCCCGGTGCGCGGGAGTTCCTGCGACGCTCGTTCGCCCAGTTCCAGGCCGAGCGGTCCGTCGCAGCACTCACCGACGCTGTCCGCGCGAACACGACCACGCTCCGCGATCTCGACACCGAACTCGGCGACGTCGAAGGCTTCACGGAGTACCGGCATCTGAGCGAGCGGCTCGCCGAGGCGCGACGATCCGGCTCGGCCGACCTCGTCGCCTCGCTCGCACGGGCGGTGCGCTCACATCCGGCGCACCGGCGCGGCGACAAGGACCGTCTCCTCACCCTCTCCGCCCGGCGCGCCGCGGTGCACGGCGACACCGAACGAATGCGATCGCAGATCGAGACGGTCACCGGCCGTCTCGCCGACACCTTCGATCGCACACTGGATCTGCTCGAGGATCGGGGCTATCTGCTCCGGGATCCGGTGGGCGGGTCGGCCTACGTCACCGACGACGGTCGCCGGCTGGGCCGGATCTACTGCACGAACGAACTTCTCGTCGCCGAGTGTGTCCGCACCGGAGCCTGGTCGGGACTGACACCCGCCGAACTCGCCGCCGTCGCCTCCAGCGCTCTGGGCGAGACCCGGCGCCGCACCGTCGGTGTCCCCGGCCGTACGACCCCGGCGATCGACGAGGCGCTGCGCGCCACCTCGCGGTTGTGGAGCGAACTCGCCGGACGCGAGGAACGACTCGGACTGGAAGTGGGGCCGGATCCGGATCCGATCGCCGTCGCCGCGATCCACCGCTGGGCGCGCGGGGACGGACTCGCCGCTGCCCTGCGCACCGCGTCGGATGCCGGACTGTCGGCGGGCGATCTGGTCCGCCGATATCTGAGGACCCTCGACCTCGTGGACCAGACCGGACTGTGCCGGCGGGACGAACTGCCGCCGGTCTCCTTCACCCTGACCTGACGGCCGGGGCCTCCCCTGAGCTCAGGGCATCGAGTACTCGACGGAACACAGCCGCTCCGACAGCTCCCACAGTTTCCGGGCCAGGATCTCGTCGCGGGAACGCGAGCTGGACTGCACCCGCTTCGGATGGCCGCGCATCTCGAAGAAGGCGTCGGGCCCGTAATAGCCGCCCGGCTCCGCGTCCGGTGCGGTCGCCGCGTAGAGGCTCGGGAGCGCGCCCTGTTGCGGGGACTGCCCGATGATCGGAGTGACGAGTTCGACGATCTTCCCGTGCCAGGACTCGCTGCGGTACTGCAGATTCGTCGACGAGTAACCCGGATGCGCGGCAATCGATCTCACATTCGATCCGGCTGCGGTGAGACGCCGCTGCAGCTCGTATGCGAACAGCAGATTCGCCAGCTTCGACTGCCCGTAGGCGAGCCACCGCTCGTACCGGCGGCGTTCCCAGTCGATGTCGTCGAGATCGATGCTGCCGATGCGGTGCATCGCGCTGCTGACCGTCACGACCCGGTCGGTGATGCGATCGATCAACAGCCCGGTGAGCGCGAAGTGGCCGAAGTGGTTGGTCCCGATCTGCATCTCGAAGCCGTCGGCCGTCCGCCGCAACGGCACCGCCATGACACCGGCATTGTCGACCAGGACGTCGATGCGCTCGTACTCGGCCCGCACCGCCTCGGCGAATGCACGTACCGATGCCAGATCCGCCAGGTCCAGACGACGGACCCGGGCGCGGTCGCCGAGTCCGGCCGCGACCGCCTCGCCCTTGGCGACGTCGCGGCAGGCGAGCACCACCTCGGCTCCGGCCCGCGCGAGTGCCCGGGCGGTCTCCGCACCGAGACCGCTGTTGGCTCCGGTCACGATCATCGTGCGTCCCGACAGATCCGGAATATCGTTCGTCGTCCACCCCATGCCCGCCACCCTACGGACGCGTGTCGCGCCGCGACAGTCCCCCGCGTCCCGCGGCGATGCCCCCCCGCGTCCCGCGGCAATGCCCCCGGGTCCCGCACGGTGGTCCCGATGGATTGCATCCTCGCCGTCGCCCGCACCTGCTCGTAGACTGCCCCGGAACGTACGGTCGCACGCGCGCGGGGGCGTATGCACGACAGGAAGGTTCCATCGATGGGGCACCACCCCGGACGTCCGGATCGTGAGCTCGCCGCAGCGTTGCGGAACGGAGCGCCGGATGCCACGGCAGCGGTCTACGACCGTTTCGCCCCCGGTCTGTACGCATACGCGTGCGGTTTCGTCCCCGTGTCGTCCGCATCGGACGTGGTGTACGACTCCGTCTGGACGGCGGCCGCACGTATCCGGTCGCTGCGCGATCCCGGACTCCTCCGCGCCTGGCTCCACGCCGTGGTCCGGGCCGAGTGTCTCCGGGTACTGAACCGGACCGGATCCGCACTCGAATATCTCCCCGCCACCGATCCCGCCTACCAGGCCGGACCCGAGGTGCTCGAGGTCCGCGAGGCCGTCCATCTGCTCGGCGGCACCGCCCGCGAGGTGGTCGATCTCGCGGTGCGGCAACACTTCTCGTCTCACGAGATCGTGGCGATGCTCGGGTCTGCGGGCGACGGGCGTGTCCTCGCCCATGCGCAGGACTTCGTCGACCGGGCGGTGCCCCGCGTACCGAATGCGCTCGGAACCTTCTCCCTTCTCCCCTTCGCTCCGCTGCCCGCCCACTTGCGGGGACGGGTCCTGGCGGTGCAACCTTCGGAGGCGGAACTGCTCGATCTCGGCCGGCGGCTCGAACCGGTGGACCGTGAAGGCTTTCCGCGTCGTGATCGTCGCGCGAAGCGCACCCTCCCCGTCGTCGCGGCATCGGTGGCGTTGTTCGCCGCTCTGGGTGTGGGTGCGTTGTACGCGTTCCCGCAGGCCGAGCCCGTCGACCGGCAGGTTCTGCGCCCCGCCACCGGATCGACGCTCGACGCGGGATCCGCGGTCGCCACGACCACGGCCGACACCGCGACCGAGACCACTACGACGCCCGAGGCTCCGGAGACGACGACGGAGGAGGCGATGATCGAGGCACCGGTGGCGACCACCACTGCGGCCCCGCTCACCGAACCCACTGTGGCATCCACCGCTGCCTCCACTACGACGGCGACATCGACCGGTAGCGGTTTCACCAGGCGCGGAGGTCCCGGACGCGAGGCCGAGCCGGAAGAGGAGCGTCAGCACCGGGACACCGAGGAGAGCGACGCACCGGGCACCGCGACGGGTCGTCCCACCACCTCGGGTGCACCCACCACCCCGCGGGAGATGCCGATGCTGCCGACCTTCCCTCCACGCGGCAGCGGGTGACGCACAGAGTTCACGACGGGACGGTGAACCCCCGCCCCTACCATCGAGACGTGCCGTCCATTCACCATTCACCGTTGCGGAAGACCGACCCCGAGAGTCTGTACCGGATCGTCGCGCTGCGCACCGACGTGTTCGTCTTCGAGCAGGGCATCACCTGCGAACCGGAACTCGACGGGCGCGATCTCGACCCGGCCACCGAGTTGTTCTGGACGCAGGACGGAGACGAAGTGCTCGCCACCCTGCGCGTGCTCCACGACGACGGGGACATCGCCCACATCGGGCGAGTCGCCACCGCCCGGCACGCACGCGGACGCGGGCTCGCCGCCGACCTGATCGAGGCGGCGCTCGCGACCTGTCCGGCGGTGGTCGACATCTCGGCGCAGGCGTACCTGGAGAACTGGTACGCCCGATTCGGATTCGTGCGCACCGGACCGAACTACATCGAGGCCGGGATCGACCACGTGCCGATGCGCCGGACCGCGTGACCGGGGACGCGCATCAGCCTGCGTCGAAGACGGTCATCAGCCGATCTCGAAGTGCACTCCGGTGAGCTTCTCCGACAGCTCCCACAGACGCGTCGCGGTCTCCCGGTCGCGGGCACGACGCCCCACGGCGGCGACACCGGGGGATCCGTACAGCAGGAAGCGCGGACCGATGTAACCACCCGAGACAGCCGGATCGGAGGCGGCGAGCACGACCGATTCGGCCCCCTGGTCCGGCGTGCGCTGCAGGACCCTCTTGCCGAAGCCGAACAGCCGGTCGAACCACGTCCCCGTGTGGCTGCCCACTTCCGTCGCCGCGTAGCCGGGGTGGGCCGCGACCGCGCGCAGAGGCGAGCGGGCCGCAGCGAGGCGGCGTTCCAGTTCGAGACCGAACAGCAGGTTCGCGAGCTTCGACTGCGCGTACCCGGCGGCACGGTTGTACGGGCGCCGTTCCCAGTTCAGGTCGTCGAGATCGACGCGTCCGAGGAGGTGAGCGGCGCTCGACACCGTGACGACGCGACCGGTGATGCGTGGCAACAGCAGTCCGGTGAGGGCAAAGTGTCCGAGATGGTTAATTCCCATCTGCATCTCGAACCCGTCGGCGGTGCGGCTGAGCGGAACCGCCATCACCCCGGCGTTGTTGACCAGGACGTCGATCTGCCGATCGGCGAAGGCGTCCGCGAAGGCACGGATCGCCGAGAGATCGGCGAGATCGAGCGACATCGTCTCGGCCCGGGGCCCGATCTCCTCGGCGATGCGCTTGCCACGGTCGACATTGCGGCCGGCGATCACAACCCTGGCTCCGGCAGCTCCGAGCGCCCGGGCCGTCGCTTCACCCACACCGCTGGTGGCCCCCGTCACGACGACGGTGCGGCCGACCAGCGTTGTGGAAGCGTCAGGCGCCAATCGAGGACTTGAGCATCGGGAGCATCGCCCACAGCTCGTCCTGCCAGTATCCCCACGAGTGGGTGCCCAGGACCGGGAACGAGAAGTGTGCGGTGTCGATGCCCAGGGTCAGCAGGCGCACCTGGAAGGCACGGTTCTGCGTGAGGGCGAGCGCTTCGAGCCCCATGGCGTTGGTCGTGTTGAAGCTGCCCACGAGCGAGCCCGGCCGGTCGTACTGGCCGGGCAGACCGCTCGCCGCGGAGATCCACATCGGCAGACCGCGCAGGTTCGGCGCCGCGACGAACGGGTCGTGACGCAGCCACGCCGAATCCCAGGGCGGTCCCCACATCGCGTCGGAGTTGTATCCGCCGGCGTCGAGCATGGCCACACGGATGGCTTCGCGCATCCCCGGTGCCGAGAGGTTGAGGTAACCCGACAACGAACCGGCGAAGGTGAACTGGTTGCGGTGGTAGGCGGCCAGGATCAGCGCCGCGTTGCCGCCCATCGACAGGCCGACCACCGCGTTGTTGCCGCGGTCGATGCCGTAGACGTTCGCGAGATGGTCCGGCAGGTTCTGGGTCAGGAAGGACTCCCACTTGTACGTGTAGGGCTGACCGTTGAAATTGCTCGGCGCGTACCAATCGGCGTAGAAGCTCGACTGCCCACCGACCGGCATGATCACGTTGACACCGTGGTCGGCGAGCCACGCCGCGTTGGTCTCGTGTTCCCAGCCGCTCATGTCGTCGGTGGCACGCAGCCCGTCGAGCAGATAGACGGCCTTGTTGCTGCCGTTGTTCGCTCGCCAGATGCGCACCTTGATCGCGCCTACACCGCCCGGTGCCGCGACCATGTCCTCGTGGAACCGGGTGTACGGGTCGGCCGAGGCCGTCCCGGCCCCGACTCCTGTGAACACGAGGGCCAGTGGAAGTACCACCGCTGCCACCAGTAGCCGAACGAGAGCGCGTCCCCCCCGCCGACGTGTTCCGGTCTTCGCCGAAATCGTCACAACAAGCTCCCCTTGCACTCCAGTAACATTCTTCACTTCCGTCCCAGGGTATCGACGGTGCAGAAACCTTAAGCAGGCTTGCACACAATCGTTATCGTGGAAAGCCCGGCCGTGTTATCGACGCGGCTTCGGCACGTTGTCGACACAGCGTCGGCACCGGGAATCCCACGGTGCGACTAACCTGACGATCCGTGCCCGACGCTCCCCTCCCCGTTCGCGACGGCTTGAACCCCACCCGCCTGCGACTGCCGGAAAATGCCAGCTGGGAGACCATGGCGGAGTTCCTGGCGGCGCGCTTCCCGAGCGATACGACACGAATTGCGGAGAAGATCGAAGGCGGCGAAGTGGTCGTACGGGACGGAACTCCGATCACGTTCTCCACGCCGTACACCCCACGTGAATTCGTGTATCTCTACCGTGATCCTCCGGTCCAGCCGCGCGTCCCGTTCGAGATCGACATCCTCCATCGGGACGAGAACCTGCTCGTGGTCGACAAGCCGCACTTCCTGGCGACCACACCTCGCGGCTCGTGGGTGACGGAGACAGCCCTGGTCCGGCTGCGCACGGAACTGGATCTTCCCGAGCTGTCCCCCGCTCATCGGCTCGACCGGCTCACGGCGGGCGTACTGGTGTTCACCGTCCGGCGCGAGGCGCGACGCGCGTACCAGACCCTGTTCGACCGGCGTCTCGTGGAGAAGGAGTACGAAGCGATCGCTCCGGCCGCACCGCATCTCGACTTCCCCCTCCACGTACGCAGCCGCATCGTCAAGGAGCGCGGCGTCCTGCAGGCGCGCGAGGTCGAGGGTCCTGTCGACGCGGTGACCCGGATCGACGTCGTGGCCACGGCCGGCGACCGTGCCCGTTACCTTTTGCGTCCCCGCACCGGCAGGACGCACCAACTCCGTGTCCACATGAACTCGCTGGGAATCCCCATTCTCGGCGACAACCTCTATCCGGAGGTGTACGAGGTTGGGGCACAAGACTATTCGAATCCACTGCAGCTACTGGCGCGATCGGTGTCGTTCCACGATCCCATCACAGGTCGGTCGACCCGCTTCGTAAGCCGACGAAACCTGGCAGCATGGGGTAACAGCACGCCAGGACCCCGCTGACCGGCGAGTTCTCGTCTTGGAGGTTCCCATGGATATCGGCATCATCTCGCGTACCTACGACGGGAGGGTCGCTCTTCGGTTCCAACGCTCGTTCCCCTACACCCCCGAGAAGGTGTGGAGCGTTCTCACCGATCCCCAGCACCTCCGCGCCTGGTTCCCTGCCGACGTCGAATTCGAACTCACGCCCGGAGCGGCACTCGAATTCCGATCCACACAGGAACAGACCCGGCGTTTCGGACTCCCGGAAGGACACACCACCACGGGCAGCGTCCTCACGGTGCGCACCGGACGGATCCTGGAATACCTTTGGGACGCCGATGTTCTGCACTGGGAGATCACTCCCGACGGCTCCGGCGGGTGCTGGCTCACCCTCACCCACACCACCGACGACGAAGAGGACGCCCTCGCGCACGGCGCGGGCTGGCACGCCGGGTTCGAAGTGGTGGAGGCCCAGTTGGCGGGACGCCCGGTCGACTGGTCGATCTGGGACCGCGCCGCCGAACTGAGTTCGCACTATCGGAGCGATTCGGACTGATCCCCTAGCGTCGCGCCCCCCGCTGCGCGGGAGCCGATCCGACCCGGTCGAGATCGTGTTCCCGGCCGGCCGTCCGCGCGACGATCCGCGCACCCCACGCTCCGATCGCATCCCAGTCCCGGAAATCACCGGAGGGGGCGCCGAACATCCTGACGACCATCCGTTCGCCGGTGCCGAGCACCGCCGGATCCAGCTTTCCCGGGAAGGTGCGATGCTCGCAGGCCCCGACGCGTTCGGCGACGGCGCACGCGTCGTACGACGTGTCGACCCGTCGCCCGCCCGAAGCGACCGGGCCCGACGAGAAGAGATAGACGTCGCGCTCGCGCAACTCGGACGCATACCGCTCGGCGAACTCCCGTGCGCTGCGCAGCCAGCGACCGCGATAGACGGCACTGCCGAGCACCACGACGTCGTACGCGCCGAGATCGTCGACGTGCTCGGGCGCGTTCACGTCGACCTGTGCGCCGCGGTGGCGCATCGACGCGGCGAGTGCGGTCGCGATCTCCGCGGTCGAACCGTGCCGACTGGCCACCGAAACAAGAACCTTCATCACTACCCTCCGGACCCGCGTCGAACCATGATCACCCCGGAACCGAGCCTTGACCAGGGCCGAAGTGCTCTTTGCCCGGTATCGGCAGATCACAGCCGGACGAATCACCGCATACCGGACCGCATGGCAAGGTGGAAGGCGACGCGTACCGAGAAGGAGCAGATGGATGCCCAGCACACCGTCCCCGGCCGCCGCGGAGGAGGCCGAACGCAAGTACTCCGCCACCGGCGACCAGCCGCTCCCCGACCTGGCGGGGTTGCCGTCGGTCGATGCGATCGACGTCGACCGATTCGAACTGTCGGCCCAGTACTACGACACTGCCGACCTGAACCTGCTGCGCTCGAAGATCACGCTCCGCAGGCGTGAGGGCGGCGACGACGCAGGATGGCATCTCAAGCTCCCGTCCGGTGTCGACACCCGCACCGAACTGCACTTCCCCCTCGGCGACGACTCGGCCGAGGACATCCCCGCCGACCTGTCGTCGCTGCTGCGCGGGCTCCTTCGCGGTGCGCCGCTGAGCCTGGCCGCCCTGCTGGTCACGCAACGGCATCGGCACCGTCTCCGCTCTCCCGACGGCGACCTCCTCGCGGAGGTGGTCGTCGACGAGGTGGACGCCGTACGCCGGGCCGACGGGTCCGAGATCCGCTGGCGGGAGATCGAGGTCGAATGGAACTCCTCGTTCGACGAGAAGACCATCGGCCGCTTCCTCTCGGCGCTCGAGAAGCGCTTCGCGGCGGCCGGGATCACCCGCTCGGAAAGCCCCTCGAAACTGCACCGTGTGCTCGGTGATCTGATCCCCACCCGACCGCGGATCGCGAAGGGCCTGCTCCCCGTTCGCGACTATCTCGCAGCCGAACTGCACACTCTGGAGTTGTCGGACCTCGCGGTGCGTCGCGACGCTCCCGATTCGGTGCACAGCATGCGCAAGGCCGCACGGCGCCTGCGCAGCGCACTGCAGACCTACTCCGGCGAGATCGCCGTGGACGACGACCTTATCGACGAACTGCGTTGGCTCGGAAGACGTCTCAGCCCGTCGCGCGATCTCGAGGTCCAATGGGAACGACTCGCGGATCGCGTCGCCGACATCCCGGTCGAGTCGCACCGGGAAGCGACGCGTGCCCGTATCGACGAGTACTTCTCGGCCGCATCCGAGGCTGCACGCCTCGAGGCCGTCGACACCCTCCGTTCCGACCGGTACGTCGCGTTGCTCGCCCGACTCGACTCGGCGATCGACGACCTCGCCCCCGCGACCGAAGCGGTGGGTGCACGACCGAAGGTCGCGCGGAAGGAACTGCTGCATGCGATCGAATCGCTCTCGGACAAGGTGTCGCGTCGCGTCGCCGAGGTGGGAGATGCCGAGAGCACGGCCGAACGCGACGAGTTGATGCACCGGGCCCGCAAGGGGGCCAAACGGATGCGGTACGCCATCGAGGTGATCGCGCCGCTGCATCCGAAGCGCTCCGGGCGGGTCCTCGACCGGTTCGACACCTTCCAGGATCTGCTCGGCGAATTCCAGGACTCCGTGGTGGCCCGGGAACACCTCCTGCACATGCTCTCCGAGCAGGGCCACACCGCCGAGACCAGCTTCGGGCTCGGGATCCTGTTCCGCATCGAGAGCGAGATCGGCGACGCACAGGCCGCGCACCTGGACGAGGGCTGGAGGAAGGCCCACCGATCGGCCCGCCGGTTGTGGAGCTGACCGAGGTCCGAAGGCCCTGGTCCGGTCCTGTCCGATCGGGGATCATGAAGACCGTCGACAGCGGGTCACCACCGCGTCGTGGCGGTAACGTGACCTCGAGCCGACCGGCACACGGGAAGCCGGGCGCCGCAACGAGAAGGAGACATCGATGAGCACACCGAGCACCGGCAAGGCAGTCGTCGCAGGCGTGGACGGCTCCGAAACGGCTGTAGCGGCAGCGCGATGGGCCGGCGCCGTCGCGTCGCGTATCGGAGCACCCCTCCACCTCGTGCACTCGATGCCCCCGGAGGGCATCTTCTACAGCGAAGCCGCGGTACTGGTGCAGTCGCAGATGATCCAGCAGCTCGAGGAGGACGGCAAGAAGCTCCTCGCCGACGCCGCCGAGCGCGTCCGCGCCGATCACCCCGATCTCGAGATCGGTAGCTTCATCGGCCCCGGCCCCGCGGCCAAGTCGCTCCTCGAAGCCGCCGAGGATGCCCGTCTGGTGGTCATGGGCGCCACCGGCGCGGGCGCACTGGAGAACTTCCTGCTCGGCTCCACCGTCCTGCGTGTCGCGAACCATGCACCGTGTCCGGTGGTGGTGTGGCGCGGCGACACCGACGCACCGCTGCCCGATTCGCGGCCGATCGTCGTCGGCGTGGACGGAAGCGAATTGTCCTCGGCCGCAGTCACTCACGCGTTCGACCTCGCTTCGGCCCTGAACGTCCCCCTCCGTGCCGTGCACTCGTGGATCGGTGATGCCGCTCTCGGCGTCGGCGCCACCGCCGCGCTGGTCGACTGGGATGCAGTGGAGACCTCGGAGACCGCGGTTCTCGCCGAGACCCTCGCCGGATGGAGCGACCGTCACCCCGAGGTCACCGTCGACCGCGTGATCGACCGGGGCCCGGCGACGAAGGTCCTGCTCGCGCACCTCGACGACGCCCAGCTCGTCGCGGTCGGAAGCCACGGTCGTGGCCAGTTCCGCGCCGCACTGCTCGGATCCACGAGTCAGAACCTGCTGCACAAGGCCCCGTGCCCGGTGCTCATCGCGCGCACGGTCTAGACCGGCTCCTCCGGGGAACGGGGATCGCTTCGACGGAAGCGGTCCCCGTTCCCCGTTCGATCGACGCGATCACCAGGGCGCCGGACCGAGCATGCTCTCCAGTCGCGTCTCGTCGACGGTCTCGACGCCCGTGTCGATCCGGAACGCCTCCGGCCACGGGTCCCTCCGCCGGAGTTGCCGTTCGAGCACGGCGGGAGTCGCATCGGAGGCATCGTCGCCGCGTTGAGCTCGGGATGCCATCCGCTGCAGAAGGATTCCTTCGTCCGCACGACATTCGATCTCGATCACATCCACTGCCGCGTCGTCGGCCACCCTGCGGGCCGCGTCGCGCTGCGCGGACGACAACCAGGTCGCGTCCAGCACGACGGATCGTCCGCGGGTGAGCGCGGTCCCGGCGCGGCGGAGCATCTCCCGGTAGGTCGCCTCCGAATGCGCCGGCGCGTACAGGCCGGTGTCCGTTCCGTCGCCGGTCCGGGCGGTGGGCCGCAGCCCCACCAGTTCCTTGCGGACGACGTCGCTGCGCACCACCTCCGCGCCGAGATACGCGCCGGCCGTGCGCGCGAGCGTCGTCTTACCGGTTGCGGAGACACCCCCCACGAGCACCATACGAAGACGTCCGCGGTCGAGATGGCACTCGAGCAGGTCGAGGAAGCCTGCGGCCGTCTCCCGCGCCCCCGTATCACCCTGCTCGTAGCGGAGGGCGGTCACCTTCGCTCGCACCAGCGCTCGATAGGCGATGTAGTGGTGCACGAGCGACGGCGGCGGCCGATCACCCGAGACCTCGGCGTACTGCTCCAGCAGCCGCCGTGCCGCGGCCTCGGCGCCCAGACGTTCGAGATCCATTGCAAGGAAGGCCAGATCGAGAACCGCGTCTCCGTAGCGCAGTTCGTCGTCGAACTCGAGGCAGTCGATGATGCGCGGGCCGTCGTCGAGGCAGAAGATGTCGTCGGCGAGCAGATCGCCGTGTCCGTCCACGGCCCGGCCCGCCGCGATGCGTTCGTCGAACAGGGCCGTCCGGCCCGCGAGATAACGATGCACGGACTCGCGTATCCGTGCCGACGAGTCGGCGCGATCCGCTCCCACCTCCAGCCCACCGAGATGGTCGAGACTGAGATCCCACAACTCGGCGACGAAATCCGCGGAGGCACACCGGTCGATGCCGGGGCTGTGCGGCGAGGAAGCGTGCAGCGCCGCGACCTGCCGGGCCACTTCGTCGATCACCGACGACACGTCCTCCCCCCGCCGGACCGCCGCGGCCAGGCGCCGGTCGTCCGGGAGCCGCACCATTTCGACGAGGTGCTCGCACGGCTGCCCATCCGGGCCGTAGACGTCCGCGACCCCCAGGTAGACGTCGGGCGCGAGACGGCGGTTGAGTTCCACTTCGCGGTGACAGATCCGCTCGCGGGCCTCCCGCGTGCGGTTGTCGAGGAAGCCCAGGTCGAGCGGCTTCTTCATCTTGTGCACGCGATCGCCGACGAAGAACACCACCGACGAGTGCGTCTCCCGCAGCCCCGCGTACTCGACGAGCCCTGCATGTTCGCCACCGTCCGGTCCGGTACCTGCGGTCACTGCGTCCTCCCTGCCGTCGGCGGGTCCACCGAGCCCTCTCGTCCACCACATTGTCGTTCAGGCACTCCACCGGTGCATCTGCGAAGTCTCTGCGATCGTCCGGATCGCCCGAACGAAACGGCCACGGCAGGTAACTTTCACACCGGGGCGACTTCTGGACGGGGTGAGATGAGGAACGACCAACTGGGGCGACCGCGAAGCGACGACACCGTGAGGGCACCCGGCGGACCGACGGTGGCGGTCGTGGCGTACACGACGACACTCGAACGGACGATGATCGAGGACTGGCTGCGTTCGGACGAGGTACCCGCCGAGTACCGCACGCCGACCGGTCCGCAATCGCTCGAACTCGACTCCCGGGTGCTCGTGGACCAGCTCGTCACCCGCACCGACGACCCGCTGATCCTGCCCGTGCGCGTCGTGTGGCTCCCGGCCGAACGGGACGGTGCGCGACGCGTGCGGTTCTCCGACGTCCTCGCCCTGACGAACCCGCGCAACCCGAATCTGCTGCTGCAGAAGTGGCTCGTGCGCAAGGGTGCCGACCGCCACCGGATCGTCGTGGCCCAACCGGCCCGCCTGTCCGAATTGCGTGCCGCGCTCGCCGCGGAGCGCGGCGCCGCCGACGACGAGGCCCTCGCGCGATACGTGACCCGCCGCGCCGTCGTCGCACTCGAACGCGCCGAACGTGCCGTGATCGGGGACCGCTACAAGGTCCCTCGGCTCGTCGCCGCACAGATCATGGACTCGTCGCTCTTCCGGCGCCGTCTCGACGAGATCGCCGCCGAGCACGGTCTGTCGCGCGCCGAGATCGACGCGCGGGCACGCAGTGCGCTCGACGAACTGGTGGCCGTGCAGTCGCGTCTGGTCACCGACCTGTTCACGCAGGCGATGCGGCCGCTGCACGCGGCGGCCTGGACGGTGCACGCGGACGAGTCCGGCCTGCGTGCGCTGCGCGAGTCCAACCGCCGGTACTCCCTGGTGTTCCTTCCGTCGCATCGGTCCTATGCCGACGCCTTCGTCCTGGGCGACATCCTGGCGGCGAACGACTTTCCCGGCAACCACATCATGGGCGGAGCCAACCTCACCTTCTGGCCGATCGGTCCCGTCGCCCGCCGCACCGGCACGGTGTTCATCCGGCGCAGTTTCGCCGACGACGACGTGTACAAGGCGGCGCTCGAGGAGTACTTCGCGTTCCTGCTCAGCAAGCGGTTCAACCTCGAATGGTATTTCGAGGGCGGCCGGACCCGGACGGGCAAGCTCCGGGCCCCGCGCTACGGCCTGCTCAGTTACGTCGCCAACGCGATCCGCGGCGGGCGGGTCGAGGACGCGATGCTGGTGCCCGTGTCGATCACCTACGAGGGCCTGGCCGAGGTCGCGGCGGTCGCCGCCGAACAGACCGGCGCCACGAAGAAGCCCGAAGGGCTGGGTTGGCTCGTCCGTTACGCCCGCAACCAGCGCAAGCGGGCCGGGAACGTGTACGTGCGGTTCGGTGATCCGGTGTCGATGCGCGAACTGCTGGTCGCCGGTGGGGATCCGGACCTGACCGCACCCGCTCTCGCCGCCGGCCCCTCCGCGGCGCCGACGGATCCCGAGGAAGTGCGAGCACTGCGACGGAAAGCGCTGCAGAAGGTCGCCTTCGAGACCGCGGTCGGCATCAACTGCAACACCCCGGTGACGGTGAACTGCCTGGTCACCCTGGCACTGCTCGGTGTACGCGACCGCTCGCTGACGCTCGAGGAGGTACGGGCGGTGATCGCCCCGGTCCGCCGCTATCTCGACCGTCGCGGTGTTCCGCAGGGCGGCCTGCACATCCTCGACGTCGAGGGCGGGCTCGAGGATGTGCTCTCGTCGCTGACCCACGCGGGTGTGGTCACCACCTACGCAGGCGGGGAGGAACCGGTCTATTCCATCGAGCCGGGCCAGCATCTCGTGGCGGCGTTCTACCGCAACAGCGGCGTGCACTGGTTCGTCAACCGCTCGATCATGGAACTGGCGATCCTGTACGCGCACGCCAATCCCGGCGACGATCCCGCTCGTGTCGCGTGGGAGGAGGCGAAGAACCTCCGCGACCTGCTGAAGTTCGAGTTCTTCTTCCCCGACCGCGACACCTTCGAGGCCCAGATTCGCGACGAGCTGGCTTGGCTCGTCCCGTCCTGGGGCGATGCCCTGCCGACGAAGGACGAGGCGCTCACCGGCCTCGTCGAGACCGGTTTCTTCATGTCGCACCGCACGCTGCGGTCGTTCTTCGACGCGCAACTCGTCGTGGCGGAGCGTCTCGCCGTGCGGGACCCCGAGCTCGAGATCGACCGCGCCGCCTTCCTCGCGGAGTGTGTGGCGGTGGGCCGGCAGATGCTGTTGCAGCGCCGCTTGTACGGACCGGAATCGGTGTCGTCGGAGTTGTTCGCGTCCGCACTCGACCTGGCACGCAATCGAGGACTGCTCGACCGGAACGAGAACAGCGCCATCGTCCGCGAACGCAGGACGGCATTCGCAACGGAGTTGTCGGCGTTGGCGCAGCGGGTCGCGCTGGCCGAGTCGCTCGACGTGTCGAACAGAAAGGTGGAGCGGTGAATCTCGAGCAGGCCCTCGAACGGGTGCGCACGGGTCCGCACGGACCCCAGGTGGCGGCCTTCTTCGACTTCGACGGCACCATCGTGCACGGGTTCTCCGGTGTCCACTTCTTCCGCGATCGGGTGCTCGCCGGAAAGGTCTCCGCATCCGAACTCGCCGCGACGATGATCAACGGACTCCGCGGGACGGAGACCGAGGATGATTTCGAACGTTTCGTCGCGATCGCCTTCAAGGCGTGGCGCGGTCACACCGAGGACGAACTCTACGAGATCGGCAACCGGCTGTTCATGACGACGATCGCCGGGCATCTGTATCCGGAGGCGTGGCAGCTCATCGGGGCGCACCAGAATGCGGGTCACACGGTGGTGATCGCCTCGTCGGCGTCCCGCTACCAGATCCAGGCCGCCGGGGACGCATTGGGAGTCGAGCACATCCTGTTCACCCCCCTCGAGGTGGAGAACGGTGTGCTCACCGGGCGGGTCGATGGGAAATCGTTGTGGCGCAGCGGAAAAGCGCAAGCGGCGCGCAGTTTCATCGAGACTCACGGTATCGACGCCGAGGCCAGCTACACCTATTCCAACGGTGGCGAGGACGTGGAGTTCCTGGCCACCACCGGCAACCCCACCGCCACCAACCCCGATCGCACCCTCGCGCGCGCAGCCGTCGAACGCGACTGGCCGATCATGCGTTTCCGGCCGCGTGGTACGCCGGGTGCGCGGGAGCTCGTTCGGACCGTCGCCGCATACAGCGGTTTCTTCGGCTCGGTGTGGACGGGTCTCGGCCTGGGTCTGGTCAACCGCAGCCGTAAGACCGCCCTCGACTCGATCATCAACATCGGTTCGGAGGTCTCACTGGCGCTTGCCGGCGTGAACGTGCGCATCGTCGGGGAGGCGAATGCGTGGGCCGTGCGACCGGCGGTGTTCATCTTCAACCATCAGAGTCAGCTCGATCCGATAGTGCTGGCCAAGGTCCTGAGGCAGGACTTCACGGGCGTGACCAAGAAGGAGATGGCCGACGATCCGCTGTTCGGACCGCTCCTGCGGTTCGTCGGTGCCACCTTCGTCGACCGCACCAACACCGAGCAGGCGGTCGCGGCACTCGAACCCGTCGTCGAGACCATCCGGCAGGGGACGTCGCTCGTCATCGCCCCGGAGGGCACACGATCGCTGACACCGGCGATCGGCAGATTCAAGAAGGGCGCCTTCCACATCGCGATGCAGGCCGGTGTCCCGATCGTGCCGGTCGTGATCCGCAATACCGGTGAGATCCTGTGGAAGCACTCGACCCTGCTGCGTCCGGGCACCGTCGACGTGGCGGTACTCGAACCGATCGACGTGAACGGCTGGTCGCGGAAGAAGCTCGGAGAGCACATCGCCGAGGTCGAGGATCTCTACCGCCACACCCTGTCCAGCTGGCCCGGCGACTAGATGTCGAACGAGACAGTGAAACCGGGACGACCGGACGACGAGGAACCGGACGACGGTACGGCCGACGAGACGGAACCGGACCAGGGCACGACCGCCGAGACGGGACCGCTCACCCCGAAACGGCGGCGCCGGCTCAAGTGGCTCATCGGCGCACTGCTGGTCGTGGTGCTCACCGTCGAGATCGTCCTCGTGTGGCCGGAGTTGTCCGACAGCGTCCGCGGCCTCGGGCACCTGTACTGGTGGTGGGTCCTCGCGGCGGTGTGCGCGTCGATGGCGGAGATGTCGACCTTCGCTCGGGTTCAGCGGGCACTGCTGTCCGCGGCGGACGTGAAGGTCTCGCAGCGGCAATCGCTCTCGGTGGCACTGGCGGCGAACTCCATGAGCGTGACCCTTCCGGGCGGGCCGGTGGTCGGGACGACCTTCACCTACCGGCAGATGCGCCACTGGGGTGCATCCCCGGTGGTGTCGACCTGGCAGCTGGTCATGGCAGGTCTCCTCCAGGCCGCCGGGCTCGCGTTGCTGGGCCTCGTCGGCGCTCTGCTCGTCGGCGCGAGCAACAACCCGTTCTCGTTGATCTTCTCGATCGGCGGTCTGCTGCTGCTGGTCGTGCTCATCCAGTACGCGGCGGGCAACCCGGGTTCGTTCGAGTCGATCGGCCTGATCGCCCTGCGCGGGCTGAACCGTCTGCGGAAGAAACCCGAACACGCGGGTGCCCGGGCGTGGCGGAAGATCGTCGATCAGTTGAGCGCGGTGCAACTCGACCGTCCGCACGCGGCCCGCGCGTTCGGCTGGTCGGTGAGCAACTGGGTGTGCGACGGCGCGTGCCTGGCGTTCGCCGCGTACGCGGTCGGTGGAGCGCCGAGCCTGGCGGGTATCGCGGTCGCCTACGCGGCCGGAACCGCCACGAGCCGCGCCATCCCGCTGCTTCCCGCGGGGCTGGGCGTCATGGATGCGGTGCTGGTCCCGGCGCTCACCGCCAGCGGGATGACCGGTGCGCAGGCCCTGTCGGCGGTGGTGGTGTACCGATTGATCAGTTTCGTGCTCGTCGCCGCCGTCGGCTGGATCGTCTTCGCGTTCCGCTACCGGAACGTCGGCGAGGAGGACGAGGGCGACACTCCCCCGGATCTGCGGATCTGGGACGACGACTGAAGACGCCTACCCGAAAGATCGCCCGTGCGCCGGTCGGGGCGCTAGCGTTGCTCCATCCGAATGAATGGAGGGACGAGGTCCGTGGCACAGCACGAGGTCACACGTAAACGGGAGGTCTGGTCGGGCCGGTCGGTGTTCATCATGGCCGCAATCGGTTCGGCGGTCGGACTCGGCAACATCTGGCGCTTCCCGTACATCGCATACGAGAACGGGGGTGGCGCGTTCCTGATCCCGTATCTGGTCGCGCTGCTGACTGCGGGCATCCCCCTCCTCCTGGTCGACTACGCGATCGGGCACAAGTTCCGCGGGTCGCCGCCGCTGGCCTTCCGCCGGTTGCGCCGCGGAGCCGAGTTCATCGGCTGGTGGCAGGTGCTGGTGTGCTTCGTCATCGGCGTGTACTACGCGGTGATCGTGGCGTGGGCCGCGCGGTACACCTTCTTCTCGATCACCGAGGCGTGGGGTGACGACCCCGAGGGCTTCTTCATGAGTTCGTTCCTGAACCAGGACACCGACGCGACCTTCGGCCTGAACTTCGTGCCGGGTGTCGCGTGGACGCTGCTGCTGGTCTGGATCGCGACGCTCGCGGTGCTCGCCCTCGGCGTCCAGCGCGGTATCGGCAACGCCAACCGGTTCTTCGTACCGTTGCTGGTTCTGCTGTTCGGCGCGCTCGTCGTCCGGTCGCTGACCCTCGACGGTGCGACGACCGGTCTGGATGCGTTCTTCAGCCCGAACTGGTCGGCGCTGACCGACACCAGTGTGTGGATCGCGGCGTACGCGCAGATCTTCTTCTCGCTGTCCGTAGCCTTCGGCATCATGGTGACCTACGCGTCGTACCTGAAGCGCAGGACGAACCTCACCGGTTCGGGTCTGGTCGTCGGTTTCTCGAACTCGAGCTTCGAGGTGCTCGCCGGCATCGGTGTGTTCTCGGCCCTGGGCTTCATGGCCCAGGCCCAGGGTGTCGAGGTCGGTGAGGTGGTCGCGGGCGGTATCGGTCTCGCGTTCATCGCCTTCCCGACGATCGTCTCGGAGATGCCGGGTGGCCCGATCTTCGGCGTGCTGTTCTTCGGCTCGCTGGTCTTCGCCGGGTTCACGTCGATGATCAGCATCATCCAGGTGACCGTCTCGGCCTTCCAGGACAAGACCGGTCTCGGCCGGGTACCGGCCGTCCTGGCCATCGGTGGTGTGTCGGCGATCGTGTCGCTGCTGCTCTTCCCCACCACGACCGGCTTGAACACTCTCGACGTGGTGGACCGCTTCGCGAACCAGTTCGGCATCGTCGGTGTCGCCTTCGTGGCGCTCGTGGTGGTCGCCTGGATCTACCGGCGCCTGCCCGAACTCCGCGACCACCTCAACTCGGTGTCGTCCTTCCGGGTGGGAACGGGATGGATGGTGTTCACGGGCATCGTCACCCCACTGGTTCTCGGCTACATGCTCTTCAGCGAGGTCCGCGACCGTATCCGCGAGGGTTACGGTGGCCTTCCCGACAGCCTGGTCACCGCCTTCGGGTGGGGCGTGCAGGCCGGCGTGATCGTCCTTGCCGTGCTCCTGACGTTCGTCCCGTGGCGCAAGGGGATCGACGAGGAATACGAGCTAGACGAGAATCGTCCGCTCGCATCCGCCCAGGTCTCCGTTCCGTCCGGTGACTCCGTCCCCGGACCCGACTCGTCCACCGGAGGTACCCAGTGAGTACGGCAGCCATGGGCATGATGATCCTCGCTCTGATCACCCTGTGGGGTGGTCTCGTGATGAGCATCCTCCACCTGCGCAAGCATCCGGACGATCCGGACTGATCCGCACGCGCGACCCCGACGGGGTCGATTGCCGACGCTGCCGCCCGAGGGTGTCGGTTCGGTAACGCCACGGGGCGGCGCTCCGGCCGGAGCGCCGCCTTTGTGGTCTCCTGGAACTGTCGTAACCTAAACCTCTACTTTAGAGTTAGGTACAGCCCGTCCGGGTGTCACGACCCCCAGGAGGAGAACCCCACATGAGCCGCAGACACCGTCACCGGATGCGCCGCTTCTCGGCCGCCGCAGCCCTCACCGTCGCCGCAGGCCTGACGCTTCCCGCCGTCGCCGTGGCCGAGCCCGCCCCTGCAGAGCCGGCAGCACCGGCGCAGGCGCCCGTCGAGAGCCCGCTCGTGGCCGCCCTCGAAGCGCTCCGCGCACTGCCCGGCGTCGATCCCACCGCTCTGGCCGCGGCCGAAGCCATTGCGAACGCACGAGGAAGTGCGGTCGACGCCGCGGAATCGACCCCGCTCGGCGCCTACGAGGACGGTATGGAATTCCTTCGCCGCCTCGGCGTCGAACCGTTCCTCTACCCCACCGGCGCACCGTTCTGCACGGCCGACGGCGACCTGCCGTTGGGCATCGTGCCGGCCGTCGCGGGCGCACTCCCCGGCCCATGGCCCGACTCCGACATCCCCTTCGCGTCGGAGAACCTGAACGTCGTCGCCCCCGCCGAGACGCTGTTCGCGTTCGTTCCCGTCGGCCTCGGGGACGACGCCGACGCCTCGGGCATCCAGCTCGCGTGGTTCAACGTCAACACCTTCCAGGGCGGTTTCGTGCCGATGGGCACACCGGAGGAGGCTGCGGCGGGAGCGGTTCCGGCCGGCATCGGCGAACCGGCACGCAGCATCATCGAGAGGGCCGTCACGAGTTTCATCGCCGACACACTGCCCATGGGCGGGGTGCGGGTCGCGCCGGTCGAGACAGGTTCGGGGACCGTGCTCTCCGCCATCTTCGGCACCGTGCAGAACGGCGAGACCTCGTGCTTCTTCCTGCCCACGATCGGCATCGTGGACGTGCCGGCACCCTGACCGGCATCGGAATTCTGCGGCGGGCGGGCCTCAGTCCGCCCGCTGCAGCCGATCGAGCCGGTCGAACACGAGCGTGACGGCGGTGTCCATGTGCGCGAGCACGTCGTCGACCGATTGCCGTCCGGCAACCCAGGCGACCAGCGCCGACATCCACACGTCGGCGATGATCCGCACGGCGTTGAGCACCTCTTCCGTGACGATGTCGATGCCGGACGCCTTCGCGAAAAGAAGGGTGAGCACCTCACCGAGACGATCGAGTTCGGGCGCCGAGGACGCGTCGGCGAACATCGCCGCCCGGATGAGGGCGTCGTAGCGCAACGGATTCTCCGAGACGCGGGGCATCACCCACCGCAGCACCCCCATGAGGCGCTCACCGGCACTGTCGCCGGGAATCTCCGCGGTGGCCACAGCTTCTGCGGCGGTTTCGAATTCGATCACGAGCGCGACGACGAGCAAGTGATTCTTCGACGGGAAATAGCGGTAGACCGTGCCGAGAGCGACGCCGGAGCGATCGGCGACCGCTCGCATCTGCACGGCGTCGTAGCCGCCTTCCGAGGCGAGTCCCTCGGCGGAGGCGATGATCCGCATGTACCGTGCCCGCTGGGCCGGGCGCAGGCCCGCTCCGGGTGACCGGGCGGACCCGAGGGCAGGCCGCGACGTCTGCGCCGGCGCCGACCCCTCGCCCGCGGTCACCGTCGTCGACTGCTCCGTCATCTCGTCACCTTCCGTCATACCCGTACCGAGGATAGTTCAGGGGGTGCCCCGCCTCTTCGTACCGCTATCGGTCCCGACGGGACAGGCGGGAGGATGTCCCTTCCCTCCGAATGTAGAACGCGTTACATTTTCTCCGTCACCGTCAGGAGAGGGGCAGCTGTGCGTCACGGAATCACCCTGTTCACGAGCGACCGGGGAATCCGGCCCGATGTCGCCGCCTCCACCGCCGAGAGCTGCGGTTTCGACAGTTTCTCCGTCCCGGAGCACACCCACATCCCCGTCCGCCGCGAATCCGTGCATCCCGGCACCGGCGACGAGACCCTGCCCGACGACCGCTACATGCGCACCCTCGATCCGTGGGTGGCGCTCGGTCTCGCGGCAGCGGTGACGTCGACGATCACGTTGGGCACCTCCGTCGCGCTGCCCCTCGAGCACGATCCGATCACGCTCGCCAAGACCATTGCGAGTCTCGATCATCTCTCCGGTGGCCGCGTGCACTTCGGTGTCGGATTCGGCTGGAACGCCGAGGAACTCGCCGACCACGGTGTACCACCGAAGAAGAAGCGCACCGCTCTGCGCGAATATCTCGAAGCGATGCAGGCGCTGTGGACCGAGGAGCAGGCCTCCTACGAGGGCGACTTCGTCGCGTTCGGGCCGAGCTGGGCGTGGCCGAAACCCGTACAGCAGCCACGTCCCCCGATCTTCCTCGGCGCCGGTTCCACCGACCGCAACTTCGACTGGATCGTCCGCCACGCCGACGGGTGGATCACCACCCCCAGGGAGGACAACGTCGTCGACAACGTCGCGCGCCTCCACAAACTCTGGGCCGACGCCGGCCGCGCAGGGGTTCCCGAGATCCTCGCTCTGGCAGGTCGTCACGATACCGAGCAGCTGAAGCTCTGGGAGGACACCGGAGTGACCGAAGTGATCTTCGGCCTGCCCGACCGTTCCCAGGACGACGTCGTCGCCTACATCGACCGCCTCGCCTCGAAACTCGACCACTGATCACCGACCGGAACGGATCCCCATGAGCACCGACCTCCACCCCCTCTCCGCCGATAACGTCACCACCTGGGACCACGAAGCCGACGTCGTCGTCGCCGGTTACGGCATCGCCGGTGTCTCGGCATCCATCGAGGCCGCCCGCGCGGGCGCCGACGTGCTCGTGCTCGAGCGGACCGGCGGGTGGGGCGGGGCGGCCTCGTTGTCCGGCGGCATCGTCTACCTCGGCGGTGGCACCCCACTGCAGAAGGCACTCGGATTCGAGGACACGCCCGAGAACATGAAGGCATTCATGCTCGCCGCGCTCGGGCCGGGAGCCGACGAAGCAAAGATCACCGAGTACTGCAAGGGCAGCGTCGAACACTACGAGTGGCTCGTCGACAACGGCGTGGTGTTCAAGGAGAGCTTCTGGGGCGAACCGGGCTGGGAGATCCCCGGTGACGACGGGCTGATGTACTCCGGCGGCGAGAACTCCGCGCCCTTCAACGAGATCGCGACGCCCGCCCCGCGCGGCCACGTCCCGCAGATGGCCGACAAGCGGACCGGCGAGAAGGGCGGTGGGTACATGCTCATGCGGCCGCTCTCGCAGGCCGCCGAAAGCCTCGGTGTACGAGCCGAATACGACATGCGGGTGCAGCGGTTGATCGTCGACGTCGACGGACGCGTCGTGGGCCTGGCGGCCAAGCAGTACGGCGAGGACGTCCACATCCGCGCCCGCCGCGGAGTCGTCCTCGCGACCGGCAGTTTCGCCTACAACAAGGAGATGGTCGCCTCCTACGCACCGCAGCTGACGGGACGGCCGGGTGCGGCGATCGAGGAGCACGACGGCCGCGCGATCCGCATGGCGCAGGCACTCGGCGCCGACCTCGCGCACATGGACGCCACCGAGGTCGCGTTCTTCGGCGACCCGCAGTTGATGGCCCGGGGCATCCTCGTCGACGGCCGGGGTCAACGATACGTTCCCGAGGACACCTATCCGGGCCGTATCGGTCAGCTCACGTTGCTGAAGAACGACAACCGGGCGTACCTGATCATCGACGAGAAGTCTTACGAAGAGGGTTGTGCAGCAACGAGTTCGACGCCATTCTTCCGTTTCCGGCCGAAGTGGGTCGCGGAGACGGTCGCAGAACTCGAATCCGACATGGAGCTGCCGGCCGGAACGCTGCAGGCCACCGTCGAGGTCTACAACCGGCACGCCGAGAACGGCAACGATCCGGTGCTGGGCAAGAAGAGCGAATGGACCAAACCGATCGGCAGCCCGATCGCGGCGCTCGATCTCCGTAACTGCACCGCCGGCTTCACACTCGGCGGCCTGCGCACCTCGGTGGACTCGGAGGTACTGCACGTGTCCGGCGATCCGATCCCCGGTCTGTTCGCCGCCGGCCGCTGCACATCGGGCGTGTGCGCGTGGGGATACGCGAGCGGCACGTCGCTGGGCGACGGAAGCTTCTTCGGGCGGCGCGCCGGTCTGTCCGCGGCGAAGGGCTCCTGATCGACGGAAGACCGGCGCCCGGCAGCGGAGGCACCTTCGCCGGCACCGACCGGTCGCGCGACCACGGTTTCCGGGCCCGTCGCCTCCGGTCGTTGCGCGACGCGCTGCGCGAGCACGTCGAGGAACTGCGGGAGATCACCATCGCCGAGGTCGGCGCTTCCCGATTCCGGTCCCACCGTCGCGGCCGAGAGCATCGGACGACGCGGCCGATGGGTAGGGTGATCCGGGATACACCGCACCACGCGAGAAGAACGGAGACCCATCCGATGTCCCGCACCACCCTGCCCCGCGAGGCGATCGAACTCGCCGAGGCGACACCGGGTTTCATGCCTCAGGACGAGGGAACCGCGTTGCACGAGGCTGCGGTGCAGTATCTCGGTGACGGCGTCGGTGTCGAGATCGGCACGTACTGCGGTCGCTCGACCGTGTATCTCGGAGCCGCGGCGAAGGCGACCGGTGGCACCATCGTCACCGTCGATCACCACCACGGTTCGGAGGAGCACCAGCCGGGCTGGGAGTACCACGACCCGTCGCTGGTCGATCCGCACACCGGCCTGCTCGATACGGTCGGTGCCCTCCGGCACACCCTTGCCGACGGCGACCTCGAATCGCACGTCGTCGCAGTGGTCGGAAATTCTCCTGTGGTGGCGTCGTTCTGGCGCACTCCGGCGTCGTTCGTGTTCATCGACGGCGGTCACAGCAGCGAAGCCGCCCGTGCGGACTACGACGGGTGGGCGAAATGGGTGCGTATCGGCGGCGCACTGATCATCCACGATGTCTTCCCCGACCCGAAGGACGGTGGCCGGCCTCCGTACGAGATCTACTGCCTCGCGCTGGAGAGCGGCGAATTCGTCGAGAAGTCCGTGACGTCCTCCCTGCGAATCCTCGAACGCACCGGCGGAACGGTCGGCTCCCTGCCCGGCAGCTGAGTTACGGGACGAGCACCGGACAGCGTTCGGTGCAGCGGTCGGCTCCCACCTGATGGGCGGGCGCAGCGGCATCCCGGAAGACGGCGTTTCCTCCCGTCGTGCGCGAGAGCGCATCGGCGGCGAGGATCACCGCCGCACTGGTCCACGAACTGACCTCCACCGGCCATCTCTTGCCGTCGGCGTAGACGAGACCGGTCCAGTACGAACCGTCCGGATCGCGCAGATGCTGCATGGCAGCGAACAATTCGCGCGCACGACCGGAGTGACCGAGAGCATCGAGCGCCAGGACCAGTTCGCAGGTCTCGGCCCCGGTGACCCACGGCCGGTGGTCCACGCAGCGGATCCCGAGCCCGTCGACGACGAAATCCGACCAGCGCTCGGCGATCCGTTCGTGCGCCTCGGTGCCGCGCACCGCTCCGCCGAGGATCGGGTAGTACCAGTCCATCGAGTACTCGGGCTTCGGGGTGAACGCCTCGGGGTGCCGGCGCAGCGCGTGACCGAGACGGATCAGCGCGACCTCCCATTCGGGTTGGGCCTCACCGACCTGCTCGGCGATCCGCAGCCCGCACCACAGACTCTGGTGGATGCTCGAACAGCTCGTGAGCAGGGCCTCGTCGAACATGCCGCCCGCGCCTCGTGCCCACGAGATCTGGCCCCCCGGCAATTGCATGTCGACCACCAGATCGAGTGCGGCGCGCACCGTCGGCCACATGTGCTCGACGAACCTGCGATCGCCCGTCACGAGATGGTGGTGCCACACGCCCACGGCGATGTAGGCCGTGAAATTACTGTCGGTGTCGTGGTTCTCGACGATGTCGCCACGGAACTGGATGGGCCACGAGCCGTCGCCTCGCTGCGTCCGCCGCGACCACTCGAAGGCAGCATCCGCTTCCTCGCGCAAACCGGTGGCGGTCAACGCCATCGCGGATTCGATGTGATCCCACGGATCGGTGTGTCCACCGGGGAACCACGGGACGGCTCCGGACGGCTCCTGCATCCGCGCGATGGCGCGACCGGTGGCCAGGCACTGCTCGGGCGACAGCACTCCCGGCACCGAGGGCACCGTCACGCGCGCGGAGTCACCGCGCCGCACCGGCTGTTCCCGGCTTCTCGAGGTAGAACACGACACTCTTCCCGATGACGGGGTCGAGGACCTTCTCGGCCGTCCGGGTGATCCACGGCGCCTTCATGAGATCCCAGACCAGCAACCGGTGATACGCCTTCGCCAGCGGATTGTCGTCGTTGTCGACTCCGACGGCGCACTTGAGCCACCAGTACGGCGCGTGCAGCGCGTGGGCGTGATCGGTTCCCGAGACCAGGAGGCCGGCGGCGGCGAGTTTCGCGGCGAGTTCGTCGGCCTTGTAGATGCGGACGTGTCCGCCCTCCACCTCGTGGTATGCGTCCGACAGTGCCCAGCAGATCTTCTCGGGCAGCCAACGCGGGACGGTCACGGCCGCCACACCTCCGGGCTTGAGGACCCGGACGAGTTCGGCGATGGCCCGTTCGTCCTCCGGGACGTGCTCGAGTACCTCGGAGATCAGCACGAGATCGAAGGTCGCGTCGTCGTAGGGCAATGCGAGTGCGTCGCCGACCTCCGCCCGGGCCAGCGCGCCTTCGGGGACCTCACCTTCGAGCTCCATCGCGACGAACATGTCGGCGACGGCCTTCATGTCGTCGGCGTTCTGATCGAAGGCGACGACATCCGCACCGCGTCGATACAGTTCGAACGAGTGACGCCCTGCACCTGCGCCGATATCGAGGGCCCGTATCCCCGGTACGACGCCCAGGCGGTCGAAGTCGACGGTCAGCATCCGTTCTTCCCCTCTCGGTGCGCGGCAATCGCTCTTTCGTAGACTGCGGCGGTCTTCGCCGCCACGGCCGCCCAGCTGTAGCGTTCGAGCACGCGGTCGCGGCCCTTCGCGCCGAGACGCCGGCGTTCGGCCGGGTCGTCGAACAGGGCCGCGAGCCCTGCTGCAAGCTGCTCGGAGTCGCCCGGGGGCACAAGAAGACCGGCATCCCCGACGACCTCGGGGATGGCGCCGGCCCGACTCGCGACGAGCGGCGTTCCGCACGACATCGCTTCCACGGCCGGCAGCGAGAATCCCTCGTACAGCGACGGCACCGCCGCGATCTCGGCGGAGGCGAGCAGGTCGGCGAGCTCGGTGTCGTCGATCCCCGAGACGGTGCGCACGACATCGCCGATCGCGAGTTCGTCGATGAGTTTCTCGGTCGCACCACCCGGTGCGAGCTTCGAGACGAGGACCAGTTCGATCTCGCGTTCGGTGCGCAACTTCGCGACCGCTTCGAGCAGCGTCGGAACCCCCTTGAGCGGGGCATCGGCGCTCGCGACGCAGACGATCCGGCCGGCGACGCGCTCGGCCTGCCTCGGAGCGAACATCTCCGTGTTCACGCCGAGCGGGATCGTATGGATACGTTCGGATTCGATCCCGAAGGCCGTCCGGATGTCGTCGGCCGAATTCTCCGAGACCGTGAGCAGGGTGGGGAGACGACGCGCCACCTTCTCCTGCATGCGGAGGAATCCGTACCACCGCCGGAGCGTGAACCTGCGGCGGAAGGTGGTGGCGGAGGCCAGATCGAGTTCGCGGTCGCGGGTGATCGGATGGTGGATCGTCGCGACGAGCGGAAGATCCTCGGCGATGCGCAGCAGACCGGAGGCGAGCGACTGGTTGTCGTGCACGACGTCGAAATCACCGAGACGCCCACGCAGCAGGCGCGCGGCGCGCAGACCGAAGGTACGCGGTTCGGGGAAGCCGGCGGTCCACATGGTGGCAACCTCGAGGACGTCGATCAGGTCGCGGTACTCACCCGGCTTCGGGGTGCGGAACGGGTCGTCGTCGCGGTAGAGGTCGAGACTGGGCACCTTCGTGAGCGTCACGCCGGGATCGAGTTCGGGGTACGGCTGGCCGGAGAACACCTCGACGGTGTGTCCCTGGGCGACGAGTTCGCGAGCGAGATGGCGAACGTAGACCCCCTGACCCCCACAATGCGGCTTGCTCCGGTACGACAACAGAGCTACGCGCACATTCCACCTCGGGTTCCGCTCGGAGGGCCAGGTCTCGGACAGATGTCCACTAGTTGTGTAGGGCACACACTAGAACATGTTTTGTGCCCTCACGATAGCGAGCCGGGGATGGTGCCGTGAGGATCGGCGACACGAGTGGGAGCACCGACCTACCGGACGGGCAGCCGTGACGAACCGACAATACGACGAAACCCCGGTATCGACGTGATACCGGGGTTTCGCCTGGAGCGACCCTGACGGGACTCGAACCCGCGACCTCCGCCGTGACAGGGCGGCGCGCTAACCAACTGCGCCACAGGGCCATGAGGAACCTTCGGTTCCCATAGCATGACCCACCGTATCCGGTGGGTCGGGTCTTGTGAAATTGATAGTTGTTTGCCGGACAACCGTGGTGGCCAGGGCCGGGATCGAACCGGCGACCTTCCGCTTTTCAGGCGGACGCTCGTACCAACTGAGCTACCTGGCCGGATGGCACCCGAACCGAATGCCGATCGTATATCTAGGAGCGACCCTGACGGGACTCGAACCCGCGACCTCCGCCGTGACAGGGCGGCGCGCTAACCAACTGCGCCACAGGGCCATACATATTCACTTCTCACACCAAGATACTGCACACTTCGACGAGGTCGAAGCGTACCCCCTACGGGATTCGAACCCGCGCTACCGCCTTGAAAGGGCGGCGTCCTAGGCCGCTAGACGAAGGGGGCCCGATCGGATTTCTCCGAACCGCACCCTCAACGGGTTTGGCGTTCCGTTGGGAGCTTGGACAGCTTATGCCACGGCATTCCTGATTCACAAATCAGCAGGTCAACCGGCCTATTCGTCGTTGCCGGACCTACTCGGCCACCCCTTCTCCCGCCAGCGCTCGAGCCACTCCTCCGAGGCCATCGCCTCGAGCGGCACCTCCACACAGGACTCGAAGCGCGCACGGACGTCGGTGTCCGGTGCCGTGAGGTCGGCGAGATAGCGCTGACCGGCGAGCGACGACGCGATCGCCGCGACGAAACGACGAAGATCGACATCGGGCCGGAACAAGCCTTTCTCCTGCGCCTCGCGTGCCAGTTCGTAGCCGGCCCGTCCCCACACGACACTGCCCCGCAACCTGACCTCTTCCGCGAACTCGGGTTCGGTGACGAGACGGAACTCCGCGGCGATGACCACATCGTCGTGCAGGGCCGCACCGAGATCGCCGACGAGTCCGTGCAGTCGTTCGAACGGATCGAGACCGGGTACGTCCATCCACTCGGCGACGATCGCGCGGTAGCGCTCGAGTCCCTCGTCGAGGACGGCCCTGGCCAGATCCTCCTTGGAGGCGAAGTGGAAGTACATCGCACCCTTGGTCGCGTTCGACTGCTCGAGGATTGCGTTGATCGATGCTGCAGCGAAGCCTCGCCGCGCAAATTCGGTGGCTGCCGATCGGACGATCGCAGCTCGCGTACGACGAGCACGCTCCTGTTGACGGGGCATGGGGAAATTCAGCCTTCCACGTTCCTCTGTTCCCCCACGAGACAACTCTAGTCTGCCCCCGCGATCCCGCCCACGGGTCGTGTTCGACCGAGTGAAACGAGGAACTTCACACCGGCGAGATCGGGGTTTTCAGAGAACACACCGGGTGGTACGCTTTGTCCGGCTCGGGTGCGGAGCAGGGGGTGAGCACCCGAGCCGTTGTCGTTCCTTCACAGGCGGCACCCACACCACGCGATGTCCGATATCATCGACCGCGCAGTGAGGATGCAGTGTGGTTCCCGAGCGGTACGGGGACGAGCAATGTGGTTACACTGTGCGCCCATGCCCCTATAGCTCAGTTGGTAGAGCTACGGACTTTTAATCCGCAGGTCGTAGGTTCGAGCCCTACTGGGGGCACCGGCAACGCCGGCGTCGTACGCGACGCCGGCGTTCGTCGTTCCGAGGGATGGTTCCCCGTTACACGCGGTGCGATCCGGGCGGGACGTCGTCGGCGCTCCGTCCGAGTTCCTTCCCCGCATCGCGGCGCGCTTCGAGTCGCTCCTGTTCGATCCGGCGCTGTTCGAGATCCGTGCGGGCCTGCTTCAGGTCGCGTCCGCGCTTGCGGTAGCGGGTGAGCGCGACGACGAACACCATCGCGGCCAGCGCTCCGAGGATCGCCCCGATCAGCGTGGCGCCGCGGAAACCCGGAGCGTCCACGTCGAGGATCCGCTCCCCGGCGTGCGCGCCGTTGCCGGTGCCCAGCACGACCGCCAAGGTCATGAGGTTCGGCAGAGCGACCACCAGCGCGAGCACGCCGAGAGTGATCTGCAGTCCGCGGTGGTATCTCCAGTTACGGACCTGCCAGATCCACGCGAGCAACGAGATCGGGATCGCCGTGCAGAGGATGCCGAAGAGCAGACCCCACAGCACTCCCCGTGTGAATCCGCCGTCCGCGAGCCCGGCGATCCGCTGCGCCCACCAGCGTGGAACGAACGCCGCCGACGCGTAATAAGCGATCACGAGCACGATCGCTGCCACGACCACCGTGATGACCTTCCTGGCCCACGGCGGCAACCCCTTCCGCGAAACGGTCTCGACATCGCTGTTCGTCATCCGGAACCTTCCTCGCCGATCGGTACGTGCGTACCTGCCGTACGCATGTCAGCCTACGGACCACCGCTTTCACCGCAGGTCCCTTCGCACTGCGAATTTCACCCGGTACGGTTGCCCGACTTTGTATACGGTGAGCCGCAGGGGTAATCGAACGTTCGCCGTCCGGGGAGGGACATGCGCAGTTTCGTGGATCTGGGCCTGTTCCTGGCCGCTGTCGCTCTGGGAATCGGATCGGTGTTACCCGTGGTCGGCGGAATACGTCCCACCGAGATTCCCCTGGTGGCGTTGCGCGACGGCTTCCCCGCCGGCGACCTCGCGAGTGTCGCGGTCCCGGGTCTGCCGTTGTACGAGTCCCTCGCGGTCCCACTCGTGGTGGCCGCAGCGCTCCTGCTCGCGGCCGCGCTGTTCGACTCGGTGGCGGTCGGGTGGGCCGGGACGCTGATCGGCGTCGCCACGGCGGTGGTGTTCTGGACTCGTCTGTTCCAGACCCACGGTGAGTACGTCGAACTCAACCGCAGCACGACGCTGACCAATCAGAACGGGACCGTCCTCCTGTTCAGCGGCACGCTCGTCGCGCTCCTGTGCTGCCTCGTCGCACTGCGTCGCTCCTCGACGAGTCGCGCCTCCCTGGATTGAGCTTCCCCGGACCGAGCCTCCCCCTGCGGCGGGGCCGGTCCCGATACGCTCTCCGCACCGGGTGACCGCTTCGGGACACCCACAAGTCAAGGCAGGAACGATGGCAAGTCTCGACGAACTGATGTCCCGTATCCCGGTCGCGCAGGTGGCGCAGCGACTCGGCGTCGACACAGCGACGGCGGAGACAGCCGTCCGTGCGGCGCTCCCCACCCTCGTCGGCGGTCTCGACGCCAACGCCCGGAACGCGACGGGGGCGGCGTCGCTGCTCTCGGCGCTGGGCAAGCACTCCGACTCGAGCCTGGCCGAGGGTGACGTCGACGTCGACGGGATCGACACCGAGGACGGCGACAGGATCGTCTCCAACGTCTTCGGCGACAACAAGGAGCAGGTGATCTCGACCCTCGGCTCCGTGAACGGTGCGGGCGGGAACGATCTGATCGCCAAGGTACTCCCGATCATCGCTCCCATCGTGCTGTCCTATCTCGCCGAGCAGATCGGCGGTGGCGCGGAAGCGAACTCCGCGAGCACCTCGCAGGGTGGCGGTCTCGCCGATCTCCTCGGAGGTCTGCTGAAGAACGCCGGCGGCGGTTCGGCCCCGGCCGGCGGCGGTCTCGGCGACGTCCTCGGCAGTGTGCTCGGTGGCAATTCGGGTGGTGGTCTCGGCGGACTCCTCGGTGGACTTCTCGGCGGCGGCAAGCGCTGAGAGCCTCTGGAACAACACGTTCCGCTCTTCTCTGTGATGCAGCACGAGCGGGACGGTACTGTCCTCGAGCGTTCCGGACCTGTACCGTGATCCGGGCGATGTGGGGGGCCACTGCACGGTGCGGCCGCATGCAGCGGCGACGATCGGATGATCGGCCGGGCCCCCTTCTCCGTATGCCGGCGGAGTACACGGACACGATGTGAGGGGTAGAAGAGTATGACGCGAGTCCTGACTCAACTGGAGTTGCTGCGCGAACTGGAGCCTGTAGCCGAAGCCAACCTCAACCGGCACCTCTCGATGGCGAAGGACTGGCATCCGCACGACTACGTCCCGTGGGACGAGGGCCGCAACTTCGCCGCGATGGGCGGTGTCGACTGGGAGCCCGAGCAGTCGAAACTCGGCGAGGTCGCCAAGGCCGCCATGATCACCAACCTCCTCACCGAGGACAACCTGCCGTCCTACCACCGTGAGATCGCCGAGAGCTTCTCCCGCGACGGTGCCTGGGGCACCTGGGTCGGCCGGTGGACGGCGGAGGAGAACCGCCACGGCATCGTCATGCGCGACTACCTGGTCGTCACGCGTGGCGTCGATCCCGTCGCGCTCGAGAACGCCCGCATGGAGCACATGACGAACGGCTTCGCGTCCCCCAACTCCACCGGCATGCTCCACTCGGTCGCCTACGTGACCTTCCAGGAGCTCGCGACCCGTGTGTCGCACCGCAACACCGGACATGCCTGCGACGACTCGATCGCCGACAAGATGCTCCAGCGCATCGCCGCCGACGAGAACCTGCACATGATCTTCTACCGGAACATCTGCGACGCGGCGATCGACGTCGCACCGGCCCAGACGCTGGCGGCGATCGTCGAGGTGCTCGAGAACTTCCAGATGCCGGGCGCCGGTATGCCGAATTTCCGTCGCAACGGCGTGCTCATGGCCAAGCACGGCATCTACGACCTGCGTCAGCACCTCGACGACGTCGTGATGCCGGTACTCCGCAAGTGGAGGATCTTCGAGCGCGATCTCGGCAGCGAGGCACAGCGCGATCTCGACAAGCTCGGCACCTTCCTCGAGGAGCTGGAACGCCAGGCGGGCCGGTTCGAGGAGATGCGCGACCGCTCCCTCGCCCGGGAGGCCGCGAAGCGCGAGAAGGTGGGCGCGAACGCCTGAGTCCCGTACGGGCGCCGACGCCCGATCGCGACGGAGGTTATCCTGTGCCCGGCGCCGATTTCGGAGCCGGGCACAGTCGCTTCCGCGGTCCTCCACGAACGGGCACGCTATTTCTTTGTCACACAACGGTTTCCAGAGGTACCCATGTCTTCCCTCCGTATCGGCACGATCGAACTGAACAGCCCGGTCGTGCTGGCGCCCATGGCGGGAGTGACGAACGTCGCATTCCGTACGCTGTGCCGCGAACTCGAACTCGAACGGGCCGGCAGCACGTCGGGTCTGTACGTGTGCGAGATGGTCACCGCACGCGCCCTCGTCGAGCGGCACCCGGTCACCATGCACATGACGACCTTCGGTCCCACCGAGACACCGCGGTCGCTGCAGCTGTACACCGTCGACCCCGACACGACCTACGCCGCGGCGAAGATGATCGTCGACGAGAACCTCGCCGACCACATCGACATGAACTTCGGGTGCCCGGTCCCCAAGGTGACCCGCAAGGGCGGAGGATCCGCCCTCCCCTACAAGCGCAGACTGTTCGGGCAGATCGTCGCGGCTGCCGTCCGCGCCACGGAAGGCACGAACGTCCCGGTCACGGTCAAGTTCCGCATCGGGATCGACGACGAACACCACACTCACCTCGACGCCGGTCGCATCGCGGCCGCCGAGGGAGCAGCAGCCGTGGCCCTCCATGCCCGGACCGCAGCGCAACGGTATTCGGGAGCGGCCGACTGGGACGAGATCGCGCGGTTGAAGGAACACGTCACCGGCGTACCCGTGCTCGGCAACGGCGACATCTTCGACGCCTCCGATGCGGAGAAGATGATGGCGCAGACCGGTTGCGACGGCGTGGTCGTCGGTCGCGGCTGCCTCGGGCGCCCCTGGCTGTTCGCCGAACTCAGTGCCGCGCTCGGCGGTCGCCCGATTCCCACCCCGCCGAATCTCGGTGAGGTGACGCAGATCATGCGCCGACACGCCGAACTGCTCGCCGACCATCACGGTGAGGACCGCGGCCTGCGCGACATGCGCAAGCACATCGCCTGGTATCTGCGCGGATTCCCGGCCGGGTCGGAGATCCGTAACGGGCTCGCCCGGGTGTCGACGCTCGCCGAACTCGACGATCTGCTGGGCAAACTCGACCACGACGTGCCGTTCCCCGCCGATGCCGAAGGCCCGCGGGGACGCCAGGGTTCCCCGAGCAGCGTCGCGCTCCCCGACGGCTGGCTCGACGACCCGGAGGACACCTGCGTGCCCGAGGGCGCCGACATGATGCACTCGGGAGGATGAGTCCTTCCTCGGGGGCTGTCCTGGACGGATTCGCGGATCGACCCACGGATGTCGTGCGTCACAGCCGCGTCACGGTCACATGCAACCGGCGATCAGTATCATTGCGGAGTCCTCGCGACGGTCGCCGCTGAGCGATCGGGTGGACGACGACGGATGACGATGCGGCGCGACCGCAGAAGGAGCAGGTATCGGTGGACGAGGAGCACGAGACAGGATCTCCGGATCCTCGCGCTCCCTGGGAACGACCGATAGCCGACAGCACCTACCGCGAAGCCCGTCCGGGCAGGCGCAGCCGCGCGGGTGGGGTGCACCGCTCCGACGAGCCCGACCCCGACTCCGGTCGCCACGAGGGCGCGCGCAATCGCCGGGCTGCGGATTCGGACGATCCGGAACAGCTCACCGTCGCCGAACTGCTCGACAAGGTGGGGCGACGATCCGATCCCCCTCCCCGGCCGGATCCGCCGAGCACGTCCACATCGTCACTGCCTCCGGCACATCCTCGCGGCCCCGAGCCTTCCCGGTACGTGGCATCCGAGGACGAATCCGGAGGGGCGGTGCTCCCGCGAAGAACGCCTCGCCCGGTGGCGCCGCCGACCCGCTCGACACCAACGAGCCCTCCTGCGCGGCCCGACCCCCATCCTCCGATGCCGCCGAGCGCGGGCGCACCGCCGGCAGCGCCCCGAGTGCCACCGGGACCGTCCCGTCCCCGGCCACCGGAGAATCCCCGGCCACCGGAGAATCCCCTCCCGCCGCGCGCCCAGGCACCGGATCGTATGACCGGCCCTCCGTCCCACGCGGCCCCGGCGCCACCACCGCGAGCGGTGCCTCAGGCGGAGTCGCGAGCGGTGCCTCAGGCGGAGTCGCGACCGGCACCTCCCGTCGGCGCGTCGCAGTCACCACCTCCTCGACAGAAACCGCCGGTCGTGGATGAACAGCCGACCGTCAAGATCGACGCGGTTCCTTCCGTGGACGACCGTCCGCCCGTCGAGGACGAGCACGACGAGAAGGCACACAACGCCGCGCTGCCCCGACCGGTGGGCAGTGGCACCCTCGGCCGTCTCGCTCAGAGCAAGCAACGCAAGCGGAAACGCCTCCGGTTCGCGGTGCGAGCGGCAGTGGCCTTCGTCTCGGTCCTGGCGCTGCTGGGCAACGGTGCGGTGTGGGGATACCTCCGTTCCACGGAGGCAGGCTTCTCCCAGATCGCCGCACTGGACACCGAATCGGACGACATCGTCGACCCGATCGGCCAGACGGGCGACGAGACCTATCTGATCGTGGGCACCGACACCCGCGCCGGCGCCAGCGGTGCGATCGGAGCCGGAACCGTCGACGACGCCGAGGGCGCTCGTGCCGACACCGTCATCCTCGTCAACATCCCCGCGGATCGCAGCCGCGTGGTCGCGGTGTCGTTCCCCCGCGATCTGGATGTGGAACGCCCGGTATGCCGCGGATGGGACAGCGCGACCGGCGACTACGATTCCGAACTGTATCCGGCCGCCGAAGGCGACAAGCTCAACGCGACGTACGCGCTCGGCGGGCCGAAGTGTCTGGTCAAGGTGATCCAGAAGATCTCCGGGTTGAAGATCGGTCATTTCGTGGGCATCGACTTCGCGGGCTTCGAATCCATGGTCGACGAGATCGGTGGGGTCGAGGTGTGTACCCCCATACCGTTGATCGACAACGAGCTCGGTCCCCTCATCGAGACACCCGGCACCCACACGCTCGACGGGAAACGCGCACTCGACTACGTCCGCGCCCGCAAGATCGATTCGGAGGGCAACAGCGACTACGGCCGGATCAGCCGGCAGCAGAAGTTTCTGTCGTCGCTGCTGCGTTCGACATTGTCGAACAAGGTGTTGTTCGATCCCGGGAAGCTCAACGGATTCATCGGCGCCTTCACCCGCGCGACCTTCGTCGAGAACGTCAACACCGAGTCGCTCGTCAAACTCGGGCGTTCGATGCAGAACGTCGAGGCCGGCGCGGTGTCCTTCCTCACCATCCCCACCGCCGGCACCAACGACTGGGGCAACGAGATTCCCCGGACGGACGACATCGAGGCGATCTTCACCGCCATCATCGACGACCTGCCCCTGCCGGGTGAGAAACGCGAGGACGTGCCGGAGGAGACCGCACCCGCACCCGCCGAACCTCTGCCGGCACAGCTCGCCGTCGATCCCTCGTCGGTGTCGGTGCAGGTCTCGAATGCCTCCGGTGTCTCCGGCCTGGCGAACCGGACCGCGGAAACCGTCGCCGCCTACGGTTTCCCCGTGTACTCGATCGGCAACTACGCCTCGGGCACGAGCACCCAGACCGTGATCCGCTTCGGTGCGGGGCAGGAAGCCGATGCCGCGACCGTCGCCTCGGCCTTCCCCGGGGCGGTCCTACAGGAAGCTCCCCCGTCCGCCCAGCTCGGCAGCATCGTGGAGATCGTCCTGGGCACCAGCTTCGACGGCACGGTCGTCGCTCCGACCCCGGCAGGCACGCCGCTCGCCCCGATGAAGATCCAGACCCGGTCGGAGTCGTCGGTGGAGCTTCCCGCGGATCTCGCGATCACCAACGCCGCCGACGATCTGTGCACGTAGAGGCCACTGTTCGGCCGATGCCGTTCACCTGCGGTTCATACGATGCTCGCCGTTCGGACCGGTCGAGGTCGTAGGCTGTGCCATTATGCGCGTCGTCTACAACGAACAGATGGGCGAGCTCGGCGATCTCCTCGGGGAGATGGCCGGACTCGCCGGAACCGCGATGGAGCGGTCCACCAGAGCTCTTCTCGAAGCCGATCTCGCTCTCGCCGAGCAGGTGATCGACGAGCACGAGAAGATCACCGAACTCGGCGCGATCTGCGAGGAGAAGGCGTTCCAGCTTCTCGCGCTGCAGGGTCCGGTCGCCGGTGACCTGCGTGCCGTGGTCAGCGGGATCCAGATCGTGGCCGACATCGATCGCATGGGTGCGCTCGCACTGCACATCGCGAAGGCGACCCGCCGGCGTCACCCCAATCATGTGCTCCCGGACGAGGTGAAGGGGTACTTCGCCGAGATGGGACGGATCGCGGTGGCTCTCGGTGCCGCGACCCGCGAGATCCTCGAGACCCGCGATCCCGCCCGTGCCGCCCGCCTCCACCACGAGGACGAGGCGATGGACGACCTGCATCGTCACCTGTTCACCGTTCTCATGGACCGCGAATGGGAGCACGGCGTCGCCGCGGCCGTCGACGTCACCCTGCTCGGCCGCTACTACGAGCGCTTCGCCGATCACGCCGTCGAGGTGGGTCGCCGGGTGATCTTCCTCGTGACCGGCAAGCTCCCCACCGAGGAGGAGATCCGTCAGCTCGTCGAGAAGGTCGACAGCCTGACCGTCTACCCCGAGAGTCACTGACCTTCGAGTCACCGACCTTCCGAACCGACGAGACCCCGACCGGACGAATCCGGTCGGGGTCTCGCACGTCGGGGCAGGCTCAGCCGAAACGGCCCGAGATGTAGTCCTCGGTGGCCTTCTTGCTGGGATTGGAGAAGATCTTCTCGGTGTCGTCGATCTCCACCAGACCGCCGGGGCGGCCCGTCGCCTCGAGGTTGAAGAACGCCGTCTGGTCGCTCACGCGCGCAGCCTGCTGCATGTTGTGCGTGACGATGACGATGGTGAAGTCCTTCTTCAGCTCACCGATCAGGTCTTCGATGGCCAGCGTCGAGATCGGGTCGAGCGCCGAGCACGGTTCGTCCATGAGCAGCACGTCGGGCTGCACCGCGATCGCGCGGGCGATGCACAGACGCTGCTGCTGACCGCCGGACAGGCCGCCGCCCGGCTTGTCGAGGCGGTCCTTGACCTCGTTCCACAGGTTGGCGCCGCGCAGCGACTTCTCGGCGATCTCGTCGAGCGTCTTCTTGTCGCGCACACCCTGCAGCTTGAGGCCGGCCACGACATTGTCGCGGATCGACATCGTGGGGAACGGGTTGGGCCGCTGGAAGACCATGCCGATCGTCTTGCGGACGCCGACCGGGTCGACGTTCGGATCGTAGATGTCCTCACCGTCGAGGAGGACCGAGCCCTCGACATAGGCGCCGGGGGTCACCTCGTGCATGCGGTTGAGCGACCGCAGCACGGTGGACTTGCCGCAACCGGACGGGCCGATGAAGGCGGTCACGCTCCGCGGCGGCACGGACAGGGTCACGTCGGCCACGGCGTGGAACTTGCCGTAGTAGATGTTGACGTCCTTGAGGTCCAGACGTTTGGCCATTACCGGCTCCCTACTGGTGTATCGATGTGAGAAAAAGTCTGCGGACTACTTCTTGCCGACCTGCGAGTACCGGCTGATCAACTTGGCGGCGATGTTGAGGATCGCGATGACCAGGATCAGGGTGAGTGCGGCACCCCAGATGCGCTGCGAACCGGCGGCGGTGGGGTTGTTCATCTCGGCGACCATGACGCCCGGGAGGGTGCCCTGCTCGCCGCCGAACAGTCCGAAGTTGATGAAGGGCGCGTAGCCGACGAGGATCAGCAGCGGCGCCGTCTCACCCATGACGCGGGCGAGGGCGAGCATGATGCCGGTGATGATGCCGGCGAGCGAGGTGGGGAGCACGATGCGCGCGATGGTCTTCCATTTGGGCACACCGAGGGCGTAGGACGCCTCGCGCAGATCCTGCGGGACGATGCGGAGCATCTCCTCCGTGCTGCGCACGACCACCGGAACCATGAGCAGCACGAGCGAGAGCGAGACCGCGAAACCCGACTTCGGCATGCCGAAGGTCGACACCCACAGGGCGTAGATGAACAGCGCCGCGACGATCGAGGGGACACCGCTGAGGATGTCGACCATGAACGTCGTGATCCGGCCGAGCCGGGACTTGCCGGCGTACTCGACGAGGTAGATCGCCACGAAGACGCCGAGTGGGATCGAGATGATCGCACACACGAGTCCCTGCAGGAGGGTGCCGACCAGAGCGTGGTAGACGCCGCCGCCCATCGACGAGGACGTCAGTCCGCTCAGCGAGTGCGTGAACCAGGTCGGCGACACGAGCGCGGGAAGACCCTTGGCGACGACCGTGATCAGCACCCAGGCGAGCGGGATCAGCGCGACGACGACCGAGAGGGTGACGAGCACCGTGGCTGCGGTGTCCTTCGCGCGGCGACGTCCGCTGACACGCTGGAAGGCCGGGGTCTTGACCGGAGAGGTGAGCGTGGTGGTCGACATGGATCAGTCCTTCTTTCCTGCGACGATCATGCGCGCGGCGGCGTTGACCACGAAGGTGAGCACGAAGAGCACGAGGCCGGCGGCGATGTACGCACCCGCCTGGATGTCGTTGTTGAATTCGGCGTAGCCGAGCGCGATCTTGGATGCGATCGTCGCGCCGCCGTCGAACAGCGACCAGGAGAACGCCTGCGAGGTGGTGCGCAGGATGAGGTACAGCGCCATCGTCTCGCCGAGCGCGCGGCCGAGGCCGAGCATCGATCCGCTGATGTAGCCGGACTTGCCGAACGGGATGACGGTCGTCCGCACGACCTCCCAGCGGGTCGCACCGAGCGCGAGAGCGCCTTCGATGTGGGCCACCGGGGTCTGGACGAACACCTCGCGGCTGACCGCGGCGATCGTCGGCAGGATCATCACGGCGAGGACGATGCCGGCGGTGAAGATCGTTCCGCCGCCCACGATGGAGCCGCTGCCTGTGGCGAACAGCGGGAACCAGCCGAGATTGGTGTTGAGCCATTCCGCCACGGGGCGCAGGAACGGGGCGAGGACGAGCATCCCCCACAGGCCGTAGACGATCGAGGGGACCGCGGCGAGCAGATCGATGACGTACGCCAGCGGTTTCCGGAGCCGATCGGGGCAGTAGGAGGTGAGGAAGATCGCGATGCCCAGAGCGACGGGCATGGCAAGGAACAGCGCGAAGAACGAGACGAGCACCGTCACCTGGAACAGATCGAGGACACCGAACGCCATGTCGGCGATGTCCTGCGTGATCCACTCGCGGCTGGTGAGGAAGTTGACCTGGTTGCGCTGCAGGGCCGGGACGGCGCGCCAGACCAGGAAGACCGCGATCGCGCCGATGATCACCGAGATCAGGACGGCGGAGCCCGATGCCAGTGAGCTGAAGATTCGGTCTCCCGGCCGCACGACGGTCTTGCGTGCCTGGTCCGGGGATGGGGATGGGGTGCTGATCGTGTCCTCCGTGATGCCGGTGACACCGCCCGTTCCTGAGCGGGTCGGTTCGTCGGCCGCGATGGGAACCGACGTGTTGTGCGCGTCACTCATGTGCGCTCGCAATCCTTCTCAGCGTATTCGTCAGGAACGGGCGGGTCGATGATCGCTCGGTCACTCGGGACCGGGCGATCTCGCGGTCATCCGGCGGCGATGGCGTCGATCGACTCGGTGAGGCGGCTCTTGAAGGCGTCGGGCAGCGGGACGTAGCCCTGCTCGGACAGACCTTCCTGGCCCTCGTTGGCAGCGGAGATCAGGAACGACTTGACGGCGGCCGCGGTGTCGGCATCGTAGCCGCCGGAGCACACGATCTCGTAGGTGGCCAGCACGAGCGGGTACGCACCTTCCTCGGTGCTGCCGAAGATCGACGACAGGTCGAGGGTGAGGTCGCCCTCGGAGGACGGCACGAACTCGGCACCCGCGATGGCCTTACCGGCGGTCTCCTCGTTCAGGTCGACCGGGCCGGAGCCGTTGTCGATCTTCGCGATGCTCAGGTTGTTCTGGTCCGCGAAGGACTTCTCGACGTAGGTGATCGAGTTGGGCGAACCGGAGACGGCCTGCGCGACACCCGCCGAGCCCTTCGCGCCCTCCCCGACACCACCGGTGAAGTCGGAACCGGCCCCGCTGGTCCAGGCACCGTTCGAGGCGGTCTCCAGGTACTGCTGGAAGTTGTCCGTCGTGCCCGACGAGTCGGAGCGGACGATCGGGGTGATGTTCGCGTCCGGCAGCGCGGCACCCTCGTTGAGCGCAGCGATGGCCGGATCGTTCCACTTGGTGATCGAGCCGTTGAAGATCTTGGCGGCGGTCTCGGCGTCGAGCACGAGATCGTCGACACCCTCGACGTTGTAGGCCAGCGCGACCGGGCCGAAGACCAGGGGCAGGTTCCATGCCGGGTTTCCGGCGCAACGCTCGGCGGCCTGCGCTGCCTGCTCGTCCTTGATGGCCGAGTCCGAACCGGCGAAGTCGATCTGGTTCGCGATGAACTGCGTGCGGCCGTCACCCGAACCGGTGGGGTTGTACGCGATGTTGACGGTCGCGTCCTTCTCGGAGCACACGGCGATGTAGGTGGAGACGAACTGGTCCATCGCGTTCTTCTGCGCCGACGAGCCCGCACCCGAGAGGTTGGACTTGCCGTCGCAGGCCGCGGCGGACGCGGACGCGTCGACGTCTACCGATCCGGCGTTGTTGTCGCTACCGCACGCAGCGAGCGTGAGGGCTCCCGCGGCCACAACACCGAGCAGGGCGCCATTGCGCTTGAGGTTCACCTGTTCTCCTCCGGAAGTAACTTCACACGACCGCGGCGCCGAACGGCGGCGGCATCGTGGCGCGGGCCGTGCCGGCGCCGGGTCGGCAGTACTCGACCCGTTAGAGAAGGTAGGAGGAATCGGTGGACACTCGGACGACCGTAGGTTAACGCGGGATGAACACGCCGGATACACCTGGCGATGGTGTTGCGACCATCACTCGAACTTCACCCGGATCCGGTGTGTCGGGTGGGCGGTGTTCACCTTCGTGGGGAACGGAGGTGTTCACTTCCGGGCGTAGGCGACATCCACGTGGAACCGCTCGAAGCCGAGCTTGCCGTAGGTGTTCAGCGCCGCGGTGTTGTCGCCTTCGACGTAGAGCAGGACTCCGGGCAGACCGCGATCGCGGAGGTAGTGCAGACCCGCGAGGGTGAGCAGGCGACCGAGCCCACGGCCCTGGGCGGACGGGTCGATGCCCACCACGTAGACCTCGCCGAGCTCCGGGTCGGATGCGGTGGCCGGGTGCACCTTGGTCCAGTGGAAGCCGAGCAGTCGATCGCGCTCGGCGGGGTCGAACGCGAGGAACAGACCTTCGGGATCGAACCACGACTCGCGTCGGCGTTCCTCCACGTCGGCGGCCGTCCAGCGGCCCTGTTCGGGATGCCATTCGAACGCCGCGGCATTGACACGGAGCAGTTCGGCGTCGTCTTCCGGGCCGCCGTAGGTGCGCAACTGCACCGACTCGGGGACCTCGAGAGCGGGAAGATCGTCCTCGGTGAGCCGGCGACGCAACTGGAGGAGTTCGCGCACTCCCGTCAGACCGAGATGTCGCGCCACCGCCTGCGCGGCAGGCAGATCGCCGTGCGCCCAGACACGGGTGCCGTCGCCACCTTCGGCGAGTGCACGTCCGACGAGTTCGCGGCCCAGTCCACGGCCGCGCCGCGACGGGTCGACGACGATCTCCGCCATCGCGGGATGACCGTCCTGAGCAGGCACGACGTTCGCGTAGCCGGTCACGGCACCGTCGTCCGCGAGCGCGACGAGATGCCGGGCCGAGCCTTCCCGGCCGAGGGAATGTACCGCCTGTTCGGAGATGGGCGCGGTGCCGTCGGCCTGTGTTGCCCGGGACAACACGGCGCGCACGGCTTCGGCCTGCTCGGCGGACGGGAGGTCGACGAATTCCGTATCGGTGCTCACGGAACGAATTGTGCCCCGGAGTCCCCTGCGCCGGTGTCCCCCGCGCCGGAATGCGGGATCCGCGGGTCGTCGAGAAGCGTGTCGTCCACATCGTCGTCGTCGACGTCGGGAGTGACAGTGCCGCCCTTGCCGGCCCTGGTGGACGGACGCACCGCCTTGTAGCCGACGTTGCGGACGGTTCCGATCAGCGCTTCGTGCTCGGGGCCGAGCTTCGCGCGCAGGCGCCGGACGTGGACGTCGACGGTGCGGGTGCCACCGAAGAAGTCGTACCCCCAGACCTCCTGCAGCAGCTGGGCGCGGGTGAACACCCGGCCCGCGTGCTGGGCGAGGTACTTGAGGAGCTCGAACTCCTTGTACGTGAGGTCGAGCGGACGTCCGCGCAGGCGGGCGGTGTAGGTGCCCTCGTCGATGGTGAGTTCGCCGAGGGTGATCTTGCCCGTGTTCTCCGGCCCCACCGCGACTCCCGAGCGGCCGATCAGCAGCCGCAGGCGTGCATCGAGCTCGGCCGGTCCCGTGGTGGACAGCAGGATGTCGTCGAGTCCCCATTCGGGGTTGACGGCCACGAGTCCGCCCTCGGTGAGCACAGCGACGACCGGCACGGCCGAGCCGGTGCTGCCCAGCAACCGGCACAGCCCTCGCGCTGCCGCGAGATCGGTGCGGGCATCGACGATCGCGATGTCCGCGGAACCTGCTTCGAGCAGCGACGATACTTCTGTGGGAGCCGGCCTGACCGAATGCGGGAGCAGCGTGAGGGACGGCAGGACCGCATCCGGATTCGGGTCGGAGGTCAGAAGGAGCAGCTCCACCGGGCCTCCAGTTCTTCGCGCGACCAGCGCGGATAGGGGTCGTCAACGTCGTGCAACAGGGTAACGCCCCGATTGTTACCGCTATGTAAGCACGACAATTCCGTGAACGGCCTCCGAGCGGACGGGCCCGGTCCGGCCTCCGGCGCATCCGACACAATGGTGGGCGTGCGCAAACTGATCTTCGGTCTCGTAGTCCTGCTCGGACTCGCGGTCCTCGCCGATTTCGGCGCGGCGGCGTGGTCGGAATACCGCGTCTCGCGTGCGCTGCGGGAGGGTGGCGTTCTCGAATCCGATCCGGCGGTGACCATCCACGGGTTCCCCTTCCTCCTCCAGGCCCGCAACGGTCACTACGAGAACGTCGAGATCGTGGCCGACAACGTCCACACCGATCTGCTCGGGGACATCACCGTCGAGGCCAATCTGATCGGTGCGCACGCCGAGGCCGGCGAACTGCTCGAGGGGTCGATCCGGACCGTGCCCGTCGACCTGCTGTACGGCCGGGTCATGCTCGATGCCACCGAACTAGGACAGCTCTACGGCATCCCCGACCTGCAGGTTTCCGCTCCGCCGGCGAACAAGTCCGACGGCACGGGCGGATCCGGTGGCTCCGGGCCGACGACGGCCGGCGGGGTCGTCCTCACCGGAACGGTGCCCGTCGGACCGGTGGAGGCCACGGTCAGCGTCCAGGCCGATCTGGTGCTCGACGGCGACCGCGTCCACATCGTCGCGTCGGATCTCTACTTCGGCCCCGAGGGGCGCGCCGATTTCTCGGTGCCCGACATCCTGAAACCGGCGGTGCTGGGACTGTTCACGACGACGATCGAACCGCAGAATCTGCCGTTCGGAGTCCGGCCCACCTTCGTCGAGGCGCGCGGCTCCCGGATCGTCATCGAAGGTGAGGCCCGCGACGCCGTCATCGATCTGCAGGAGGTGCAGAGCCCGGCATGATCGCAGTGATCGTCCTCATGGTCGTGACAGTCGCCACACTGGTGGTGGGCACGGCCCTGCGCACCCGTTCCGGCAGACTCCGCGCCGTCGGCGTCGACGCACCGGCCGGGACCCACGAACTCGATCCCGCGCTCGCCACGGCAGGAATCGGGGACGGTGTTCCGGTGGTCCTGCACTTCTCCGCACCCTGGTGCGGACCGTGCGCGGCGGTGCGGCGTGTCGTCGTGCAGGTTCTGGACCGCGCCGGCGGCCCGGCCCGCGAGGTCGAGCTCGATTTCGACGAAAATCCCGCCCTGGCACGGAAACTCGGAGTCCTCTCGCTGCCCACCACGTTCGTCTTCGACGGCGACGGGCGCGAGCGGTTCCGCGCGTCCGGCGTTCCGACGGCCGACGACCTGCGCACAGCACTCGCGTCGTTGTGATCCCGGGGGTCCCCCAACCACGGTGACGTGGGTTAAACTCCCTCGCGTGCAGAACCGCCACGAGCTGATGCTCACCCGACGCCGCGCAGTCGATCTGTGCCGCCTCGGTGGCTGTTGTTGTCCCTGCTGAACGTGTCGGCGGGTTCGTCCCGACGCTGCGGCTGACGCCGCTTCCACCGATACGTCGCCCCGCGGTAGTACGTCGCCTCCGCCCAGCGAATCAGAATCCAGCAGGAGCTTCTCCATGTCCGTATCCACTTCCGGCACGCCCGGACGGCAGGTCGACGTGCGCGGCCCCCGATTCGCGGCGTGGATCACGACCGGCGTCCTCGTCGTCGTCCTGATCGTCGCCGCCTTCTCTCCCGTCGCTGCATCCGTACTCCTGGCCCTGCAGACGATCGTGTTCGCTCTCGGAGCGGCACTCGGCCCGCGACGCAGCCCGTACGGTGCACTGTTCGCGCGGCTCGTCGCTCCCCGCCTCGGTGCTCCGATCGAGACCGAGCCGGTGGAGCCGCTGCGGTTCGCGCAGCTCGTCGGATTCGTCTTCGCCCTCGTCGGAACCGTCGCGTTCTTCGCCGGCGCGATCGTCGTGGGCTCGGTGGCGGCCGGCTTCGCGCTGTTCGCGGCACTGCTCAACGCCGCCTTCGGCGTGTGTCTCGGCTGCCGGATCCACCCGCTGGTCGCTCGGATGCGTCGCGTGCCCGCCTGACCGGCGGTCACCGGACTCGACACCCTCACCTCCACCGGCACGGAGCCCGCCCGGGTTCCGGTCCCGCAAACCTCCCGATTCCCTCACCGAAAGGAACACCCATGGCTCGCTCCGATGTCCTGGTCTCCGCAGACTGGGCAGAGCAGAACCTCCACGCGCCGAAGACCGTTTTCGTCGAGGTCGACGAGGACACCAGCGCCTACGACGGTGGCCACATCGAAGGTGCCGTCAAGCTCGACTGGCGCAAGGACCTGCAGGACCGCGTCCGCCGCGACTTCCTGAACCGCGAGCAGTTCTCCGAGCTCCTCTCGCGCAAGGGCATCGCGAACGACGACACGGTCGTGCTGTACGGCGGAAACAACAACTGGTTCGCGGCGTACGCCTACTGGTACTTCACGCTGTACGGCCACCAGGACGTCAAGCTCGTCGACGGCGGCCGCAAGAAGTGGGAGCTCGACGGCCGTCCGCTGTCGAAGGACGAGGTCACCCGTCCGGCCACCGAATACAAGGCCGCCGAGCCCGACTACTCCATCCGCGCCTTCCGCGACGAGGTCATCGATTCGATCGGCACCAAGAACATCGTCGACGTGCGTTCGCCCGACGAGTTCTCCGGCAAGATCCTCGCTCCGGCCCACCTGCCGCAGGAGCAGGCGCAGCAGCGCGGCCACGTCCCCGGTGCCATCAACATCCCGTGGAGCACCACCGCCAACGAGGACGGCACCTTCAAGTCCGACGAGGAACTCGAGAAGCTGTACGCAGAGAAGGGCTTCGACGACAGCAAGGAGACCATCGCCTACTGCCGTATCGGTGAGCGCTCGAGCCACACCTGGTTCGTGCTGCAGGAGATCCTCGGCAAGCAGAATGTGAAGAACTACGACGGCAGCTGGGTCGAGTACGGCTCGCTCGTCGGCGCCCCGATCGAACTGGAGGTCAACTGAACATGTGTGGAGCACCCGTCCAGACCCAGACCCTGCCCGCCGGCGTGGACACCGAGAAGGAGACGGTCATCACCGGCCGCGTCCTGAACGCCGACGGTGAGCCCGTGGGCGGCGCGTTCGTGCGCCTGCTCGACGGCACCGACGAGTTCACGGCCGAGGTCGTCGCTTCGGCGACCGGCGACTTCCGTTTCTTCGCCGCCCCCGGCGACTGGAAGATCCGCGCTCTGTCGAGCTCCGGCAACGGCACCTCCACCGTGAGCCCCACCGCTCCCGGCGTGCACAACGTCGATGTGACGGTCACGAAGTAGCACGACCGGAACACTCACGAAGGGCTCTGCTCCATCAGGAGCGGAGCCCTTCGTCGTACCGGAAGAGCCGCCGTCTAGAATGACCGCGTGGTCATCTTCTTCGAAATCCTGCTGGTCGCCGCAGCGCTGCTCATCACCTGGTTTGCGCTCTACACCATCTACCGTGTCGTCTCCGACGGATCGTGACGAACGGCGGATCGGACGGTACGCGGCGTAGCGGCGACGAGGCGATCGCCCGCGCCGCCGAACGCGCTCGCGTCACCGCCGAGCTGAACATCCCCGTCCTGTCCGGGCTCCCGGGCGCCGAGGACACCGCGAACCTGCGGCTCGGCCCCGACCTGAACCCCGCCCTCCTCGCCGTCCTGCCGCTGGTCGGGGTGTGGCGCGGCGAGGGCGAAGCCAACGATCCCGAGACCGGCGACTACCCGTTCGGTCAGCAGATCACCGTCGCGCACAACGGCGGCCCGTATCTCGTGTGGGAGGCGCGTTCGTGGCGTCTCGACGAATCGGGTGCCTATGCGGGCGAGGATCGGCGCGAGAGCGGCTTCTGGCGTGTGTCCGGAACGGGCGCACCCGACAGCGACGATCCCGAGACGCTCGAACTGCTGCTGACGCACAGCTCCGGCGTCGTCGAGCTGTTCTACGGCACCGCCCTCACGCAGTCCTCGTGGGAGCTGGCGACCGACGTGGTGATCCGCACCAAGTCCGGTGAGGTCGTCGGCGGAGCGAAGCGCCTCTACGGCATCGTCGAGGGTGGCGATCTCGCCTACGTCGAGGAGCGCGTCACCGCCGACGGCGAGCTGAAGCCCCGGATGTCCGCCCGCTTGTCACGCCATATCGGCTGATCGAGCCTCTTCCCTCCGACCGGGCCGACCGGGCCTGATCCCCGACGGGGCGGCCCGGCCCGCTCCTGTCAGTCGTCCTTCAGGGCCGTCGTGCCCTGGTTTTCCCGTGCATGCGCGCCGCTCCCCTGCGCTCCGAGCGCCTCGAGTTCGTCCGCGTGTACCTTCGCGATGCCGGCATCCTCGGCATCGGTTCCGTCGTCCCCGCTCTCGTCGGGGATGGCCCGCGTCCGGACGACGACCTCGGGGGCCGGTAGTTCCTCGGCCGCCTCGAGGTCTTCGGCGGACCGCACCTCCGGCCACTGCCGGGTGACCGGTTCCGGCCGTTCGCCGAGGTCCTCACGGATACCGCGCACGAGGCTGTACATCATGACGAAGCCCATCACGAAGAACGGCAGACCCACCACGGTGATGACCTGCTGAAGTGCGTCCAGGCCGTCCTTGCCGGTCGCGACGAGCATGGTCGCGGCGACCAGGCCCATGAGCACCGCCCAGAACAGACGCTGGTGGATGGGCGCCTTCTCCTCGTGGCCGGAGGCCATCATGTCGAGCACCATGGCGGTCGAGTCCACCGAGGTCACGAAGAAGATCACCACCAGGATGATCGCGATCCCCGAGACCAGTCCGGTGAGCGGGAAGTTTCCGAGGAACTCGAACAGCGCACCCGGGATGTCGCCGTCGTCCACGACCCGTTCGACGAGACCGCCGTTGCCCTCGAGTTCGATGTGGAACGAGCCCATCCCGAAGATGCTGAACCAGATCACCGAGAACAGCACGGGCAGACCGAGGACACCGCCGACGAACTCGCGGATGGTCCGGCCTCGGGAGATGCGGGCGATGAAGATACCGACGAAAGGCGACCACGTGATGGTCCACGCCCAGTAGAAGACCGTCCAGGTGTTCTGCCAGCCGGAGTCGGCGAAGGTGTCGGTCCAGAACGCCAGCCGCGGCAGGGCCTCGGCGTAGATGCCGGCCGATTCGATCATGCCTTCGAGCAGGAACAGGCTCGGACCGGTGACGAGCACGAAGACCAGCAGCATCACGGCCATGCCGATGTTGATGTTGGACAGACGTTTGATGCCCTTGTCGAGACCGAGAGCCACCGAGATACCGGCCATCACCGTCACGACCGCGATGAGCGCGATCTGGATGATCCCGGATTCCTGAATGTCGAACAGCTGCGCGAGACCGGCGTTGATCTGCAGGGTGCCCAGGCCGACCGAGGTCGCGACCCCGAAGATCGTACCGATGATCGCCACGACGTCGATGGTCTTGCCGATGGGACCGTAGATACGGCCCCCGAGCAGGGGCGCGAAGATCGAGCTGACGCGCGGCGGCAGGTGCCGTTTGTAGATGAAGTAGCCGAAGCCCAGGCCGGGCAGCGCGAAGATGGTCCAGGTGTGCAGCCCGAAATGGTAGAGCGCGAAGCCCATGGCCTCTTCCGCAGCTTCCACCGACTGCGGCTCGACGTCCTGCATGGGTGGGTTCGCGAAGTGCGAGATCGGTTCTGCCACGCCCCAGAACATGAGAATGGTGCCGATACCGGCTGCGAACAACATGGCGAACCACGCCAGGGTCGAGTGCTCCGGCCGTTCGTCGTCACCGCCGAGCCGGACCCGGCCGTAGTGAGTGAAGGCGATTCCGACGAGGAACAGCAGGAAGGTCGTGACGCCCAGGATGTAGAACCATCCGAGATTCGTCATGATCCAGCTGGACGCAGTACTGAAGATCGAGTCGACGCTGTCGGTGAAGGCGATCGTCACTACGACGAAGAGCAGCGCGATGATCGCGGACGAGAAGAAAATCCCCGGTGACGTGCGTAATTTCAACGAATCGTGAGCTTTTTGAAGTACCGGCACCCCCTCGGGGTACCCACAACGGATGATCTTGCACACCCGGAATGCCGACCTCGCCCGAGACGCGGACAGCCCCCGAGCCGCACCGCCGGACGGATCTCTTTCGCATCTCGGCGGTCCCGATCGGACGGACCGGGAACTCGGGGGCCGGGTGACTACCTGGGATTCGCCAGCCGCACGCGGTCGGTGAATTCCGTCGTCGGCAAGCAGCTAGCGGGTAGCCACCTCACGCGTCCGAATATCACTCACTTCCAGACCACCTCCTTCCTCGTGTACCTGCGAAATTACGCCTCGCCCGAGGAGCTGTGCAACGGATTTTTCTCGACGCGAACGACCAGGTCGGCGGCCGTGTCCGCGGGTAGGCGGTGGGTGACCACCACGACACTGCGTTCGGGTCCGACCAGACACGCATCCCGGTCCAGGAGGAGCCGCTGCAGCCGCTCCGCGCTCTCGTCGTCGAGATGCTCCGTGGGTTCGTCGAGCAACAGGATCCGCGCGGGCGACAGCAGGGCCCGGGCCAGCAGGATACGACGGCGTTGCCCACCGGAGACCGTGCGGGCCCCGGCTCCGAGAACGGTGTGGACGCCTTGCGGGAGTCCGTCCACCCACTCCCCCAGCCCCACCGCCCCGAGGGCGGCCGACGCCTCGGTCTCGTCCACGTCGCCCCGCGCCACGCGCAGGTTCTCGAGGATCGACGTGTCGAACAGGTGGGCGTCCTCCGCGAAGAACCCGATCTGCCGGCGCACCGCACCGGGATCGATGTCCGCGAGGTCGACACCGTCGAGGGTCACCGTGCCCTGGCGTGGGTCGAGCAACCCCGCGAGTGTCATGAGCACGGTGGTCTTGCCGCTGCCGCTGCCGCCCACGATCGCGACGCGACAACCCGGCCGCAGGTCGAGGTCGACCGGTTCGGTGGCCGGTCCGCCGGGCCATCCACCTCGTAGCCCCTCCGCACGCAGCCGGCCGGGGCCGTGGGCCGGTGCGGTGCCGTGCGGGACCGTCCGATCGGCGCGGTCGAGCAGATCAGTGATACGACGGGCTGCCAGGCGTGCGCGGTTGAGGGTCTGCGCGGCGGCCGGCAGTGCGGCGGTGGCCTCGAACGCCGACAGGGGCAGCAGGACGAGGACGCCGAGTGTCGTCGGGCTCATGGCCGCGGGTCCGGAACCGAAGACCGTGATGCCGACGAGAAGGGCACCGAGCACGCTCGCCCCCACGGCGAGGGGTGCGGCGGCGTCGGCGAACGCGGCGGGGACCGCCGACCGGTCGGTGGCGCGGACGGAGGCGACGTTCGCGGCGCGGGCCCGCCGGGTGAGCGGATCCAGCCGTCCCGCGACCCGCAGTTCCGCCGCGTGGTCCAGCACCGTGACCGCGTCCTCGGTGAACCGGGTGCGGGCCGCGTTCGCATCGGCGTCCGCGCGTGCGGCCGCGCGTGCCGACAGCCACGGCGCGAGCAGCCCGGCGACGAGCAGAGCCACCGCGAGCACCGCACCGGCGGCGGGCGCGATGACGGCGACGGTCGCGACCGCCGCGAGGGAGAGCACGGACGCGACGGCGATGGGCACGAGTGCGCGCACCACGACGTCACCGAGGGCGTCGACGTCGGCGCCGGTGCGAGCGAGCAGATCGCCGCGACCGAGGCCCAGGGCAGCGGCCGGATCGCCGTCCGCGAGTCGCCGATAGAGATTCGCCCGGGCCGACGTCGTGCCGCGCAGAGCGGTCTCGTGCGTCGCCAGACGTTCGAAGTAGCGGAACAACCCGCGGGAGATGCCCAGTGCCCGTACCGCGACGACCGCGACGGTCAGGTCGAGGACGGGGGGCATCTCCCACGCGCGCACGATCAGCCACGCCGACAGGCCGGCGAGCAGCAGCGCGCTGCCGAGGGTCGCGACACCGGCGAGGACGGCGAGCAGCACCCGGCGCGGTTCGAGTTCGAGCAGGGCCATCGCGCGGCGCAGGTCCTTCATCGGGATTCCTCCGCGGCCCTCATCGGGTCACCTCCGTGATCGGTGCCGCGTGGACGGTGACGACCTCGTCCGCGATGGCGAGCAGGGTGGGGCGGTGCGCGACCACCACCACCGTCCGCCCGGCCGCGGCGAGACCGCGCAGTGTGTGGAGCACGGTGGCCTCGGTGTCTTCGTCGAGGTGGGCGGTCGGTTCGTCGAGCAGCAGCACCGGACGCGAGGAGGCGAGGGTGCGGGTGAGCGCCAGCCGCTGCCGTTGGCCGAGCGACAGACCTGTGCCGCCCGCCCCGACGACGGTCTCCCAGCCGTCCGGGAGTTCGGCGAGCACGCTGTCGAAACCGGTGGCCGCACAGACGTCGTCGAGGTCGGTGGTGTCCGGGTCGACACCGGTGAGCCGAAGATTGCCGGCGAGGGTGCCCGGCAGCAGCACCGGTCGTTGCGGGAGCCACGCCACCTGCGACCACCAGCCCTCGTCGCCCACGACGGGCCGGCCGTCGACGGTCACGGCCCCTTCGCTCGGCTGGGCGAGACCGAGCAGCGCCAGCAGGGCCGTGGACTTGCCCGCCCCGTTGGCACCGGTGAGCGCGGTGATCTTCCCGGGACGGCAGACCGCGTCGAGTCGGTGCGGGGCGTTCCCGCCGCGTCCGGGGACGCTCATGCCGTCGAAGACGATCTCGCACATCTCCGCTCGGCCGGTGCCGATCGTTCTCGCGGACTCGCCTCGCGGGTGCACCTCGCCCGGAGCCGAGTCGAGTACGGCGAACGCCTTGTCGGCCGCGGCCATCCCGTCCTCGGCGGCGTGGAACTTGTTGCCGACGGTCCGCAGTGGGAGGTAGGCCTCTGGCGCGAGGATCAACGCGATGATGCCGGCTTCGAGGGGCATCGATCCGTAGACCAACCGCATACCGATACTCACGGCGACCAGCGCGACCGACAGCGTGGCAAGGAATTCCAGCACTGTTCCGGACAGGAAAGCCACGCGCAGAGCCGACATCGTGGTCGCGCGGTGCTCGTCGCCGAGTTCGCGCACGCGATCGGCGGGCCCCTTCTCGCGCCCGAGTGCGCGCAGTGTCGGGAGTCCCGCGAGCAGGTCGAGCAGTTGCGACGAGAGGGTGGTCATCGCGCGCAGGGTGCGGTCGGCCTTGCCCTTGGTGAGCAGGCCGATGAGGATCATGAAGATCGGGATCAGCGGGAGAGTGACCACGACGATGATCGCCGAGGTGAGGTCGTGCACGGCGATCACGACGATCGTCACCGGCGTGAGGATCACCGCCAGCACCAGGGCCGGCAGGTAGCCGGTGAGATAGTCCTTCAGTCCGTCGAGCCCGCGGGTGAGGACCACCGCGATCTCGTCGCGTCGCGGATCGAGTGCTCGCGGAGGCAGGTTCGCTGCGGCACCGAGGACGTCGTGCTCGAGTCCGGCGACCACGCGGGTCGCGGAACGGTGCGCGTACCGCGACTGCAACCACGTCACCGCGACCCGCACCACGATCGCCGCGGAGAAGATCACCAGTTCGGTCGTCCAGTCGGCGATCGACCGGGCGTCGGTGGTGATGACACCTGCGAGCACCCGGCCGATCATGAGCGCGGTGACGACGACCATCACGACATCGACCACCGAGGTGGCCACCGTCAGGACGAGATATCCGCGAGCCGCGGCCGAGTAGCGCCACAACCGCGGGTCCACCGGTCCCCGCCGGCGCGCGGAGGCGTCGGCAGGGACGGAGGAGTGCGTCGTCGTCACTTCGAGCCGATCTTCAATCCGATCGAGTGCGGGATGTGGTCGGTCGACAGACGCCGGCGGAACACCCAGTACGTCCAGCCCTGGTAGGCCAGGACGACCGGAGTCATGAACGCTGCGGCCCACGTCATGACCTTCAGTGTGTACGGGCTCGACGAGGCGTTCTCGATCGTGAGCGACCACGCCGGGTCGAGCGTCGAGGGCATCACGTTCGGGAACAGCGACGCGAACAGCAGGACCACGGTCGCGGCGATCGCCACGGTGGTGAACACGAACGCCCAGCCCTCACGCTCGGCGACGGTCAGCGCGACCACCGCGAGCAGGGAGACCGCCGCGACGGCGACGAGGGCGATCGTCCAGCCCTTGCCGTAGGCGAGCTGTGTCCACACCACGAACGTGCCGGCCACGAGGACCGCGGGCACGGCCAGCTTCCGCGACAGCGCCACGGCGTCGGTCCGGACCTCGCCTTCGGTCTTGAGCGCGATGAAGACCGCACCGTGCAGGGCGAAGACGAGCGCCGTCGTCGCCCCGCCGAGCAGGGCGTACGGATTCAGCAGGTCGAAGAAGCCGCCGATGTACTGCTTGTCGGCGTCGATCGCCACGCCGCGCACGATGTTCGCGAACGCCACGCCCCACAGCACTGCGGGGACCCACGAGCCGAAGATGATCCCCCAGTCGCAGCGGCGACGCCAGGCCGGGTCGTCGATCTTGCCGCGCCATTCGATGGCGCATACCCGCACGATCAGGGCGAGCAGGATCAGCAGCAGCGGGAGATAGAAACCGGAGAAGAGGGTCGCGTACCACTCCGGGAACGCCGCGAACAGCGCACCGCCCGCAGTGATGAGCCAGACCTCGTTGCCGTCCCAGACCGGACCGATCGTGTTGAGCAGCACCCGGCGCCTGGTGTCGGCCTCGGCGGTTCTGCCGCGCCCGAGCACCGGGAAGTGCATGCCGACACCGAAATCGAACCCCTCGAGGACGAAGTAGCCGGTGAACAGCACTGCGATGAGGATGAACCAGATTTCCTGAAGTCCCATGTCCGCCCACTCCTAGTACGCGAAGGACAGCTGTGTCGGCTGCGTGTCGTCTGTGTCGTCGCCGGAACCCGGCGGCTGGGCGTCGTGTTCCTGCGGACCCTCCATCGCGTACTTGCGGATGAGCCAGAACCATACGACTCCGAGTGCCGCGTAGACGAGGGTGAAGGCGATCAGCGAGGTGAGCACCGTGCCGGCGGTGTGATCGGAGACGCCCTGGTCGACGGTGAGCCGGATCATGTCCACGCCTGTCGGGTTGGGGTGCACCACCCAGGGCTGCCGGCCCATCTCGGTGAAGATCCAGCCCGCGCTGTTCGCCAGGAAGGGGGTGGGGATCGCGATCAGCGACAGCCACGAGAACCATTTCTGATCGGGTACCCGGCCTCGGCGGGTGACCCACAGCCCGGCCAGGGCCAGGGCCGCGGAACCGGCGGCCAGGCCGATCATCGCGCGGAACGACCAGTAGGTGACGAACAGGTTGGGCTTGTAGTTACCGGGGCCGAACTGCTCCTCGTACTGCGCCTGCAGATCCTCGACGCCCTGCAGCGTCACGCCCGAGAATTCACCCTGGGCGAGGTAGGAGAGGACGATCGGCACGTCGAGGACGTGGACGACGCCGTCGCAGTCGTTGTGCGTGCCGACGGTGAGGATCGAGAAATTGGGATCGGTCTCGGTATGGCACAGCGATTCGGCCGAGGCCATCTTCATCGGTTGCTGCTCGAACATGAGCTTGGCCTGGACGTCGCCGGTGACGAACAGCCCGATGCCGGAGATGATCATCACCATCAGCCCGAGGCGGGTCGCGGGGCGGAACAGTCCGCGGGCGTCGTCCTCGAGCTTCTGTGCCTCTTCGGGTTCCGAGGCGCGGATCGCGGCGGCGCGTCGCATGTTGCGGACCATCCACCAGCCGCCGATGCCTGCGACGAAGGTTGCGGCGGTGAGGAATCCGCCGGCGACCGCGTGGGGGAAGGCCGCGAGCGCGGTGTTGTTGGTGAGCAGTTCCCAGATGCTCGTCAGCTCGGCGCGTCCGGTCTCGGGGTTGTAGACCGCCCCGACCGGGTGCTGCATGAACGAGTTCGCCGCGATGATGAAGTAGGCGGAGGCGTTCACGCCGATCGCGACGAGCCAGATGGTCGCGAGGTGTACGAGTTTCGGCAGCCGTGTCCAGCCGAAGATCCACAGGCCGAGGAAGGTCGACTCCATGAAGAAGGCGACGAGGCCTTCGAGGGCGAGGGGTGCGCCGAAGACGTCGCCGACGAAGCGGGAGTACTCACTCCAGTTCATGCCGAACTGGAATTCCTGCACGATGCCGGTCGCGACACCGAGCGCGAAGTTGATCAGGAACATCTTCCCGAAGAACTTCGTGAGGCGGTACCAGTGGTCCTTGCCGGTGACCACCCACATCGTCTGCATGATCGCGACGAGCGGCGCGAGGCCGATCGTCAACGGCACGAGGATGAAGTGATACACCGTCGTGATCCCGAACTGCCACCGGGACAGATCCAAGACGTCCATTGCCACTCCGAGGTGAGGCCCGGGTCGGTACGGGAATCCGAGCGTGGGCCGACGCTGCGGTTCTCGTTCGCACAATCATGCCGGTAGCACTTCTCCCGGCCTTGTTACTACCGAATGTAGTAGCGATTGCGGACAGTGGAACACGTTCGTGTCGCCCGACACATCGGACACACGTCACATCGGAGGTGGAACAGCGCAGCGGACACCCGCCGCCACTCACCCGGCGGCGTCGACCGCCTCGTTCACTTGGCGGCGTCGACCGCCTTGCTCACGAGACCCTCGATCTCGCCCTCCTGCACACGTGACACCAGCGCGTGCCCGTTGAGAGTGTGCACACGCACCGCGAGAGCCACGCTCGAGATCAGCCAGACCCCGTCGGCGACGACGAGATCCGCCGGGCGCAACGGCTCGTACCGGACCGCGAAATCCTGTTCACCGGCCAGATCGAACAGCGCCTGCTGCGTGGTACCGGGGAGGATCCCCTGCTCCGGCGGCGGTGTGACCAGCGTCCGTCCGCGCGCGACGAGCACGGTCGAACGCGGACCTTCGAGCACAGAACCCTCGGCGCTGACGAAGATCACGTCGTCCGCCCCGACCGCCTCGGCGTGGCGCAGCGCCGCCATGTTCGTCGCGTACGACAACGTCTTGGCGCCGAGAAGTTGCCACGGCGCCTTCTGCGCGAGGTCTGTCGAGTAACCCCGCTCCAGGGTCACCACCGACACACCGTCGCGCCGGACCGTGGCGACACGTTCGGCCACCGGCGTCACGAGCAGGAAGGCCGTCGGGGTGTCGCCGCCCTCGCGACCACGCGTGTAGACCAGCCGCAGGACACCCTCCCGCTCCGCGCCCCACTGTTCGAGGGCCACATCGACGGCCAGCCGCCAGTCGTCGCGATCGGGCTCGGGCAGCTGCACGGAGGCCGCGGACGCCACGAGGCGGGCAAGGTGCAGTTCGAGCGCACACGCCCGACCGCCTCGCACGAGCAACGTCTCGAACACCCCGTCGCCACGAAGAACACCGAAATCGTCGGCGTGCAGAAGGGGTGCGTCCGCATCCCTCACCTCGCCGTCCAGCGTCACCAGCACCCGCTCAGCCATGGGGCTCAGCCTAGCCACTGGCAGACCTGCCGGCCGGTTCCCCATAGACTGGTGTCGTGACCGAGTCTCCGATCGTGTCCGAAAGCGCCCTTCTCGCACTTCCCGGCGCAGTCGCCTCGCCCTCCGGTGGGCCCGATGCCGGACTTCCCTGGCATTACGGCGACCCGCTCGGCGAACAGCGTGCCGCGTCCACTGCAGCCGCGGTGGTCGATCGTTCCACCCGCTTCGTCATCGCCGTCCCCGGCGATGAACGCCTGAGCTGGCTGCACACCATCACCAGCCAGCACATCGCCTCGCTCCCCGCGGGTTCCTCCGCCGAGAACCTCATCCTCGACGCGAACGGCCGCGTCGAACACCATTTCGTGCAGACCGACCTCGACGGCGTGACGTGGATCGACACCGAAGCCGATCGCGGACCCGATCTGCTCGCCTTCCTGAAGAAGATGGTGTTCTGGGCGAAGGCCGAACCCCGCGACGGCAACGAACTCGCGATGCTGAGCCTGCTCGGGCCGGAGTCCGGAAGCCCGGCCGTGCTGTCCGCGCTGGGCATCGACTCGTTGCCGACCGAGCCCTACGCGGCCGTCGCTCTGCCCTCCGGCGGGTTCGTGCGCCGGATGCCGTGGCCCACCGAGCACTCCTTCGACCTTCTGGTGCCGCGTGAGTCGCTCACCGCGACCTTCACCGCGCTGCGAGACGCAGGCGCACGCCCCGCCGGCAGCTGGGCCTTCGACGCTCTGCGCGTCGAAGCGGTCCGTCCCCGCATCGGTGTCGACACCGACGAACGCACCATCCCGCACGAGGCCCGCTGGATCGGTGGCCCCGACCAGTACGGCGCCGTCCACCTCGACAAGGGGTGCTACCGCGGCCAGGAGACCGTCGCGCGCGTCCACAATCTCGGTAAGCCCCCGCGACACCTCGTCCTGATCCATCTCGACGGCTCGGCCGACGGACGACCGGAGACGGGCGACGACATCACGGCGGGAGGCCGCACGGTCGGGCGGATCGGCACGATCGTCGACCACCACGAACTCGGGCCGATCGCGCTCGCGCTCGTCAAGCGCACCATCACGCCCGACACGGCGCTCGTCGCGGGGCCGTGCGCGGCATCCATCGACCCCGACTCCATCCCGCCCGACGACGGCATCCAGGCAGGAAGGGCGGCGGTCGAGCGATTGCGCGGCCGGTGACCGCCGATACAGCCGGCATGCGGCCGGCCACCTCGGGGACCGTCGCAGCGGCCTGCATCGTGCACACGCTGCACGAGACCGGACTGCGACGCAATCCCGTCACCGCGATCGACAAGCGTCCCGTGGACGGTCCGGTGCACGTCGGCGAACTCGGACTGGCCGGCGACCGCCAGTGCGACACCGCCAACCACGGCGGTCGTTTCAAAGCCGTCTACGCCTTCTCGCAGGCCGAGTCGCGGCGCTGGGGCACCGAACTCGACCGCGAACTGCCCATCGGCTGGTTCGGCGAGAATCTGCACGTCGCCGGGTTCTCCCCCACCGACGCCGTCATCGGTGAGCGGTGGCGTGTCGGTGAGGGCGGTCTGCTCCTCGAGGTGACCGGGCCGCGCACGCCCTGCCGCACCTTCGCGATCCGTTCGCACGAGGGCGACTGGGCCACGCGGTTCACCGCCCGGGGCGACTGCGGCGCGTACCTGAAGGTGATCGTCGAGGGACCGGTGGGTGCGGGCGATCGGATCGTCGTCGAGCACGTCCCCTCCCACGGAGCGACGGTGCGCGATCTGTTCACCGGGCGGGGCCACGAGCGGGTCGCCGCGATGCTCGAGCAGCAGTCCGGTCTCGCTCCGAGCGTCGTCGCCAAGGCCCGGCGCCTCGCGGGACGACCACAGAAGGGTTCCGTGGGTCGGTCACGGAAGGGAGAGGCCCGTTGAGCGTCGAACTGGTCGAGGTGGTGCGTTCGGGTTTCCGGGAATGCGTCCACCGCGGGTCGCTGATCGTCCTGGACCCGGACGGCGAAGTGCTCGTCTCGGTGGGCGAGGTACACACGCCGATCTATCCGCGGTCGTCGAACAAACCCCTGCAGGCGGTCGCGCTGCTGCGCGCCGGCTTCGTTCCCCGCGACTCGGCGGAACTCGCGATCGCCACGGCCTCGCACGAAGGTGAGGCCGACCACGTGGAGGCCGTCGACCGGCTCCTGACCGGCGCGGGCTTCACCGAGAACGATCTCCGCTGCCCGACGGACCTGCCCGGCAACGAACTCGCCCGCGCCGAGGTGCTCGCCGCCGGAGGCACACCGCGGTCGATCTACATGAACTGCTCGGGCAAGCACGCGGCCATGCTCGCGGCGTGCACGGCGAACGGCTGGGACACCGACGGCTACACCGACAGCGGTCACCCGCTGCAGCAGTGGGTGACCGAGACGATCCTCGAGCTGACCGGCGACATCGAGGACACCGACCTCGGGATCGACGGCTGCGGACTGCCGATCGTGCCCGTCCCGCTGTTCAATCTGGCCCGCGCCTACTCGCGGCTGGCGACGGCGGAGGCCGGCACACCCGAACGCGCCGTGGCCGACGCGGTGCGCGAGCATCCGTTCCTCATCTCCGGCACCGGTAAGGACGACCTGAAGCTCATGCGTGCGGTGCGCGGCCTGCTGTGCAAGGCGGGCGCCGACGGAATCCACGCCGGTGCACTGCCGGACGGCACATCCTTCGCTTTCAAGATCGACGACGGGCACGAGCGGGCACGCCTCCCGCTCACCGCGGCCCTGCTCCACCGCCTCGGTTCGGGAACCGCCGCGGGCTCCGCGACCTTCGACTCCGAACGGCTGGCCTTGCTCTCGTCCGCGCCGGTGTTCGGCGGCGGCGTGCGAGTCGGCACCGTCCGGGCCGTCCCGGGGGTGTTCTGAAGGGCATCTTTATCACATTTCACCAGCATTCATGCAGGTCGGGTCGTTATGAGGCGTAACGGACACCGGCCCAGCCGGGTGTGTGGAGGCGCAACCGAACTTTCCACGCTAAAGTGGGCGTCAGGAAAATACTCAACACACCGGGGCCGCCACTTTTCCCCAGGCCGCCCCGTCAAAGCGCGAGGGGGTTGGCCATGGGCCGCGGCCGGGCTAAGGCAAAGCAGACCAAGGTTGCACGGCAACTCAAGTACAGCTCGCCGTCCACCGACTTCGAGAGCCTCCAGCGAGAGCTGTCTGGCGGAGCAACCAACTCGCAGCGGGACGAAGTCTTCGCCGAGCAACGTTCCGGATGGGACGACGACTACGACGACGACTGGCGTCGCTGACCTGAATCACTCTCCGACGGAGGGGGAGGCCGATCTTTCGGCTCCCCCTCCGTCGGTGTGGTCGGCATTCGACGCGAGGCCGGGCGGCGCTCGTTTCCGTCCTCGGCCTTCGAGTCTGTGACTTCCGAGTTCACGACACGGCAGTAACCGAAAGGCCGGTCTCCCAGTTTTCCTGGGGGAACCGGCCTTTCGTCGTGTTCGCGTGGGGGCGACGCGTGCGCCTGTCAGAAGCGCGGATGATCTCCGAGCAGCACCGCGCGCTCGTCGGCGCCGTCCTGCGCCTTGCGGACCGTGCCCAGCGTCCAGCAGTCGATGTGCCGGGCGGTGAGCACCGCCAGAGCGCGATCGACATCCTCGGGGGCCACGATGGCCACCATGCCGACGCCCATGTTGAAGGTCTTCTCCATCTCGGCCCGCTCGACCCGTCCGCGCTGCGCGATGAGGCCGAAGACCGGAGCGGGGCTCCAGGTGGTGCGGTCGAGTTCGGCCACGAGCCCCTTGGGCATCACACGCGCGAGGTTCGCGGCGAGACCGCCACCGGTGACGTGGCAGAAGGTGCGCACCTCGGTCTCGGCGGCGAGCGCGAGGCAGTCCTTGGCGTAGATGCGGGTGGGCTCGAGCAGTTCCTCACCGAGGGTGCGACCGAACTCGTCGACGTGCGCCGTCAGGCTCATCTTGCCGATGTCGAGCAGGACCTTGCGGGCGAGCGAGTAACCGTTCGAATGCAGACCCGAAGCGCCCATCGCGATCACGACGTCGCCGGGGCGCACACGGTCGGGTCCGAGGAGCTTCTCGGCCTCGACGACACCCACGCCGGTCGCGGACAGGTCGTAGTCGTCGGCGGCCATCACGCCCGGGTGCTCGGCGGTCTCGCCACCGAGCAGCGCGCATCCGGCCTGGACGCATCCCTCGGCGATACCCGCGACGATCTCCGCGACGCGCTCGGGCACGACGCGACCGACCGCGATGTAGTCCTGCAGGAAGAGCGGCTCGGCACCGCAGACCACGAGGTCGTCGACGACCATCGCGACGAGGTCGAGACCGACCGTGTCGTGCTTGTCGAGTGCCTGCGCCACCGCAAGCTTGGTGCCGACGCCGTCGGTGGACGCCGCGAGCAGCGGCTCCTTGTATCCGCCCTTGAGGGCGAACAGACCGGCGAACCCACCCAGGCCGCCCATGACCTCCGGGCGGGTGGCCTTCTTCGCGTGCGGGGCGAACAGTTCGACGGCTCGGTCACCGGCCTCGATGTCCACGCCCGCCGCGGCGTAGGAAGCTCCGGGGGTTGCGTCCTCGGTCATGAGTTGTCGGCTCCAGCCTCGAGTTGTGTCTTGTCGTGAAAAATCTGGCTACGCGCGGGCCGGGTACCTGCGTCCGGGCATGCGAAACGCACGCCGAACCGGGCCGACCGCGGCACTTACGGTACCCGACCAGCTTCTACGGCCGACTGAGAACGTCCGCGTTGTCGTTGTCCAACACGGTCGGAGTGACCGAATCGGTGTCGACGACGCCGAAGGCGTCCTTGCCCGCCCGGTGTTCGGTGGGAAGCGCGATCGGGTAGTGACCGTCGAAACATGCAGCGCACAAACGGGATGCGGGCTGCTCGGTGGCGCCGATCATGCCGTCGATCGAGATGTAGCCGAGCGAATCGGACCCGATCGACCGGCGCACCATCTCGACCATCTCGTCGTAGTCGTGCCCCTCCTCGACGCTGTCGCGGGTGCCTGCGCCGTTGGCGATCAGCTCGGCCGGCGACGCGAAGTCGATGCCGTAGAAACACGGCCACTTGACGGGCGGCGACGCGATGCGCACGTGGATCTCGAGGGCACCGGCCTCGCGCAGCATCCGGATCAGGGCGCGCTGCGTGTTGCCGCGCACGATCGAGTCGTCGACCACGACGAGCCGCTTACCGCGGATCACTTCGCGCAGCGGGTTGAGCTTGAGCCGGATACCGAGCTGCCGGATGGTCTGGCTGGGCTGGATGAAGGTGCGTCCCACGTAGGCGTTCTTCATCAGGCCCTGCCCGTACGGGAGTCCCGAACCCTGCGCGTACCCGACGGCGGCCGGGGTGCCCGACTCGGGCACCGGGATGACCAGATCGGCGTCGATCGGATGTTCCTTCGCGAGCCGGCGTCCGATCTCCACGCGGGTCGCGTGCACGGAGCGACCGGCGATGGTCGAGTCGGGGCGCGCGAGGTAGACGTACTCGAAGACACAGCCCTTGGGCTCGGGGTTGGCGAAGCGCGACGAGCGCACACCGTTCGCGTCGATCGCGAGCAGCTCGCCGGGTTCGATGTCGCGGACGAAGGACGCGCCGACGATGTCGAGAGCGGCGGTCTCGCTGGCGACGACCCAGCCGCGGTCGAGCCGTCCGAGGCACAGCGGGCGGATGCCCCACGGGTCGCGGGCCGCGTAGAGGGTGTGCTCGTCCATGAAGGTCAGGCAGAACGCGCCGCGCAGCTGCGGGAGCAGCTCCATCGCGGCCTCTTCGATCGTGCTGTTCTTCGCGCCGTGCGCGAGCAGCGCACCGACGGTGTCGGAGTCCGAATTCGCCGCGCCGGGCCGCGTGGGATCGAGCACACCGAGGCGGCGTCCGCGTTCGGCGAGTTCGGCGGTGTTGACGAGGTTGCCGTTGTGGCCGAGCGCGACGCCCGAGCCGGAGGCGGTGGTGCGGAAGATCGGCTGCGCGTTCTCCCAGGTCGTGGACCCGGTGGTGGAGTAGCGGCAGTGACCGATGGCGATGTGCCCGGTCATCGCGGCGAGCGTCTGCTCGTCGAAGACCTGGCTGACGAGTCCGAGGTCCTTGAACACGAGCACCTGCGAACCGTCGGCCACGGCGATGCCCGCGGCTTCCTGTCCGCGGTGCTGCAGCGCATAGAGACCGTAATAAGTGAGCTTGGACACGTCCTCGCCGGGAGCCCACACTCCGAACACTCCGCACTCTTCGCGGGGTTCGTTCTCGGGTTCGGTGGAGGCGAGAAGATTACGTGTGTGGACCGACAGATCGGCACTGGTCACGGACGTGCTCCCTGAGGCTGGACAAGCGGGGCTCCCCCCATTCTACGGCCCGCGGGAGGTGCTTCTTCCCACACACCCGGTGTGCACCCCGCCGGACGTCAGAGTCGGGCGATCGGGAGCAGCCGGCCGATCTCCGCGGCGCGCCCACCCGATGCCTCCACCGCCCCCGAGGTCACGGCCGCGTCGAAATCGATGCTGCCGACCACCAGGCGCAGCCACGTGCGCGGATCGGTCTCCACGACGTTCGGCGGGGTTCCCCGCGTGTGGCGGGGGCCTTCGATGCACTGGACGGCCACGAACGGCGGCACCCGCACCTCCACGCTCGATCCGGGCGCGAGTTGCTCGAGGGTGCGGGCACTGAGCCGCACCGCGGCGGCGAGGTCGGGGCGCGGCGGCTTCTCGTCGCGCTCCCCCGTCACCCACGGACCGACCCGCTCGAGGGCGGTGCGCAGCTCGGCGGGGTCGACGGGTCTCCGTGGTGCCATATCGCCGCAGCCTAACGACCCGCGTCGCGCTCGGAGGCCTCCGGACGGGTCGCGACACCCACCGCGACGGCGCCGCCGGCATTGATCGCCAGGTGCAGGAGCATCGGGGCGAGGACGCTGCCCGTCCGTCGTCGTAGTTCGTCGAACACGATGCCGCTCAGGGCGGTGAGCACGACGGTTCCGGGAACGGAGTCCCCGGCGTGACGGGCGGGCACGACGTGCCAGAGCCCGAAGGCGACGGCCGTGAGCACCCGGTCCCGGCGTCGCGACGCCCGGCGCGCCAGCGCGTACAGCACCGAACGGAACATCAGCTCCTCGGCCAGGACCGTTCCGAAGGGAATGTGCACGAACACCCACTCGGTGTGGTCGGCGCGACGCGCTCCCGCCGCCATCCGTCGTCGCACGGGCGGAACGGCGAGCATCACGGCGTAGGCCGCGACCGGCACCACCGCCGATGCCGTCCCCCACAGCACTCCCCTGCCCGTACGGCGCCAGCCGAGCTCGGCTGCGGAGACACCGGCCGCGCGGGTCGCCGCGGCGAGCGCGAGTCCGAACCCGGCGTTCGCTGCGGCTCTCCCCCGGGGACCGAGATCCACCGCCGGAAGGACGAGGTTGTTCCACGCGACCAGCACGGCGGCGCATCCCGCAGCGAGGAATCCCCCAGCGGGCCGCGCGCTCACTTCTCGGGCCCGTCGTGGTCGGCGAACGCCTCGAGGGCGATGCGTACCCGTTCGGTGTCGTTCTCGGTCCAGCCCTCGGGTCGGGTGACTGCGATCCATCCCTCGAGCACCGCCGACCCGTAGTTGTGGCCGTGCCCGTCGGGCACGCCGGCCGCGTTGGTGAGATCGGCGGAGACCTGCCAGAAGGTGACGAACGGGAACCACCGCATCTGCGGCAGCCGGTCGGGTCCGGGCGGCTCCGACAGCCAGTCGGGGCGGGAGAACAACAGGTCGGGCGACCACCAGACGACAGGATCGGAGGCGTGCTGGATGTAGAGCACGCGCGGCGACAACCACGGTGTGTCCGGCTCGTGGATCGCCTCCCGGCTGTCGGCGAAACGCACGACGAGACCGTCCGCGTACACCGGCTGCACCTCGGTCGTCCCGGGATCGCGGCGCTCGACGAGCTGCCGCCACAGGCGGTTGGAGTTGGGCGGGCCCACCCACAGCACCCCGTCCATCCGGGCACGGATCTCGGCGAGACTGTCGAAGGCACCCTCCCCGGACTGCGTCCCGAGACTCTCGCCGTAGAGGAACAGGTCGGGACGATCGTCCTCCGGCAGCTGCGACCAGCGTTCGTACACCCGGTCGACCAGCATCTCGCCTGCGGCAGCCGCCTTCTCGCGGTCGGCGAGGAACGAGATCCAGCTCGGGAGGTACGAATACTGCCAGGCCACCATGGCCAGGTCGCCGTTGTGGACGAGTTCCATCGCGCGGGCCGCCGTGGGGTTGACCCAGCCGGTGCCGGTGGTGGGGATCAGGACGAGCGTCGACCGCTCGAAGGCGCCGGTCCGCTCGAGTTCGCCGAGGACGAGATCGATGCGCTCTTCCGGCGTGGGGGCGGTGTCGAGGCCGACGTACACCCGGATCGGTTCCAGGGCGGGACGGCCGTTGACCGCGCTCAGTTCCTCGGCATCCAGGCCTCGCGCGACGAAGTTGCGGCCTTCGAATCCGAGGGTCTCCCAGGGCGCGAGGGATTCGGGGCTGCCGGACTTGGCGGGCTCGACCGGCTGGACGGCGCCGGGACGGGTGGTGTCGTCCTGCAGACCGAAAGCCTGGTTGACGACGGCGTAGGCGCCGCGGATGAGTACGCCGTCGATGAGCATGAAGGTGGCGAGCACCACGACGAGCACGCCCAGTGTGCGAGCGAGGCCGAGCGGCATCCCCGTGCGACGGCTCAGCTGGGCGGATATCCAGCGCCCGATGTCGCGTAGCCCCCGCCACAGGGCGATGAGGGCAGCGGCGACGGCCAGGCTCAACAGGATGGTGCGCAGATAACCGCTCGTGGTGCTGCCCTCTGCCCCCATCAACGCGGCGAGCTGGCGTTGCTCACCGGCGGACAGGACGAGCGCGACGAGTGACGCGAGGACGGCGGCGACCGGAACCGCGACCTTGATCGCGCGCAGCACCGGGAGCGGTGGCGGCCACCACCGCCGCCCGGAGAGCACGAACCGCGCCACGGCCCAGCCGACGACGCACCCGACGCCGTAACCGATCGCGGCGTTGATGCCGCCGATGAGGCCCTGGAAGAGCCAGTCGCGCGGAAGCAGCGAGGGTGTCAGCGACCAGCAGAAGAACAGTGCGGCGAACGCGATACCGGTGAAATCCAGGCCCAGCCACCCCCACACCCGAGCGGTGAGGGGGTGGCGATCACCGAAGTCGGTGACCGCGGCGATGATCCGGCCCTGCCGGGCCTCGAACGCCGCCAGCCGATCGACCCGGGTGGCCGGCACGGCTATCCGAACAGAGCAGGCAGGGTCCCTTCCCACACCTCGCGCAGCTCGGTCATGGGGATCGAGAACAGGCCCTGGACCTCGACGGAGTCGGATCCCTCGTCGACGACACCGATGCGCACCCACGGCATGTTGCGCGCGGTGCACATGCCCGTGAAGCGAGACTCCTCGGTACGCGGCACGGCCACGAGCACACGACCGGCCGACTCGGAGAACAGCGTCACGAACGGATCGGCACCCTCCGGAAGCAGCACGCGGCAGCCGGTCTCGCCCGCCAGCGCGGCCTCGACGACGGCCTGCGCGAGGCCACCCTCGGACAGATCGTGCGCGGCCGAGATCAGGCCGTCGCGCGAACCGGCGGTGAGGATCTCCGACAACAGCCGCTCACGATCGAGGTCGACCTGCGGCGGAACGCCACCGAGGTGGTCGTGCTCGACCTGCGCCCAGATCGATCCGTCGAACTCGTCGCGGGTCTCACCGAGCAGGATCAACGTCTCGCCCGGTTCGAGGCCGATGCCGGTGGGGATGCGACGGTGCACATCGTCGATCACGCCGAGCACCGCGACGACCGGCGTCGGCAGGATCGCGGTGGCGCCGGTCTGGTTGTAGAAGCTGACGTTGCCGCCGGTGACGGGAATGCCGAGCTTCGCGCAGCCGTCGGCGAGGCCGCGCACGGCCTGCTGGAACTGCCACATCACGCCCGGATCCTCGGGCGAACCGAAGTTCAGGCAGTTCGAGACGGCCTTCGGCGTCGCGCCGGTGACGGCGACGTTGCGGTAGGCCTCGGCGAGGGCGAGCTGGGCGCCCGCGTACGGATCGAGCTGGGTGTAGCGGCCCGAGGCGTCGGTGGCGAGGGCGATGCCGCGTCCGGTCTCCTCGTCGATGCGGACCACACCGCTGTCGGCGTTCTCGGCGAGCACGGTGTTGCCGCGCACGTAACGGTCGTACTGCTCGGTGATCCACTTGCGGCTGCACAGCGCCGGCGACGCCAGCATCTTCAGCAGCGTCTCGCGCAGTTCGTCGGCGGTCTCGGGCCGCTTCAGGCCGGCCGTGGTGTTCGCGACCAGCGCGTCCTGCCAGGACGGGCGTTCGATAGGACGCTCGTAGACCGGGCCCTCGTGGGCGACCGTGCGCGGCGGCACGTCGACGACGGTCTCGCCGTGCCAGTCGATGACGAGACGCTCGCCGTCGGTGACCTCACCGATGACGGTCGCCAGGACGTCCCACTTCTTGCAGACGGCCATGAAGGCGTCGACGTTGTCGGGCGTGACGACCGCGCACATGCGTTCCTGCGACTCCGAGGACAGCACCTCGGCCGGGGTCATGCCCTTCGCGCGCGTCGGGACACGCTCGAGGTTGATGTGCATACCGCCGTCGCCGGCGGCGGCGAGCTCGGAGGTCGCGCAGGACAGTCCGGCACCGCCGAGATCCTGGATGCCGACGACGAGCTTCTCGCGGTAGAGGTCGAGGCAGCACTCGATGAGCACCTTCTCGGTGAAGGGATCGCCCACCTGCACGCTCGGCAGCTTCTTGGGTCGGCCGCCGTCGCTGTCGTCGAACGTCTCGGATGCGAGGACGGAGACACCGCCGATGCCGTCGAGACCGGTGCGAGCACCGAACAGGATGACCTTGTTGCCGGTACCCGAGGCGTGGGCCAGGTGCAGGTCCTCCACGCGCATCGCTCCGGCGCACAGCGCGTTGACGAGCGGGTTGCCCTGATAGGAGGCGTCGAAGACGGTCTCGCCACCGACGTTGGGCAGGCCGAGCGAGTTGCCGTAGCCACCGACACCGCGTACGACACCGTCGACGACGCGACGGGTGTCGGGGTGATCGGCGGCACCGAAGCGCAGCTGGTCCATCACGGCGATCGGGCGGGCACCCATGGCCATGATGTCGCGGACGATGCCGCCCACGCCGGTCGCGGCGCCCTGATACGGCTCGATGTACGAGGGGTGGTTGTGCGACTCGACCTTGAAGGTGACGGCCCAGCCGTCGCCGATGTCGACGACACCGGCGTTCTCACCGATACCGGCGAGCATCGACTCGCGCATCTCGTCGGTGGTGGTCTCGCCGAAGTAGCGCAGGTGCACCTTCGACGACTTGTACGAGCAGTGCTCGGACCACATCACCGAGTACATGGCGAGCTCGGCGTCGGTGGGGCGCCGGCCCAGGATCTCCTTGATCCGGGTGTACTCGTCTTCCTTCAGACCCAGCTCCCGATAGGGCTGAGCGGCGTCGGGGGTTTCGGCGGCGTGGGAGACGGTATCCACGTGCGGTGACACTGGGCGTCGGGTCCCTTCACTCTGGGATCGAAAACGGCAGGCCGGGCGGGAACTGCCGCGGACCAGTCTATCGGTGTGCAGGGGCGACGGGGTTCACCGGTGCGGGCACGAGCTCCGAGGGTGTGACGGTCACCTCGGTGCCCAGCGCATCGAGGGTGACGGTGCCCGAGTGTTCGCCGTCGAATCGGTACCACCCGTCGACGAGGGTGAAGGTGGCGAGCACGGGCGGCCCGCCGAGATCGACGATCCAGTACTGCGGGACTCCGGCCTCCGCATATTCGGAGAACTTCGTGACCCGGTCGGTGCGGGCCGTGCCGTCGACGGTGACCTCCACGACCAGCTTCACCTCGGCGATCGGGGCCCGATCGGGGTCGGCGTCGACGAGGGACCGTCCCACGACGATCACATCGGGGCACCGCACCGTCAGCGGGTTCTCCGCGACCAGCACCTCGACGCCTCCGATCGCAGACCATTCGTCGGGCAGCTTCTCGTCGAGGAGCAAGGCCAGGGTCACCGCGGCGTGATCGTGTGCTGTTCCCGGCCGGGGCGCAGCGATCAGCACGCCTTCGCACACCTCGACGTGGTGCCCGTCGGATTCGGGCAGGGCCGACCACTCGTCGAGGGACAGCAACTGATCGGGATAGGACGGGACGTTCATTGCATTCCCCCGTTCTCGCCGATCGGACACGACCGTCTTCAGTGTGTCACCGGTGGGCGTGGCGGGGTGGGCGAACGCGGTCACGACGCGGGGGTCAGGAAAGCGGTCAGGGCCTGCGCGTAGCTCGTCACGTCGTCCGCGCCCATGAACTCGCGCGCCGAGTGCATGGCGAGTTGCGGGGCGCCGACGTCGACGGTCGTGATGCCGGTCCGCGACGCGGTGATGGGGCCGATCGTGGAACCGCACGGCAGGTCGGCGCGGTGCACGTACCGCTGCAGCGGAACCCCGGCCTGCTCACAGGCCAGCGCGAAGGCGCCGGCGCCGGTCGCGTCGCTCGCGTAGCGCAGGTTCTGGTTCACCTTCAGGACCGGTCCGCCGTTCACCGCGATCCGGTGGGCGGGTTCGTGTCGCTCGGGATAGTTGGGGTGCGTGGCGTGCGCCATGTCGCCCGACGCGACGATCGAGCCGGCGCGGGCACGCAGGAACTCCTCGCGGCCGCCGCCCCGGAGCAGGACGATCCGCTCGAGGACGGTGTTGAGCAGTTCCGAGAAGGCGCCGCGGTCGGACATGCTGCCGACCTCCTCGTGGTCGAACAGAGCGAGGAGCGGCATCGGGCCGCCGTGCGCGGCGACGTGGTCTGCGGCGTCGAGCAGCGCGTGCAGTCCGGCATAGCAGGTGCCCTGGTTGTCGAGGCGCGGTGCGCTGACCAGATCGCGGCCCGGTCCGACGACCGCGCTCGGAGCGAGGTCGTGGGTCATCAGCTCCCAGCCCAGCACCGCGCCCGGGTCGATACCGTGCTGCTCGGCGACCCACGCGATGAACGAGCGCGGTTCGGTGCCGACTCCCCAGACGCCGTCGACGTGACGCTGCGGGTCGAGGTGCACGCCCTTGCGGTCCTCGGACAGGTGGATGGCGAGCTGCGGAACCCGCAGGACCGGCGCGTCGACGCGGACGAGAACGTCCTCGGTGGTCTCACCCGAGCGCACGGTGAAGCGGCCGGAGATCCCGAGGTCGCGGTCGAGCCACGAGTTGAGCCACGCACCGCCGTACGGTTCGAGACCCACGAGCCGCCAGCCCGCCGACGTGAGGTCGGGATGCTGCTTGACGCGCAGATTGGGGCTGTCGGTGTGCCCGCCGACGATGCGGAAGGGCGCGGCCGGATCGTCGGCGACACCCTCGGTGCTCCACGCGAGCAGCGACCCGCCCCGCACCAGGAAGAAGCGTCCCGGTTCGGAGGGCCAGGCCTGCTGCTCGTGCAGTTCGACGAATCCCGCTTCGCTCAGCGCCGCGGCGACGGTGGCGCAGACGTGGAAGGGCGACGGCGACAGGTCGACGAAATTACAGAGACCCCGAGCATCGGCACGCGTGGAAGACATGACTGCATCTTCGCATCACGGACAGGCTCAGTGCCCTCCGGCGACACAGAACAGGTTGCCCTCCGGGTCGGCGAGCGTCACCCATCGGAAGTCGTCGCCCATGTCCTCTCGGTGGACCTCCTTCGCGCCGGCCTGCACGAAGCGATCGACCTCGGCGTCGAGGTCGGGGGCCGTGAGATCGAGGTGCACGCGGTTCTTCCCCGGTGTCGGATCGGACACCTTCTGGAAACCCAGCCTGATGCCTTGCGGCAGGGCGACGATGAAGAACCAGCCGTCGTTCTCCTCCTCGATACGCCCGTCCGTGCGCTCGGCCCACCATCTCGCGAGCGGACCCGGATCGGACGTGTCGAAGGTGATCATTGCGATGGTCGCTGTCATGACGCGACGGTACCGCCGGGGACCGACAGGTGATATCCGTCGAGGAACGGGCCGATTTGGGTAGTCCTACTCAGGACATACCGACCTGGCTCGGGCAAACTGATCCGCGATGTCGCGCATGGGGGATGACGACGACATCGCGCCCGGGACTTGATCGGGGGGTCGAGCTCCGGGGTTGTAGGGACGAGGGATTCCGCAGCCGATCGGGACGGTCGCGGGGTCCCTCGTTCCGTCTCTCCGGTTCCGGGACTTCAGGTTCGGAGGATCACGCGAAACCCCTGGAACGAGCGAAGTCCCCACCGGACCCGGGGGGGTCGATGGGGACTTCGCCGGAAGCTCCGGTCAGGCGATCACGCGTTGACGACCGCGTCCAGCACGCTGTAGAACATGCCGAGTCCGTCGTCGCTGGGGCCGGTGAGCGCCTCGGTGGCGTGCTCGGGGTGCGGCATGAGACCGACGACCCGGCCGTTCGCCGACGAGATGCCGGCGATGCCGCGCTGCGAACCGTTCGGGTTGTCGCCCGCGAAGCGGAACACCACGCGACCTTCACCCTCGAGCTCGTCGAGCACCTTCTCCGGCGCCTGGTAGCGGCCTTCACCCGACTTGAGCGGGATGAGGATCTCGGCGCCGGCCTCGTAGCGCGAGGTCCACGCGGTGGTGTTCGACTCGACCTTCAGCCACTCGTCGCGGCAGACGAAGTGCAGACCGGCGTTGCGGGTGAGCGCGCCCGGCAGCAGACCCGCCTCGCACAGCACCTGGAAGCCGTTGCAGATGCCGAGGACGGGCATGCCCTTCTGCGCGGCCTCGACGACCTTGCCCATCACCGGCGCGAACCGTGCGATGGCACCGCAGCGCAGGTAGTCGCCGTAGGAGAAACCGCCGGGCACGATCACCGCGTCGACACCCTTGAGATCGGCGTCCCCGTGCCACAGGCTCACGGCCTCACCACCGGCGAGATTCACCGCACGGGAGGCGTCGACGTCGTCGAGCGTTCCCGGGAAGGTGATGACTCCGATGCGTGCGCTCATGCGTCACCGTCGATCCGCCGGATGGCCCAGTCCTCGATCACCGTGTTGGCGAGCAACGACTCGGCGATCTTCTCGAGCTCCTCGTCGCCGACGCTGCCGTCGACCTCGAGCTCGAAACGCTTGCCCTGACGGACGTCGGTCACGCCCGCGAAGCCCAGCCGCGACAGCGCCCCGGTGATGGCCTGACCCTGGGGGTCGAGAATCTCGGCTTTGGGCATGACTTCGACGACGACACGCGCCACGTGCTGCTCCTCGGTAGTAGTGCTGGCGCCCGGGGACGGACACCGGACATCCAGCAGTTTACCGGCCGCGGCCACCGGGACGGGCATCGGCCGAGGTCCCGCTCGTGCGAGACCTGTCACGCCCGTTCAACGCCGCTCGGCAGCAACGAGTTCGCGCACGCGGGGCGGCGGAAGGCGGGAGGAGGCTGCCGAAGCGGAGTTCCTGTCCGTAGCCGGTCGTCGGGCTCCGTCCGGCGGCATACTCGACGACATGCACCTGACCCATTTCGGCCACTCCTGCATCCTCGTCGAACACCTCGGCGCGAAGCTCCTCTTCGACCCCGGAAATTTCTCCCACGGGTTCGAGGGCATCACCGGCCTCGACGCGATCCTCGTGACCCACCAGCATCCCGACCATGCCGATACCGGCCGGCTGCCCGCGCTCCTCGAGGCCAATCCCGGTGCGCAGCTGTTCTCCGACCCTCAGTCCGCGAGCCTGCTCGAGGGCGACTGGACCGCGGTGCGTCCCGGCGATTCGTTCTCCGTCGGATCGCTCACCGTGCGCGGCACCGGCGGACGGCACGCGGTGATCCACCCCGACCTGCCCGTCATCGACAACACGGCCTTCCTCGTCGGCGACGAGGAGAATCCGTCGCGGCTGCTGCACCCCGGCGACTCGCTGTACATCCCGCACGAGCGCGTGGACGTGCTGGCCCTGCCGTCGACCGCGCCGTGGCTCAAGATCTGGGAGGCGATCGACTACCTGCGCGCCGTGAATCCGCGGGTCGCGGTGCCGATCCACCAGGGCATCGTCAACGACAGCGGTCGCGGCGTCTTCTACGGCCGGTACAGCGAGATGGCGCCGGAGGGCACCGAGTTCCGCGTGCTGCCGCACGAGGACGGAGTCGAGGTCTGACGCTGCTCTGTTCCGACGAGGAGGTTCAGCGGGCGGCGGCGCGACCCGCCGCCCGCCCCGAGAAGATGCATCCGCCGAGGAAGGTGCCTTCGAGCGACCGGTAGCCGTGCACGCCGCCACCACCGAATCCGGCGACCTCACCGGCGGCGAAGAGCCCCTCGAAGACCGATCCGTCCGACCGCAGGACGCGCGACGACAGGTCGGTCTCGAGCCCGCCGAGCGTCTTGCGGGTGAGCAGGTGCAGCCTGACGGCGATGAGCGGCCCGGCCTTCGGGTCGAGGATCCGATGCGGTGCGGCGATGCGGACGACGCGGTCGGGTGCGTAGGCCCGTGCCGCGCGCACCGCCGCGACCTGCAGATCCTTCGTGTACTTGTTGTCCATCTCGCGGTCGCGGGCCTCGACCACCGAACGCACCTGCTCGTAGTCGAGCGGCGCCTCGGGGGTGAGTTCGTTCATGCCCGCGACGAGATCGGCGAGCGTGTCGCGGACGACGAAGTCGACGCCGTGCTGCTTGAAGGCCTCGACCGGTCCGGGTGCGCCCGCCTTGACGCGCTGCAGCAGCAGCCGGATGCTGCGTCCGGTGAGGTCGGGGTTCTGCTCGGAGCCGGAGAGCCCGAATTCCTTCTCGATGATCTTCTGGTCGAGCACGAACCAGGTGTGGTCGTGGCCGGTGCTCACGATGTGCTCGAGGGTGCCGAGCGTGTCGAAGCCCGGGAACAACGGCACCGGTAGCCGCTTGCCCGTGGCGTCGAGCCACAGCGAGGAGGGACCGGGGAGGATGCGGATGCCGTGACCGGGCCACACCGGGTCGTAGTTGGTGATGCCCTCGGTGTAGTGCCACATGCGGTCGCGGTTGACGATGTTGCCGCCGGCCTTCTCGGTGATCTCGAGCATCCGGCCGTCGACGTGCGCGGGCACGCCGCTGAGCATGTGCTTCGGCGGCTGCCCCATGCGCTTCGGCCAGTTCTTCTTCACGAGGTCGTAGTTCCCGCCGATGCCACCGGAGGTGACGATCACGGCTCCGGCGGAGAACTCGAAGTCTCCGACGACGGTGCGGGAGGACGCCACGCCGCGCGGCGCGTCGGTGGGCTCGAGGATCGCCCCGCGCACGCCGGTGGCAGCTCCGCCCGTGACGACGAGTTCGTCGACCCGGTGCCGGTGCTTCAGCGTCACGAGTCCGCGTTCGACGCCTTCGCGGAGCTTGCGCTCGAAGATCTCGACGAGACCCGGACCGGTGCCCCAGGTGATGTGGAACCGCGGGACCGAGTTGCCGTGCCCCGCAGCGTCGTACCCGCCGCGTTCGGCCCAGTTGACCATCGGGAAGATCTTCAGGCCGCGCTGCTTCAGCCAGGCGTGCTTCTCCCCGGCCGCGAATTCGACGTAGGCCTGGGCCCACCGCCGCGGCCACCGGTCCTCGACCTCGCGGTCGAAGCCGGCCGTGCCCATCCAGTCCTGCAGGGCGAGCTCGTAGGAATCCTTGATCCCGAGCCGCCGCTGTTCGGGACTGTCGACGAAGAACAGACCACCGAACGACCAGAAGGCCTGTCCGCCCACATTGTTCGAGTTCTCCTGATCGACCAGGAGAACCGTACGGCCGGCGTCGACGAGTTCGCCCACCGCTACGAGTCCCGCGAGTCCCGCCCCCACCACGATCACGTCAGCGTCCATGGCCGCAAACACTACCGAGCGAATGCGGCGACCGGGAGGCCCCGCGAGGCGGCCGGGATCACGCCGCGGTGATCCCCGTGGGACGCCGCGGCCGGCTGTAGACGGCCGGTTCCGCACCGTGACGCAGTGCGATGTCCACGGCGGCGAGGATCGCGTGCCGGGGTCCGGGCTCGGCGAGCCGAGGAGCCGCGATCGCCAACCGGAGCAACTCACCCCGCCGTGCCACCCGCGACGCGCCGATCACCATTGCCCGGCACCACCACGGCTCCGACTTCGCACCGTCGCCGATGCCGTACACCCGCGACTTCGTCACGGTGCCTGCCGCGAGATCACGGATCCCCGCGATGTCCGCCATCACCCGGAATCCGACCTGCGGAAGTGCGGCCACCGCTCCGGGCGACGCGAGCCAGCGCGGAGGCGCGAACAGCCGCGTGCGGAGTCCCGTCTCCTCGAGCACGCGGTCGGCCGCGAGCAGGCGCAAGCGCGCCTCGTGTTCGGGCAGTGCGGCGAACTCGGCGCGACGACGCTTCGTCGCCGCCTGGTCGTATCCGTGCAGCACGATCGCGTCACCACCCTCACGCCGCTCGAGAAGCCACTCCTGCGTCGCCGGATCGCGGACGAGACGGTAGTGGTCCTTCAGGCGTGGTGCGACGAGCAGCGACAACGGCACGCCACGCGCGTCCATCTCCCGGGCGAATCCGTCCACGACATCGCGTGTGACGTCCCGGATCCCCGAGACCGACACGATCATCCGTCCGTTCATGACGCAGAGCCTGCTCCATGCAGGTGAACAGACACCCGGCCTTCCGGGGAAGTCCCGGTGAAAACCCGGTCGTACCGGCTCCCATCCCGCTGATCGGGACTGTGTCGACGGACACAATCGACCGGACATAACGTCCGGGCGTGGCAGTCCCGAATCAGACCTATACCCGCCTCCTCTCGCCCGGCACCATCGGACCCATCACCCTCGACAACCGGGTGGTGATGCCCGCCATGGACATGAACCTCTGCGAGGACGGTGAGATCGAGCAGGGCGACATCGATCATTTCGTCGCCCGCGCGGCCGGGGGTACCGGCCTGATCGTCACCGGCTGCTGCGCGGTCGCCTATCCGGCCGGGTGCGCCAGCACCAAGGAACCCGGCCTGTCCGAGGACCGTTTCATCCCCGGTCTCCGCGCTCTGGCCGATGCGGTTCACGAGGCCGGCAGCAAACTGTGCGTGCAGATGGTGCACCACGGCAAGGTCGCGCGCATCGACACCCTGCAGGACCGGCCGCAGCTCGTGCCGAGCATCCCGAAGCCACCGAGCGACATGAGCGCCATGGCCGATTGCACTCCTGAGGAGCTGCAGCGCATGGCCACCATCCAGGGCGGCAAGCAGGCCCGCTACAACGAGGCCACGGAGAGCGACATCGAGTGGTTGATCCGGATGTTCGCCGAGGCCGCGGGCCGGGTCGCGGCCGCCGGAGCGGACGCCGTGGAGATCCACGCCGCGCACAACTACGTCCTCGGTGCCTTCCTCAGCCGCTACACGAACCAGCGCACCGACGAGTACGGCGGGTCGCTGGAGAACCGGGCCCGGCTGACCTGCGAGGTGATCCGCGCGGTCAAGGCAGCGGTCGGCGATCGTCTCGCCGTCATCGTGCGCCTCGCAGGGCAGGAATACGGGGAGACGGACGGTCTCACCGTCGAGGAATCCGCCGCTGCCGCCGCATTGTTCGAACAGGCCGGGGCCGACGCCATCCACATCACGGGCACCGCACTGAACGCGTTCGCGAACTTCACCGATGGTCCGCTGCCGGACAAGGTCGGCTACTACACCCACAACGCGGCGGTCGTCAAACGTGCGGTGTCCGTTCCGGTCATCACCGTTGGCCGCATGCTGCCGGAGGTCGGCGAGCAGATGATCGCCGAGGGCGTCACCGATTTCGTCGCGATGGGCCGTCAGCTGCTGGCCGATCCCGCTGTCGTCGCCAAGCTGAAGCAGGGACGCAGCGAGCAGATCCGCCCGTGCATCAACTGCTATGTGTGCGTGCAGGAGAACTTCTGGGACGCCACGCCGATCTGCGCGGTCAATCCGGCGCTCGGCAACGAGACGCTCGTGCCGTTCGTCCGCAGCGCGACGCCGAAGCACGTCGTCGTGGTGGGTGCCGGGCCCGGCGGCCTCGAGACGGCGCGCGTCGCCACCGAGCGAGGACACCGCGTCACCGTCCTCGACAAGACCGACCGGCTCGGCGGGACCCTGTGGTTCTCGACCCTCACCACCCCCGACAACGAACGGCTGCTGAAATGGCTGACGGCCGAGGTCGCCCGCCTCGGCATCGACGTGCGGCTCGGCACCGAGGCCACCGCCTCATCGATCCGTGCCCTGAATCCGGACGTGGTGGTCGTCGCGACGGGCGCCGTGCGGGAGCGTCCCACCGTGCCGGGCGGGGACCTGCCGCACGTGCACACAGGCGACAGCATGCGCGCGCTCATGACGGGCGCGGGCGACGTCTCCGGCCAGTCGCCCCTGCTGCGGGTGATGGGCCGATTGGGCAAGCTCGCGGGTATCACCACGAGCCCCCGGAGGATCCGTGATCTGAGCCGGCGGTTCCTGCGTTTCCTGCCGATGGCGAAGGACGTCGTCGTGATCGGCGGGTCGCTCGTCGGCCTCGAACTGGCCGAGTTCATGGCCGAACGCGGCAGCCGGGTGACCCTGCTCGCCGAGGGGCAGCAGCTCGGGGTGCCGATGGCGATGCCGCGCCGGTGGACCGCCGTCAAGCACGCGCGTGAGGTGGGTCTCGAGGTGCACCGCAACGCGACTGTCGAGCGCATCACGCGGGAGACGGTGGAGTTCACCGTCGGCGGCGAGACGAAGTCGGTACGTGCCCGGATGGTCGTCGTCGCGTCCGGGGTGTCGGCGGCGGCACCGCTCGCCGAGGAGCTGGCCGGCTCGGGCGTCGACGTCCGGGTCGTCGGGGACGCCGGTCGGGTCGACTACATCGAGGGCGCCGTCCACAGTGCGTGGAAGGTCGCGACCGAGCTGTGAGAGCGGGTGACGGCCGGCTCGTGCACCCACGAGCCGGCCGTCGCCCGTCGGGTCAGGATTTCTGGTTATCCGGTCCCACGAACCTGTCGCGGTGCACCGCCTCTTCGAGCGGGCGACCCTTGCGCCAGCCGAACCGTTCGAGGTCGGGCACCTCCTGGAGCCGGGTGACCGGCCCGACGCACAGCCACGCGATGGGACGCGCGGGCGCGCTCACTCCGACGAAGTCGGCGAGGAATTCCTCCTCGTAGAACGACACCCAGCCCACGCCGAGGCCCTCGGCGGTCGCGGCGAGCCACAGATTCTGGATCGCCAGGACGGCCGAGAAGAGACCGGACTCGTCGACGGTGTGCCGGCCGAGGATGTGCTTGCCGCCGCGTTCGGGGTCGTAGGTCACGACGATGCCGGTGCGGGACTCGGTGATGCCTTCGATCTTGATGGGGTCGAAGGTGCTCTTCCGGTCCTCGGGAAGCGAGTCGGCGAACGCCTGCCGGCAACCGGCGACGTGCCCGGCGAACTCCTTCAGACGCTGTTCGTCCTGGACGACGACGAAGTCCCAGGGCTGGGTGTTGCCGACGCTGGGTGCATGGTGCGCCGCGGCCAGGACACGCCAGAGCACGTCCTCGGCGATCTGCTCACCGGCGAACTCTGCGCGCACGTCGCGGCGCATGCGGATGATGTCGTAGAGCGCCTCACGCGCTTCGGTCCCGAGCACGTCGATCAGGCCGGAAGGATCTCTTCGAGGGCGTCGAGGATCTCCGGCGCATCGGGTTCCGTGCGGGGACGGAAGCGCCCGGCGACCGTGCCGTCGGGGGCGATGAGGAACTTCTCGAAGTTCCACTGGATGTCGCCGGCTTCCCCGGAGGCGTCCGCGTGCTTCGTGAGCTCGGCATAGAGCGGATGGCGGTTCTCGCCGTTGACCTCGATCTTCTCGAGCAACGGGAAGGTCACCCCGTAGGTCGTGGAGCAGAACTCCTGGATCTCCTCCGGCGTGCCGGGTTCCTGCCCCATGAACTGGTTGCACGGCACTCCCACCACGAACAGTCCGCGGTCGCGGTACTCCTGCGCGAGCTTCTCGAGCGCCGTGTACTGCGGGGTCAGCCCGCATTTGGACGCGACGTTGACGACGAGAACCGCGTGGCCCTCGTATGCACCGAGACTTGTGGGTTCACCCGAGAGGGTGTCGATCGGGATGTCCTGGAGAGGCGTGGTCATGGTTCCAAACTAGCTTGTGCTCCATCACTCTCCCCAACAGCAGCGCTACGTCTTCTCCCGGGAAGTCTCCGGGCCCGCCGGACCCGCTTCCGGAACTGCTCGTCCCTCCCCCTCGCCGGGAACGGGAGCACCCGACGGGAACCCCTCTGCGATGTAGGACTCGTAGACCGGCCGCCATGCGGTCTCCGAATCGGTCGTCTGCAACGGCGGTGCGCCCGCCGGCACCGCGTCGAACTCGCCGAGGCAGACCGTCCGGCCGCGGCGACCATCGCGGTCTCCCGGTCGCCGAGCACGTTGACGAATCGAGCTCGGTTCTTCACAGCGACCCCCGAAGTTGTGCGGCTGGAGAGCGAGGCGTGCTTCCTCCCGGAAGTATGCTCCCGGATCCGCTTCGGAAACGGCTGTCCGCCACGAAAATTTCCGTGGCGGACAGCCGTTGTCGTAGCGGACGGACCGGGTCAGACGGAGACCTTCTCCAGGCTCGCCGGTTCGCGCTCGGGAGCGGGCTCGTGATCGTCGACCATCATGCTCTCGTCGAACGGCAACCGTCCGCTGAGCACCTCGTCGACCCGTTCGCGGTCCACCGACTTGGTCCACGTGCCGATGAGCAGGGTCGCGATGGCGTTTCCGGAGAAGTTGGTGACGGCACGCGCCTCGGACATGAACCGGTCGACACCGACGATCAGGCCGACGCCGTCGAGCAGGTCGGGGCGGTGGCTCTGCAGACCGCCGGCCAGCGTCGCCAGACCGGCACCGGTGACCCCGGCCGCACCCTTCGAGGCGACGATCATGAACAGCAGGAGCGAGAGCTGCTCACCCATGTTCAGGGGACTGCCCATCGCGTCGGACACGAACAGGGCGGCCATCGTCAGGTAGATCGCGGTGCCGTCCAGGTTGAACGAGTAACCGGTGGGCACGACCACGCCGACCGTGGTGCGCTGGACACCGAGGTGCTCCATCTTGGCGATCAGGCGCGGCAGCGCGGACTCCGACGACGACGTCGCGAAGATGAGCAGGTACTCGCGGGCGAGGTACTTGACGAGCTTGAACACCGAGACACCGGAGACCGCTCGCAGCAACGATCCGAGAACACCGAAGACGAACACGACGCACGTGAGGTAGAAGGCGATCATCAGCACACCGAGCTGCAGGACCGCGCTCAGACCGGTCTGGCCGACGACGTTGGCGATGGCACCGAACGCACCGATCGGGGCGAGCCACAGGATCATCGTCAGGATGCGGAAGACCAGCTTCTGCAGGTGGCCGATGCCCCGCAGGATCGGTTCACCCGACTTGCCGATGCCCTGGATGGCGAAGCCGACGAGCAGCGCCACGAACAGGGTCTGCAGGACGCTGCCCTCGGTCAGTGCGGACAACAGGGAGGTGGGGATGATCGACGCGATGAAGTCGACGGTGCCGCCGGCGGCATGCGCCTTCTCGGCGAGTTCGGCACCCGATCCGGCGTTGGCCGGATCGAGGGTGAGCCCCGAGCCCGGGTCGAGCAGGTTGCCCACACCCAGGCCGATCGCGAGGGCCACGGTCGACATGCCCACGAAGTAGATCAGCGCGAGTCCACCGATCCGGCCGACGCTCGCCGCTGCCCGGACCGACCCGATGCCGAGCACGATGGTGCAGAAGATCACCGGGCTGATCATCATCTTGATCAGGTCGACGAACATGGTGCCGAGGACACCGAGCGACTTGCCCGTCTCGGGGGCCAGCCATCCGACGGCGATACCGGCGACGACGGCGACGATGACGCCGATGTACAGCCAGTGGGTACGGTCGCGGCGTTTCTCGCCCCGCACGGTTGTGGTGCTCATGGAGTGCCCTTCGATCATGCGCGGGCTCGTCGCGCGATGTTCACGGATAACGGGATGCGGTGACGCACCGGCGAGGACTCGGGAATCGACCGTGGTTCGGTCGGGTACTACGGGACCCTGGTAGGGGCCGCTCCGCGCCCGGGTGGTGACCGGCATCACGTCCACATAAGGACATGGTGGTGGCCGGGTCGCCGCGGGAGAAGTTTGTGTACATAGTGTTCACGGGAGGTGAACGGTGAACCGTCGCCAGGCGAGACCGCCGATGAGCGTGGCGGGCCAGCTGCTCATCCTCCAGTCGGTCGTGTTCACGGTGGTAGCGATCGTGGCGGGTGCCCTCATCGTCGTCGACGAACGGCGGGACGCCGACGACGCCACCCGTCGCGGCGTGACCGATATCGCAGTGACCACCGCGGTGTTCCCGGAGATCGCCGAGGGGCTGCTCGCCCCCGACCCGACCGCCGCGCTCCAGCCGCGCGCCGAACAGATCCGTGAGGCGACCGGAGTGGACTTCGTCGTGATCGTGGACCCGGACGGGCTCCGCGTGACGCATCCGGTCCCGGAGAGGATCGGACTCCCGTACACCGGCCACATCGACGAGGCCCGGTCCGGGCAACCGTTCAGCGAGACGTACACGGGCAGCCTCGGATCGTCGATCCGCACCATCGCGCCGGTCTACGACGACGGCACGCTCGTCGGATTCGTGTCGGTCGGGGTGACACGGGAGAGGATCGCCGAGAACTTCGTGCGGAGCCTTCCGGGCATCGTCGGGCTGGTGGCGGCCGGGCTCGTGGTCACCGCGGCGGGGGGATACCTGATCGCGCGGCGCCTGCGCCGTCAGACCCTCGGGCTCGATCCCGACCAGCTGCGGCGCATGTACGAACACCACGACGCCGTCCTGCACTCGATCGGCGAAGGGCTGCTGGTGTTCGGTGGAGCACCCGGCGCCTCACCGCAGGTCGACGTCGTCAACGACGAGGCACGCCGCCTGCTCGGCCTTCCCCCGACCGAGCCGGTCCCCTTCGACGCCCTGCCCGAGACACTGCGCGAACTCGCAACCACCGGCGAGGCACGCGACGAGGTGCACCTGACGCGCGACCGCACCCTCGTCGTCAACAGCGACGCGGTGAACTGGAACGAGCGTCGCATCGGCACCGTCGTCACCCTCCGCGACCACACCGAGTTGCGCGGTGTCCTCGGTGAACTCGACTCGGTCCGCGGATTCGCCGAGTCGCTGCGGGCGCAGGCCCACGAGTCGGCGAACCGTCTGCACACCATCGTCACGATGGTCGAACTCGGCCGGACGGAGGACGCGGTCGCGTTCGCGACGCAGGAACTGGCGGTCTCCCAGCACCTGATCGACCGGTTGACCGGTGCCGTCCACGAGCCGGCGCTGTCGGCGTTGCTGCTCGGCAAGATCGACGAGGCCGCCGAACGAGGTGTGGAACTGACCGTCACCGACGACACGGAACTGGGCCCGGTTCCGTCGATCCCGGCGCGCGATATCGTCACCCTCGTCGGGAATCTCATCGACAACGCCATCGACGCCTCCCATGCGTCGGACGACCCGTGGGTGGAGGTGACTGTGCGGCGGGACGATTCGTCGATGATCGTCGAGGTCGCCGACAGCGGGCCGGGGATGTCGCCGGAGGTGCTGGCCCGGGCCATGCAGCGCGGCTACTCCACCAAGTCCGAGCAGCGCGGCCTCGGACTCGCACTCGTCGCCCAGGTCGTGGCGCGTCACGGGGGAACTCTGCGCACCGAACCGTCGCTGGGTTCGATGATCGTCGCCGTGATCCCCCTGGAGAGCCGGCCGTGATCCGGGTACTCGTCGTCGAGGACGAACCGCTCATCGCCGAGGCCCACCGCGAATACGTCGGGAGGGTGGACGGATTCGAGGTGGTAGGTGTCGCGCACACGGGTAGCGACGCCGTGCGGGCGGTCGCGTCGGCTGCGCGGGTGGGCACACCGGTGGATCTGGTGCTGCTCGACATCGGGCTCCCCGACACGAGCGGCCTCGAAGTGGCTGCACGCCTGAGCGCCGGTCGTCCGAGTCCCGACATCATCGCCGTCACGTCGAACCGCGATCTGGAGGTCGTGCGGACGGCGGTCGCGCGGGGTGTGGTGCTGTATCTGCTCAAGCCGTTCACCTTCGCGGCACTGCAGGACAAGCTCGAACAGTACGTGGCCTACCGCTCGGCGTTGCGCGACGCCGAGACCGCGGCGGGCCAGCACGATATCGATCGCGCCATGTCGGCTCTGCGCACGAGCAGTTCCCGTCCGTCCACACCCAAGGGCATCTCCCCCGACACGCTGTCGAAGATCACCGATTTCCTTCATCACGCCGACGGGCCGCGAACCGCTGCGGAAGTCGGATCGGCCGTGGGGGTCTCACGCGTGACGGCGTGGCGCTATCTCGAACGGCTCGCCGACGACGGCGCCGCGACCCGACTCACCGAATACGGCCGCGCCGGTCGACCGCAGGTCCGGTACGAACTGCGCAGGTGAGCAGTTTGCTATCGGCTACACAGTTCGTCATTCGCGTCGGCAATTGCTGCGGCGAATAGCGAGAACGCGAGCGGATACCGAGCTCAGCCCGCAGCGGTCTCCGCGCGGTAGGCACCGGACGTCTCGAGCACCCACGCGAACTCGAACGCGACCTCGCGCCACTTCTCGTACCGGCCCGACACACCGCCGTGTCCCGCGCTCATCTCCGTCTTGAGCAGCAACGGCGCATCGCCGGTCTTCGTCGCGCGTAGCTTGGCGACCCACTTGGCGGGTTCGACGTAGAGCACGCGCGTGTCGTTGATGCTGGTGATCGCGAGGATCGCCGGGTAATCCTTGGCCTCGACGTTCTCGTAGGGGCTGTACGAGCGCATGTACTCGTACACCTCGGGATTCGCGAGCGGGTTGCCCCACTCGTCCCATTCGATCACCGTGAGCGGCAACGACGGATCGAGGATCGACGTGAGCGGGTCGACGAACGGGACGTTCGCGAGGATGCCCGCGAACAGTTCGGGCGCGATGTTCGCGACCGCACCCATGAGCAGGCCACCGGCGCTACCACCGTCGGCGACGAGCTTCTCCGGGCTCGTGACACCGGTGTCGATCAGGTGCCGCGCGCACGCCACGAAGTCGGTGAAGGTGTTCTTCTTCGTCAGCGACTTGCCGTTCTCGTACCAGTGCCGGCCCATCTCGCCGCCGCCGCGCACGTGCGCGACCGCGAACACCATGCCCCGGTCGAGCAACGACAGCCGCGCGACGGAGAAGGCCGGGTCGATACTGGCCTCGTACGAGCCGTAGCCGTACAGCAGCGTGGGCGCGTTCTCCGGGGTGCCCTTCCGCGCGACGATCGACAACGGGATCGTCGTGCCGTCCTCGGCGGTCGCCCAGTCGCGGCGCTGCTCGTAGAGCGACGGGTCGAAGTCGCCGAGCACCGGCTGCGACTTGAGCAGCGTCAGCTCGCCCGTGCTCACGGTGTAGTCGTAGACCCGGCTCGGGGTGATGAACGAGGTGTAGCCCAGACGCAGGGTGGGCTGGGTCCATTCGGGATTCGCGCCCGGTCCGACGGCGAAGAGTTCCTCGCCGAATTCGAGTTCGGTGAGCGTGCCGTAGCCCTCGTCGGTCAACGGCCACACCGCGAGCCGGGTGAGGGCCTCCCGACGGTAGCCGAGCACGAGGTGCCCTTCGAACGCGTCGACGTCCTCGAGGCGCACGTCGTGCCGGTGTCCGATCAGGGTGCGCAGGGCGGACGGGTCGTCGACGGGAGCTTCGGCGAGCACGAAGTTCTCGGCCTTCTCCCCCGTCTCGGGGTCGACGTCGTTGTGCAGGACGAGGAATCGGTCCTCACCTGCGATCACCGCGTGTTCCGCGCCGTACTCCACACCTTCGCGGCGCGGCAGGATCACACGGAATTCGCCTGTGGGGTCGGCGGATTCGAGTACCCATCCCTCGGTGGTGATCTTGGACCCGACCCAGATCATGAGGTACTTCTCGCTGCGCGTCGAACCGATCGACACCCAGTACCGCTCGTCGGGTTCGTGGAAGACCTTCACGTCCTCGTCGACGGCGGTGCCGAGCTTGTGCCGCCAGACGGTGTCGGGCCGCCACGACTCGTCGACCGTCTGATAGAAGACGTGGCTGTGGTCGAGCGCCCACGTCGCCCCCGGTGCGGTGCCGGGGATCTCGTCGGCCAGCAACGCGCCCGTGGCCAGGTTCTTGAATCGCAGCGTGTACCGCTCGTCGCCGACGACATCGGTCGAGTACGCGAGCAGCGTGCCGTCGTGGCTGATCGAGAACGCCCCGAGCGAGAAGAACTCGTGCCCTTCGGCCTCGACGTTGCCGTCGAGGAGCACCTGTTCGCCGGGGAGTTCGACGCCCGGGGTCACGTTCGGCGGTGTCCAATCGTCGGCGTCGGCGATCGGGCACCGGCACTGGATCGCGTACTGCTTGCCCTCGACCGTGCGGGCGTAGTACCACCACTCACCCATCCGGGTGGGGACCGACATGTCGGTCTCCTGAGTGCGCGACCTGATCTCCTCGAAGATCGTTTCACGCAGCGGAGCGAGATGTTCCGTCTGCGCCTCGGTGTACGAGTTCTCCGCTTCCAGATACGCGACGACCTCGGGGTCGTTCTTGTCGCGCAGCCATTCGTAGTCGTCGACGAAGGTGTGCCCGTGATGGGTGCGCGCGAGCGGCACCTTCTTCGCGACCGGCGGAGTGATCTTCGAGGAGGTCATATGCGGTCAGCCGATCCAATCGTCGAAGGACAGTCCCGAAATACGTTCGTACGCCTCGATGTAGCGAGCTCGCGTCTTGTCGACGACGTGCTGCGGCAGCGGCGGGGGCGGGGTGTCGGAGGCGCGGTCCCAGCCCGATTCGGGTCCGGTGAGCCAGTTCCGGACGATCTGCTTGTCGAAGCTGGGCTGAACCTTGCCCTCCTCGTACTCGTTCGCGTCCCAGTAGCGGGACGAATCCGGGGTGAGGACCTCGTCGGCGAGCACCAGATTGCCGGCCTTGTCGAGACCGAACTCGAACTTGGTGTCGGCGAGCAGGATGCCGCGGTCGGACGCGTACATGGCGGCGCGGTCGTAGATGTCGAGCGTGTCCTGGCGCAGCTTCATCGCCAGGTTCAGCCCGACCTTCTCGACGACGTCGTCGAAGGAGATGTTCTCGTCGTGGTCGCCGAGCGCAGCCTTGCTGGCCGGGGTGAAGATCGGCTCGGGCAGTCTGCTGGCCTCGACGAGCCCCTGGGGCAGGGTGACACCGCAGACGGAGCCCGTGGCCTGGTAGTCGAGCAGGCCGGAGCCGGTGAGGAAGCCTCGGGCGACGCACTCGACGGGCACCATCTCGAGGCGCTTGACCACGAGTGCGCGGCCGAGGACCTCCTCGGGGATACGCTCGTCGTCGGGTTCTCCCGCGAGGTGGTTGTTGGTGGCGTCGAGCAGCTTGAAGAAGAACACGCTCATCGCAGTGAGGACCCGCCCCTTGTCGGGGATCGGGGTCTCGAGCACGTGATCGTAGGCCGAGATCCGGTCACTGGCGACGAGGAGCAGGTGCTCGTCGTCGATCACGTACAGATCGCGCACCTTGCCGCCGGCGAGGTGTTGGTAGGACTCGAGTGAAGGACGCACGCTGACACCCTAGTGCTCATCGAGTGGCTGCACCGCACCCCGTGGCGGATATCCCACTCGTTCACAGCCGGGTGGAACAACGAACGTACGAGTGGGAACAGGAGTGGCATGGCCGCATCGTCGCGAGTGGACGTCGGGTTCGGGTCCGAGCGGGGCCCGATCCTCGTCGCCCTGATGCTCGCCACCGCCCTCGTGGCGCTCGAGAGCACGATCCTGGCCACCGCGATCCCGACGATCGTCGCCGACCTCGGTGGCTTCACCCAGTTCCCGTGGTTGTTCTCCGCCTATCTGCTCACGCAGGCGGTGCTCGTCCCGGTGTACGGCAAACTTTCCGACGTCTTCGGCCGCACTCCGATCCTGTTGTTCGGTATCGGGGTGTTCGCGGTGGGTTCGGTGCTGTGCGCGCTGTCGTGGAGCATGCCGGCGCTGATCGCGTTCCGCGCGGTGCAGGGCCTGGGCGCCGGCGCCGTGCTGCCGATGGCCCAGACCATCGCCGGGGACATCTACACCGTCGCCGAGCGCGCCAAGGCGCAGGGCTATCTCGCCAGTGTGTGGGGAATGTCGGCGGTGATCGGCCCGGCCGTGGGCGGTGTCTTCGCAGACTTCCTGTCGTGGCGGTGGATCTTCTGGATCAACGTGCCGTTGTGTGCCCTCGCGGCGTGGGTGCTCGTCCGCAACTTCCGCGAGGACACGCCGTCGGGACCGCGACCGCGCGTGGACTGGGCCGGCGCGGCGACACTCGCGGTAGGCGCCGCCCTGCTGATCCTCGGCCTGCTCGAGGGCGGGCAGTCCTGGGCGTGGACGTCGGCGACCGGGATCGGCATCTTCGCCGCCGGTGCAGCCCTGATCGCGGTGTTCGTGTGGATCGAGTCCCGCGCCGCCGAGCCGATCCTGCCGATCCGGCTGTTCACGCGACGTGTGCTGGTCACCACCAGCGCGGTGTCGTGCCTGGTGGGTGCGGTCGTGCTGGGCCTGACCTCGTACGTGCCGTCGTTCGTGCAGGGTTCGCTGGGCACCACGGCGCTCGTCGCGGGGTTCACGCTGGCGACGATGACGATCGGCTGGCCGCTCGCGGCGGCGCAGTCGGGCCGGCTCTATCTGCGGATCGGTTTTCGCAACACCGGTCTGGTGGGTGCGGTGCCGCTGTTGTGCGGCGCGGCGCTGTTGACGCAGGTCGGGGTGGATTCGACTCCCTGGGAGGTGGCGCTCTGCTGCGTGCTCGTGGGACTCGGGATGGGGTTGATCGCCAGTCCCGCGCTGATCGCGGCGCAGTCCAGCGTCGACTGGTCCGAGCGGGGCGTCGTCACGGGCGCGAACGCCTTCGCACGTGCGATCGGCAGCGCGGTGGGCGTGGCGGTGTTCGGTGCGCTGGCCAATGCAGCCCTCGGGGGCGCAGCGGCGGACGAGACCGTCACCGGAACTCCCGGTGCGGCGCAGTTGGCGGACTCGGTGGCGCCGGTGTTCGTCGCCGTTCTGGTGTGCGCCGGACTGCTCGTGTCGTGCGTGTGTTCGATCCCGAATCGTCCGGCAGCGGCCGGGTAGGCGACACGCCGCGTGCCTATACCGTTACCTGTGCGCTGTTTCGTATTCGCTCGGAATCGGGCACCATCTCTGCGGTGAGAACGACAAGCGGCGGCAAGGACACCATCGACGACGTGACGTACTTCCCCGTCGGGGCTGCGGAACACGCTCTGCAGCGACTGGCACACGCCACGGCAATGCAGGACACGACGGATTACGAGTCGCTGCGCTCGGCCATGGACGCGGAGTACTTCTGGCGCGGTGTCGCCGAGACCTTCCGGATCGCGGACGAGGCGTTCCGGATCGTGTCGTCCGCGACACGCGACCGGCAGGACATCTCCGCGCACGTCATGGCGCGCGCTGCCGACTGGGTGGGCACCATCGAGCTCGCCACCGAAGGTTCCCGGTTGTACGGGGCACTCGTCGCCTACACCCAGGGTGTCAGCGAAGGGTATTCGGCAGTGGAGGCGTGGGCGCGCGACGGACGAGCATGACGCGATGCGGGGCCGGGGGTGTCCATCCGGCCCCGCCTCCTCTCGTCCTGGGGACCGTCCGTCAGGCGACGGCTTCGAGATCGCCCGCGTCCCGGAAACGCCGCAGTGTCGGAGTCGAGACGAACATCACCGCGATGACGGCCACACCGGCGACGCCGTAGACGGTCAGGGCCATGGAGATCGGTACCAGGGAGGCCACGACTCCGGCCGCGACGGCGCCCACGGAGGTACCGGCCGTCACCTGCGCACCCCACACCGCCGCGATCCGTCCGCGGTACTCGTCGGAGGTGTTGCGCTGGACGGTGGCGTACCGCACGACGTCCGCGAGCGAGTCACCGAATCCGTGTGCGGCGAGACCGAACAGCACCACGGCGAGGATGCCGGTTGCACCGGCACCCACCAGACCCGCGGCCGAGACCGCCATGAGCAGGTAGACCACCAGCCCGTACCGGCGGATCGACCCGGTCCAGCCGCTGGTCAGCGACCCCACCACGGCCCCGACGGCAGGCGCCGTGTAGAGCAGGCCCACCACCGACGGGCCGACGCCGAGCACCTCGTCGGCGAATTCGGGGATGAGCACGGCCCAGCCGGACAGCAACATCGCGAGGAACCCCACGATCAGCACCTGCCCCACCACACGGTTGTGTGCCGCGTACCGGAAGCCCGACATCACCGATCTCAGCGGTGATTCCTCCGCGACGTGCGTCGGGGGCAGCGACGGCAGGCGGGTGATGCAGAAGGTGGTGATCGCCGTGGTGAACGCGGCCAGCGCGTAGGCCACGCCCACGCCACCGGCGGCGATGACGACACCGCCGAGGGCCGGGCCGATCATGGCGCCGAGGTCGGCCGTGAGCGCCATGAGCGCACCGGCCGCGGCGAGCTTGTCGCGCGGGATCAGGCTGGGAGTGACCGCCATGAGCGCGGTCGACGAGATCCCGCCCGCGATGCCGTCGACGACGGCGAGCACGTAGATCGCCCACATCTGCGGTACCGGCAGGATCGCGTTGACCGCCAGCAGGGCGAAGGCGACGCCCGCGGTGCCGCGTGCGATCGCGATGACATTCCGCCGGTCGTAGCGGTCGGCGAGCACCCCGCCGGCGAAGGTGGCCGCGAAGGTGGTGACACCGATCACCGCGGAGACCGCAGCGACCTGCGCCGTCGAGCCGGTGAGCTGGTACACCTGCACGGGCACCGCCACGATGAGGAAACCGAGACCGAACAGCGAGACGACGCGTGCGGTGAACAGGTACCGGAATTCGCGGCTGGTGCGCAGCGGGTCGATGTCGATGAAGAGCTTCTCGAAGACGGCCACGATCACCCGCTCATCCGCGGGCGAGCAGCGCGATCCACTGCTCGAGGTCGGGGGCCGAGGCGAGATCCACGAAATCGACTTCGACTCCGGCGCTGCGCCACTGCTCCACGAGGGCCATCAACCGCACCGAGTCGAGTCCCTGGTCGACGAGGCTCGCCGACGGATCGAGTTCGTCGACGTCGATGTCCAGGATCCTGGCGGTGTCGGCAAGGACGGTAGTGCGATCGAGCACGGAGTTCTCCTTCTTTCGATATATGCACGGTGCAGGATGCTGCACCGTCGGGCGGTGTCGGAGGCGCCTTACATCGCGGTGCCGGAGGTGCCTTACATCGCGGTGCCGGAGGTGCCTTACGTTGCGGTGCCCGTGAGCTTTCTCGCGGTGACGACGACCTGCACCGTCTCCTGCCAGATCCGCGCGATCTCGGCGAGCGTGTCCGCGTCGACCACGTCCGCCGCGGCGGCGAACTCGCATTCCAGAACCGCGCCGTCCGGGGTGTCCTCGGTGATCGCGTCCACCTGGAGGACATGGTCGAGCGGCATGTCCGGATCCACCGAGCCGCCGATCGCGGCGGCGCCCGGTGCGCCCGACCACGGACTGCCGGACCCCTCGCCGAGCGTGAGCCGGCCGAGGTAGTTGAAGACGACGGCCGGCGGCACGTACCGGGCGAAGCGGTCGCCGAAGTCCGGGTTCAGTCGCCGCAGCATCCCGAAGCCGATGCCGTTGTCGGGTCGCGCCCGCGACGCGCGGGCCACCGCGCGCAGCGCCGCGACCGCTGCCTCGGTGTCCCGGGACGCGGACGCCACGTCGACCTCCGTCAGATCCACCGTCACCGGATACATCGACGTGAACCAGCCGACCGTGCGCGAGAGGTCGGCACCGGGGACCACCTGCTCCTCCCGGCCGTGTCCCTCGAGGTCGATGCGGACCTGGTCGCCGCCCCGGACCGACGCCACCGCGACGGCGAGGGCCGCGAGGAGGATGTCGTCGACGACGTCCGCGGCCAGCACCCGTTCGGTGACGTCGACGGGCAGCTGCACCCGAGTCGACCGGGTCGAGCGGACGGTGTCGCGTGCCGGGTCGAGCGGGCGCGAACCGAGCATCGGTTCGTCGGTGTCGACGGCGCGCTGCCAGGCCGACCACGACGCGGTGATCCGTTCCGAGCGTGCGGCCTTCGCGAGTTCGTCCGCCCACACCCGGAACGGTGTGCCGCTCGACGGCAGGGTCACCGTCTCCCCGCGCTCGGCCTGTTCGACGGCGTCGGCGAGGTCGGGGACGAGGATGCGCCACGACACGCCGTCCACCACGAGGTGGTTCACGACGATCAGGACGCGTCCGGCCTGGTGCGGTCCGAAATCGAACCACACGACCTGCACCATGCGTCCGCCGGCGGGATCGAGTGCAGCGTACGCGTTCTCGCGATACTCGTCGAACAGTTCGCCCCAGTCCCGCCCGGTGGCGTCCACTCGCCGCACCGAGCCGGTGAGGTCCGGGACGGCTTCGGGGACGGTCCACGACGGCCGTCCTTCGTCGTCGACGCGGAAGGTCGAACGCAGCATCGGGTGGGCGGCCACGAGCGCCTCGACCGCGGTCCGCAGAACGCCGAGCGTGAGTCCGACCGGCGCGACGAGCAGGCGTGCCTGTGAGAACCGGGACAGGCCCGTCCACTGCTCGAGGGTGTCCCACACGATCGGCGTGACGGTCACCTCCCCCGTCGCCTCGCCGACGGCAACAGGGTGGGTGTCTCCCGTGTCGTCGTCCACGGCGGCCGCGAGCGCTTCCACGGTGCGCAGTTCGATCACCTGGCGGGTGGTGATCCACAGCCCGGCGGCCCGGACCTTCGACACGAGCTGGATCGAGACGATCGAATCGCCACCGAGCGAGAAGAAGTCGTCGTCGATCCCCACCCGGTCGAGCCCGAGCACATCCGCGACGAGATCGGCGAGGACCCGCTCGGTGCCGGTGCGCGGCGCACGCGCCCCCACCAGCGACGAGAAGTCCGGTTCGGGCAGGGCCTTGCGGTCCACCTTGCCGTTGGCGGTGACGGGGAAGGTGTCGAGCACCAGCACCACGGCGGGCACCATGTAGTCGGGCAGGCGCTCGGCGACCGCGGCACGGACCACCGCGGGATCGACGTCGCCGTCGGGGGTCACGTAGCCGACCAGGCGTGTCACGCCGCGACTGTCGGTGTGCGCGTTCACCACCGAGTCCCGCACGCCGCGCACCGCGGTCAGTGCGGCCTCCACCTCGCCGAGCTCGACCCGGAAACCCCGGATCTTGACCTGGTCGTCGCCCCGGCCGAGGAATTCGAGCACGGGCCGGCCGTCACTGCCGCGCACCCGCCGGACGAGGTCGCCGGTGCGGTACATGCGGGAACCGTCGTCCTCGAAGGGGTTCGGCAGGAACCGGACCGTCGTCAGGTCGGGCCGGCCGAGATATCCGCGGGCGACACCGGCACCGGAGACGTACAGTTCGCCGACCACACCCATCGGGACGGGGCGGAGCATCGCGTCGAGGACATATGCGCCGGCGCCGTGCACGGCTCGGCCGAGGCACGGTGTGTCGGCGTCGGTGACCGCTCCGATGAGCGAGTCCACCGTGCACTCGGTGGGTCCGTAGAGGTTGAACGCCCGCCCGTCGGTCAGCTCCCGCAGACGCCGCCACGACGCCGGATTGACGGCCTCACCGCCGAATCCGACAGACGCCGGACGGTGTCCGCTCTCGTACAGTCCGGCCGCGAGCATGCGGTCGAGGAAGGACGGGGTGACCTCGAGGAAATCGAGTTCGTGCTCGAGCGTGTACGCGACCATCCGTTCGGGATCACGCATGGTGTCCTCGTCGAAGACGTGCACGGTGTGCCCGTCGAGCAACCACAGGGTCGGCTGCCAGGACGCGTCGAAACCGAACGACCACGCGTGTCCGACCCCCACCGAGTCTCGTCCGGCTGCCGCCACGGTGGGGACGTAGAGATCCGCGCGGTGGCTCTCGAACAGATTGAGCAGGTTCGCGTGCGTGACCGCGACACCCTTCGGCAGTCCCGTCGAACCGGAGGTGTAGATGACGTACACGCCGTTGTGGGGGCGCAGCGCACCGCGCCGGTCGGTGTCCGTCAGCGGAGCGGTGGACAACTCGTCGAGCTGTCGCTGCAGGGCGGGATCGTCGAGCACCACGATCCGCGTGTCCCCCGCGACCGGTGCGATGCCGTCGAGAACCGAGGCGACCGTGACGATCACCTGCGGTCGCGAGTCGGCCACCATGTGCGCCAGCCGATCCTGCGGATAGGACGGGTCCATCGGCACGTACACGCCGCCCGACGAGATCGCCGCCGCGATCGCGACGACCATGTGCTCGGATCTGGGTAGCGCGAGTCCCACGACCGTCTCGGGCCCGACCCCCGTCTCGACGAGGAGCCGGGCGAGTCGCGCAGATCGTCGTCCGAGTTCCGCGAAGGTGAGCGTCGTCCCGTCCGCGACCACTGCGGGCGCGTGCGGGGTACGCGCGATCTGCCGCGCCAGGAGGTCGGCGACGGTTGCTGCTCCGCTGGACGGCGCCGCGGGAGTCGTCGACCACTCGCTGCGCAGACCGGCCCGCTCGGTGCTGGTGAGCACGTCGAGTTGTGCCACGGTTCCGGGGTTCTCGGCAGTGAGCCGGTCGAGGATGCGCACGAGCCGCTCCCCCAGCGCGGCGGCGTCGTGATCGGTGAACAGATCGGTCCGGTACTCGAGACCGAGGTGCAGTTCGTCCTCGAGCCCGGCGACCAGCACCAGGGGGAAGTTCGTGGCATCGGAACCTCCGACCGATCCGACCCGCACGCCGCCCTCCCGCTGCGCCGCGTCGAGGGCGTCGCGGTCGACGGGATAGTTCTCGAAGACGAGGAGAGTGTCGAACAGTTCGCCGATCCCGACGGCGCGCTGGATGTCGGTGAGACCCACGTATTGATGGTCCATCACGCGGTTCTGCGTGCTGTGGGTCCGCGTGACGAGATCGGTGATCGACTCCCCCGCCTCCGCGCGGACGCGCACCGGAACGGTGTTGATGAACAGGCCGATCATCGATTCCACACCCGCCACGTCGGGGACGCGCCCGGAGACGATCGCGCCGAAGACGACATCGGTTCTGCCGGTGAGCGATCCGACGAGAAGGCCCCATGCGGTCCGGACGAGTCCGTTGACGGTGACCCCGTGCCTGCGGCTCGCCTCGACGAGGCGCTGCGACAGCCCGTCGGGCACCGCGACCGTCAGTTCGGCCGGAAATTCCGGTCGCAGCGCCGTACCGGACGGCGCGACCAGCGTGGGTTCGTCCACTCCGTCGAGCAGTTCGCGCCACACCTCGACACCGGCCGCGACGTCCTGTGCACCGAGCCAGGTGAGGTAGTCCGAGAACGGGGCCACCGGCGGGAGTCCGGCGGTGGATCCGCCGGCGGCGTAGAGCTGCAGGAGTTCCTGCACGAGCAACGGTGTGGACCAGCCGTCGGAGACGAGATGGTGCATCGTGAACAGCAGTCGCGCCCGTGAAGGTCCCGCGAGCACCAGCGTGAATCGCGCCAGGGGTGCGACTGCCAGGTCGAACCTGCGTGTGCGATCCGCAGCGAGAAGTTCCGCCACCCGCGTGTCGAGCTCGTCCGGATCGACGGCCCCGAGATCGACGACGGTCCACTGGGGTTCGGCGCTCCGGCGGACGACGCCGATCGGTTCTCCTGCCGTACCGGGTCGGTATCCGGTGCGCAGCACGGCGTGCCGGTCGACGAGCGCGCGCACCGAACGGTGCATCGTCTCCGCGTCGACGCGGCCGTCGAGAGCCAGGTCGGTCTGCATCGTGTACACATCGACGCCCTGGGCGGCCTTCACGTCGTTGCCCGAGCCCGACGGTTCGTCGAGTCCGGCCAGGAAGTACATCCCGCGCTGCAGGGGGGTCAGCGGAACGACGTCCTCGATACCGCCGGGGTTCTCACCGTGCAGTGTGAGGACCTCGTCGACGGACAGACCGGGCGCCGTGAGCATCGACGGCACCGGGGCGCCGACGGTTTCGCTCGCCACCGTGTCCGTGAGGAGGTGCAGCGCCGCGAGCCAGCGTTGCCCGATCCGGCGGGCCCGGTCGGCGTCGAGTGCACCGGTGGCGTAGGTGAACACCGCCGAGAGAGCGGGTCCGTCCGGTCCGTCCTCCGTGATCGCGTTGACGTCGAGGACGTGGTCGAGGGGCATGGCCGGATCGACGGAACCGCCGAGCGCGGCCACCTCGGGTGCGGCCGACCACGCCGAGTCGGTGGTCTCGCCGAGGGTCATCCGGCCGAGATAGTTGAACATCACCTCCGGGGCCCGGTAGTCGTCGAACCGCTCGCGGCCGTCCCCGAGGAAACGCAGGAGACCGAACCCGATCCCGTTGTCGGGTATCCGCTTCAGCGACTCGGCCGCATGGGCGACGGCCCGGAGCGGATCGTGCCCCTCGAGGGTGTATGCACCGCCCAGTTCGACGGTCACGGGATACAACGAGGTGAACCATCCGACGGTGCGCGAGAGGTCCGCATCCGGCACGATCTGTTCCTCACGGCCGTGGCCCTCGAGGTGCACGCGCAGGGCGGATCCGCCGCACACGTCGGTGACGGCGAGGGCGAGGGCAGCGAGCAGCACGTCGCCGGTGCCGATACCGAAGGCGGCCGGCACGGTGGTGAGGATGCGTTCGGTGACCTCGACCGGCACGTCGACCTCGACCGACGCCGAGGTCGACACGGTGTCGCGCCGGGGGTCCAGGGCACGGGTTCCCACGGCGGGGGTGTCGCCGGCGGCGACAGCGGATTCCCAGACCGGCCACGATCCGGCGACCCGGTCGGATGCGGCCGCCTCGACCAGCGATTCCGCCCACTCCCGGAAGGACGTACCGGTGTCCTCCGGCGCGGGAGTCTTTCCACGGGCGGCCGCTTCGACGGCATCGGCGAGGTCGGGCACCAGGATCCGCCAGGACACCCCGTCGACGACGAGGTGATGCGCGACGACGACGATGCGCCCGGCCTGCTGCGGTCCCGGGTCGAGGAAGGCCACGCGGAGCATCACCCCGGTCTCGGGGTCGAGTGCGTCGACGGCCTCCGACGACACCTCAGCGATGAGATCGTTCCATGAAATCTGTTCCGTGGTCGAGAGATCCACTCGCCGGACGAGCGTCGCGGCTTCCGGGATGCTCTCGGGCACGGTCCATGTCGCACCGCGACGAGTACGCCCCGACGGTCCCGCGTCGCCGACGGTGAACCGCGAGCGCAGCATCGGGTGGGCCGCGAGCAGTGCCCGTACGCCGGTGACCAGATCGTTCTCCCGCAGGCCGGCGGGGGCGACGAGCACTCGCGACTGGGTGAACCGGCGGAGCGAGTCGAACGAGCCGGACGCGAGGGATTCGTGGACGATCGGAGTGACGGGCACCGTGCCGGTCGCCGCCGTGCGAGGTCGCCGGGGTTCGTCGGCGGGTGTCTCGCACGCCGCGGCGAGCCCGGCCGCGGTGCGCAGTTCGAAGACCTGACGGGCCGTCACGCGCACCCCTGCGCCGCGCAACCGCGACACCAGCTGGATGGAGACGATCGAATCGCCGCCGAGGGCGAAGAAGTCGTCGTGGACACCGACGCGGTCGAGGCCGAGAACGTCGGCGATGGTGGTGCACAGCGTCCGTTCGGTCTCGGTGCGCGGTTCCCCGGCACCGGCCAGTGCCGAGAAATCCGGTTCGGGCAGTGCCTTCCGGTCGACCTTGCCGTTGGCCGTGAGCGGGAGGACAGGAAGTGCGACGACGACGGCGGGCACCATGTAGTCGGGCAGCCGTTCGGCGAGCGCGGCCCGTACCGCGGCGGTGTCGGCTTCGCCGCCGACGATATAGCCGACGAGCCGGGTCGTTCCCCGGTCGTCGGTGTGCGCGACGACCACGGCGTTCCGTACGGACGGATGCGCGGTGAGTGCAGTTTCGATCTCGCCGAGTTCCACGCGGAAGCCGCGGATCTTGACCTGGTCGTCGTCGCGGCCGATGTAGTCGAGCGTGCCCGCCTCCGTCCAGCGCACGACGTCACCGGTGCGGTACATGCGGGCCCCGGCGGGTCCGTAGGGGTCGGCGACGAAACGTCCCGCCGTGAGGTCGTGCCGACCGAGATAACCTCGGGCCAGGCCGTTTCCGGAGACGTACAGTTCACCGGCCACACCGGCGGGAACGGGTCGCAACCAGTGGTCCAGTACGCGCACGCTCGTGCCGGGGGTGGGACCCCCGATCGTCACGGTGTCCCCGGCGATGCGCGCGGAGGTCGCGTCGACGGTGCATTCGGTGGGTCCGTAGCAGTTCGTCGCCGCCACACCGCTCGCGGCGAGTCGCTGCCACAGCGCGGTGCTCACCGCTTCACCGCCCACGGTGACGGTCGCGGGGATGTGCCCGCCGGGTTCGAGGAGTCCGGCGTCGAGCAGCCGGTTCATGAGGACGGGCACGGTGTCGACGTAGTCGATGCCGCGGGTGCGCACGTAGTCGACGATGTGGTCGACGTCGGCGCGGTACTCGTCGGGAAGCACGTGCAGCACATGGCCTTCGAAGAGCCAGGTGAGGGTGGCAACCGCCGAGTCGAAGGCGAACGGGTAGGTGAGCAGGACGTGCCACTGCCCGTCACGTGGTGTGCGGCCTGCGCACTGCATGGGGCCGACGCGTTGCGCGGCGTGCAGGTCGGCGAGGTTGGCGTGGGTGACGGCCACACCCTTCGGAAGCCCCGTCGATCCGGAGGTGTGGACGACGTAGGCCAGGTGGCCGGGGCGGAGCGGAGCGCGCCGGTCCGCATCCGTGAGCGGGGTGGCCGGCAATGCCGAGAGGGCGGACTCGACGTCCGGGTCGTCGAGGGTGAGCACGTCGGCGCCGTCGAGTACGTCCCCGAGACTCGCGCGCACGGCCCGAGTGGTGATCACCAGTCGCGGTGCGGCGTCGGTGATCATGTGCCGCAAACGGTCTGCGGGATAGGACGGATCGAGCGGCAGGTAGCCGCCTCCGGCGGTGAGGACGGCAGCGATCGCGTCGACCATGACGCCGGTCCGGGGCAGAGCGAGACCGACCCGGTCGTCGGGTCGCACCCCGCGGTCGACGAGCAACCTCGCCAGTCGCGCCGAAGCCGCGCCGAGTTCACCGAACGTCGATTCCTGCTCGCCGCACACCACCGCGGGGCGGTCGGTGTCGACGGTGAACCGCTGCGCGAGCAGGTCGGCGACGGTGCCGGTCGACGGTGCCGCGGGTGCTGTGGCCCAGGTGCCCAGTACGCGTTCCCGTTCCGCGGGTGGCAGGACGTCGAGGTCGGCGACGCGGCCGTCGGGCCGGGCGCACAGCGCCCCGAGGATCGCGACGAGGCGGGCGCCCAGTGCAGTCGCCTCGTCCGCGTCGATCAGCGACGGGCGGTGATCGAGCTTGACGACGAGCCGGTCCGACATGCCGGCCGTGAGGACCAGCGGATAGTTGGTGGCGTCGCGTCCGTCGACGCCGGTGATCGTCACTCCTCCGGCGCGCTGCGCCCGTTCGAGGGCGTCGCGGTCGACGGGATAGCTCTCGAACACGGTGAGGGTGTCGAACAGTTCACCGATCCCCACCGCGCGCTGCACGTCGGACAGGCCGAGATACTGGTGATCGACGGTGCGCGACTGCTCGAGCTGCACGCGGCGCAGCAACTCGGCGACGGTCGCGGCGGGATCGAGCCGCACCCGCACCGGCACGGTGTTGATGAACAGCCCGACCATCGATTCCACGCCGACGAGCTCCGGCGGGCGACCCGAGACCGTCGCACCGAAGACGATGTCGTCGCGGCCGAGCAGACCGGACAGGAGCATCGCCCACGCGGTCTGCAGCACCGTGTTGAGGGTGACCCCGATGGTGCGGGTGAGTTCCGACAGCGTCGCGCCGAGTTCCTCCGGGACCGCCACGTCGAGTTCGTCGCAGCGTTCCGACGAGCGGGTCGCGCCCGGCGGGGCCACGAGCGACGGTTCGCCGACGCCGTCGAGCGCCCCGCGCCACAGCGTTCGGGCTGCCTCGCGGTCCTGTTGCCCGAGCCACGCGAGGTAGTCGCGGTAGGGGCGCACGGACGGCAGTCCCGATGCCGATCCACCGGCGGCGTAGATCTCGAGGAGTTCGCGCACCAGGATCGGGGACGACCATCCGTCGACGACGATGTGATGAGCGGTGAACAGCAGTCGCACCTCGTCGGGGCCGAAGCGGACGAAGGTCCAGCGCACGAGCGGCGGTTGCGTCGGATCGAACCATTCGTGCAGGTCGTCCTCGACGATCCTCTCGAGCCGGTCTTCCGCCTCGGCGCGTTCGAGACCCGACAGATCCTCGCTGCGCCAGGGATTCTCCACTCCCGACACGACGAGACCCGCCGTGCGGCCGTCCTTGCGCGGGCGGAAGCAGGTACGCAGCGCCGAGTGGCGGTCGAGCAGTGCCTGGGCGGAGGCGGCCATCCGCGCCTCGTCGACCGTGCCCGACAGGCGCACCACCGATTGCACCGTGTAGGCGTCGGGGTCGGTCGCATCGGTGTCGTCGGAGGTCGAGCCGGACTGCGCTGAAACGGTACTCAGGTAGAGCAGCCCTTGCTGCAGCGGTGAGAGCGGGACGATGTCTTCGAGCGCGGTGGAACGGGTCATCTGTCGCTTTCGGTATATGACGGTCGATTCGGGCACGAACGACGAACGACCCCCGCGTCGGGACGTCGGGGGCCGTTCGGCCGAGGGCGCGGGGCGAGCCCGCAGCAGCAATTACTCCCGGTTCCGGTTGGCAGGAAGCTTCTCCAACTCGACGTCGATGGAATCGAGCGCCAGAAGGGCAGTTTCGTAGGTCGCCGCACTGGAATGCTTGACGGCGACGAGGTTGCCGGCCTTCACGGCGGGCAGATCCTGCCACAGCGGGGAGGCGAACAGTTCCTCCAGCTCCGGCGGGAGCGAACCGTCGGCCTCGACACCGTAGACGATCACGTCGGCCTCGCCGAGGTTCTCGGGCAACTGCTCGACCGACAGGTACTCGGCATGGACGGACTCGGGATCGGTCGGCTCCCCGAAGAAGTCGAGCCCGAGATCGTCGAACAGGTTGGTGGTGTACGACGAGGCGTACTCACGGGAGAATTCACCGGGTTGGGTGCCGCACACACCGCAGACACCGGCGAACTTCAGGTCCCCGAGCGAGCCGGCGTACTTGTCGGCGATCTCGGCGGCGCGAGCCTCGTACTCCTCCTTGAACTCCCCATAGGAGTCGCTGACGTTCGCGGCATCGGCGTACTGCTCACCGAGTTCGCGCCATTCGCCCGGGACCGTGAGTCCGACGAAGACCACCGGGGCGAGCGCCTCGAGCTTGGCCACGTCGACCTGTTCCTTCACGCGGGCCGGGACGCCCATGATGATGAGGTCGGGATCGGCGGCGGTGACGGCCTCGTAGTTGAGCTCCGAGACAGCGCCGTCGGGGGCGACCTTCGGCAGCGCCTCGTAGGCGGCCAGGGTCTCCTCGTCCATGTTGTCGAGCTCGCGGCTCCACTCGCACACGGCGGCGAGGTTCGCGCCGGCCTGGATGAGCGGGAGGGTCGCGTAACCGCAGGACACGATGCGCTGCGGGTCGGCCGGAATCTCGATGCTGCCGTTCTGCGCCTCGAAGGTACGCGTCGCCGCGGAGTCGGTGCCGCTCTCGCTGTCGCTCGAACATCCCACCAGTCCGACGGCCAGCAGAGCTGCCGCGCCGAGCGCCGCGGCGCCCCGCGCGCGCTTGCGTTCCAGAACGCGCATCGTTGATCTCCCAAGAGTCTCTCGCCGGGGCGCGTCGCCCCGGTCATGGTTGGTTAGGCTAACCGAAAGAGACCGTCCCGCCAAGCGCTTCGTGTCAGCCGAATTCGAGCGCGAAATCGTCGATCTCCGCTTGGTCCAGGTCGTCGAGCGTGAGGTCGGACGGCGTGAACCCTCCTGCGTCCTCGTCCGCCGAATGCCCTGCGAGCGCACGCAACGCCGCGATCCACTCGTCGGCGAGCGCGGCGACCGTCGCCGCCGGAACGAGATCGGGGCTGTACCCGAACATTCCGCGCAACACCGGCTCGGTACCGGAATCGTCGGTGAGCACGCCGATCTCGACGGCGTGCGCGACGGGCATGTCGGCTTCGGTGGCCCCACCGAGCACCGAACTCTCCGGGGCGCCGGCCCACGCCTGCCCCTCGGTCTCCCCCAGCGTGAACCGGCCGAGATAGTTGAATCCGATGTCCACGGCACCGGCGCTCGCGAGTTCCGGACCGCCCACGGGATCGAGGTGCCGCAGCATCCCGAACCCGATTCCGCTGTCTGGAATCTCTCGCAGCTGTTCCTTCACCCGTTTCAACGCGTCCCCCGCACTCGTTCCCCCGGCGTACGCGTCGGCCACATCGAGCCCGCCGACGTCCAGGCGCACCGGATAGAGCGTGGTGAACCAGCCCACCGTGCGCGACAGATCCACCCCCGGGACGGCCTGTTCCTCACGGCCGTGCCCTTCGAGGTCGACCGCGATCGCCCCGTCGCCGCACACCCGCGCGGACGCCAGCGCCAATGCTGTGAGCAGGACGTCCTCGACGCCGGCACGGAACCGCTCGGGAACGGTGGTGAGCAGCGCGTCGGTGAGCTCGGACGGAACCTCGACCTGTACCTTCGCGGTCTCCGCCATGGTGTGCCGCACAGGATCCGGATCCCCGGACGCCAGACGCACGCGTCCCGTCGGTGCGAGGATCCGCCGCCACAACGACAGTTCGGATCTGCGCGTCGGCACCCCGTCGAGCAGTCCCCGTGCCCAGCGGCGCAGCGACGTGCCCGCGCGGACCGGCACGACACCGTCGACCGCGCCGGCGAGATCGGGCACCAGGATGCGCCACGACACGCCGTCGACGACGAGGTGATGCACTGCGACGAACACCCGCCCCGGCGCATCGGGACCGGCGTCGAAGAAGATCACGCGCACGAGCGCGCCCGCAGCAGGATCGAGTTCGGCGTACGCGGCCTCGGTCGCGGCGACGATCGCCTCCTGCAGATCGGGCGAACCCGAGACGTCCACGCGGGTCACGATGTCCGCGGCGTCGACGGAACCGACCGGGCGGACGTCGAGTACCCGCGCCTGCGGGTCGAAGACGGCCCGCAGGGCGTCGTGCGTGTCGAGCAGGGCCTGGACGCCGCCGGTCAACCGCTCGACGGTGAGCCCCGTAGGCGCGAGGAGCAGCCGCGACTGCGCGTAGCGGGCGTAGGGTCCACCACGATCGAGCATGTCGTGGACGATCGGTGTCGCCGGGATTTCGCCGAGTGCCGCCTCGACGTCGACCGTCCCCGGGCCGTCCTCGATCTCGGCGACCCGGGCGAGACCCGCGGGGCTCCGGTGCTCGAAGACGTGCCGCGCGGTGAACCGGATCCCGGAGGCGCGCGCCGCGGACACCAGCTGGATGGACACGATCGAATCGCCACCGAGAGCGAAGAAGTCGTCGTCGGGACCCACGGCGTCGAGTCCGAGTACACCCGCCGTCAGTTCGCACAGACGCTGTTCGAGTTCGTCCGCCGGCAGCCGGCTCTCGGCGGCCGGAGTGAAGACCGGCTCGGGAAGTGCTCTGCGGTCGATCTTTCCGTTGCGGGTGACCGGCAATTCGTCGAGCACGACCGTGACGGCGGGAACCATGTGGTCGGGCAGCCGGTCGGCGACGTACACCCGCAGGGTGTCGGGGTCGGTGGTCCCGGCCGCATAGGCGACGAGTCGCTTGCGACCCGGTTCGTCCTCGCGGACCACGACCGCCGCGGCACTCACTGCGGGGTGGCCGCCGAGCACGGTCTCGATCTCGCCGAGTTCGATGCGGAAGCCGCGGATCTTCACCTGGTCGTCGGTGCGGCCGAGGTAGTCGAGCACCGGGCCGTCGGTGCCGGAGATCCTCCAGCGCACCAGATCGCCGGTGCGGTAGAGGCGCTCGCCGCCGGTGCCGAAGGGGTCGGCCACGAACCGTCCGGCCGTCTGCGCGCTTCGGCCGAGATAGCCGCGGGTGACGTGCGGGCCGCCGACGTACAGTTCACCGGCGACGCCCGGGGGCACCTGCCGCAGATAGGCGTCGAGGACGTACACCCGGCCGCCGTGGATCGGCGTTCCGATGTTCGGGGTGCTGCCCGGGGTGAGTACGACGCCGGTCGCGTCGACGGTGCATTCCGTCGGACCGTACATGTTGCTCACGCGCACATCGGTTTCCGCGGCGAGCTGCGACCACAGCTCACCCGGGACGGCCTCGCCGCCGAGTACCATCGACTCGGGACGGTGCGGCGCGGCAGGGTCGAGGAGTCCCTCGGTGAGCAGGCGACCGGCGAGCACCGGACCGCAGTCGAGTGCGTCGATGCGGTGCCTCCGGACGTACCGGACGATCCCCTCGGCATCGGCCATGAGGTCCTCGGCGAGTACGTGCACGGTGTGGCCGCCCAGCATCGCGAGGAGGGGTTCGACGGACGAGTCGAACGCGAAGGTGTAGCTCAGCAGCACGGCGCGGCGGCGCATCGCGGGATCGCCGACGGTGCGGGTGCGCACCGTCTCCCACAGGTTCACGACACCGCGATGCGGCACCACCACACCCTTCGGGGTGCCGGTCGAACCGGAGGTGTACACGAGATAGGCGGTGGTGTCCGGGTGCACGACCGGCAGGTGCACGTCCGGGCCGGGGCCGGTGATCGATCCGGCCGCGTCGACGTCGAGCACGACGCCCACACCCGCGTCGCGGAGCATGAACTCGTTCCGGTCGGCCGGTTGCTCCGGGTCGAGCACCAGATAGGCCGCTCCCGACTTCCACACGCCGAGGATCGCCGCGACCAGCACGGATTCGCGCGGAAGACTCAGTCCCACGACGTCTTCGGGACCGATCCCGTTCGCGACGAGGTGACGGGCGATCCGGTCGGACCACGCATCCAGGTCGCGGAAGGTCAGACGGCTCGACGGCGTGACCAGCGCGGTCTCCTCGCCGTAGCGCTCCACGGTGCGAGCGAACAGTGCGGGCAGGCTCCGCGGTCCGGACCGATCCGGGAGCGCGGTCGCATCACCGGCGCGCAACACCTCACGCTCGGAGGCGGTGAGCAGAGCGAGCTGCGAGAGCCTCGCGTCCGGATCGGCGCACACCGCGGCGAAGGCCCGCTCGACCCGCGCGGCGAAGGCCTCGGCGGACGACTCGTCGAACAGGTCGCGGGCGTACTCGACGCGTACGCACAAACCACCGTCGGATTCCTCGATGACGCCGAAGGTGAGGTCGAACATCGCGGTGTCGTTCGCGACGAACGAGGGTGTAGGCGTCAGGCCGTCGAATCCCGTGATCGCCGGCGGGCTCTGGTACTGCACCATCACCTGGAACAGGGGGTGCCGGGCCGCGCTGCGCTCGGGGTTGAGGGTTTCCACGACGCGGTCGAACGGGACGTCCTGGTGCGAGTACGCCGCGACGTCGGTGTCCTTGATCCGGGCGAGCAGCTCCCGCACGGTGGGGTCGCCCGAGAGGTCGGTGCGCAGCACCACCATGTTGACGAAGAAGCCGACGAGGTCGTCGAGTTCCGGGGCGGGCCGTCCCGCGGTGGGCGATCCGAGCGGGATGTCCTCGCCCGCACCGCTGTGCGAGAGCGCGAGCGCGACCGCCGCGTGCACCATCATGAACATCGTGGTGCCGGTCGCGCGTGCGGCCTCCCGGATCCCCGCCGCACGATCGGCCGGGATCCTGTGTTCGACACCGCCGCCCGCATAGGACGCCACGGCCGGACGCGGGCGGTCGGCGGGAAGGCCGAGTTCGGCAGGGAGACCGTCGAGCTCCTCGCGCCAGAACGCGAGTTGCCGTGCGGAGAGCGAGTTCTCGTCGTTCTGGTCGCCGAGCAGTTCGCGTTGCCAGATCGCGTAGTCGGCGTACTGCACGGGCAACGGTGCAGGCTCGCGGGAGTCGCCGCGGACGTGCGCGGAGTAGAAGGTGCCGAGATCGCGCAGCAGCAGGGGTGTGGACAATTCGTCGCTCGCGATGTGGTGGGCGAGCACGAGCATCACGTGCTCGTCGGGCGCCATCGTGAACAACCGGATCCGCAACGGGATCTCGCGTTCGAGATCGAACGCGTGCCGGGCCTCGGAATGCAGGCGCCCGGTGAGCGCGTCGCGGTCGACGGTCTCGACCGCGAAGGGAACGGCAACCCCGGCAACTTCTTCCACTCCGCGCACCTGCTGCATCCCCGTGCCGTCACGCTCGACGAGAACGGTGCGCAGACTCTCGTGGCGCGCGAGCACGTCGGAGACCGCCTGCCGCAACGCATCCGGGTCGACCGGTCCGTGCAGGTCCACCGTGATGGGGACGTTGTAGGTCGGACTGGGCCCTTCCATGCGGTACATGAACCACAGCCGCTGCTGCGCATACGACAGTGGTGCAAGGGACAGGGCCGCCGGATCGCTCTCACCGCGCGGGACGAGCGCCGGTCCGGCCGGAGCGGCGGTCGGGTGGTCTCCACAGTGCGCGGCGAGCGCGACGACCTGCGGATGATCGAAGACCGTCCGGATCGGCAACTCCACACCGAGCTCGTCACGGATGCGGGCGAGCAGTGTCGCGGCGCTGAGCGAGTGGCCGCCGAGCGCGAAGAAGTCGTCGTCCGCGCCCACCGTGTCGAGACCCAGGATGTCGGCGTAGATCCGGCACAGCGCCCGCTCGGTCTCGGTCTCCGCGGTGCGGGACGAGACCATCGAGGAGAAGTCCGGTTCGGGCAGCGCCGTGCGGTCGAGCTTGCCGTTGGAGGTCAACGGCAGTTCGTCGAGGACGACGAGCGCGGCGGGAACCATGTACCCGGGCAGGAACTCGGCGACGAGGCGGCGCGCCTCGACCGGTTCGGGCACGTCCTGCCCCACGAGATAGCCGACGAGCTGCGTAGCACCGGAGGGATCGGTGCGCACCACCGTCGCCGCACGGGACACACCGGGGATGCGCAGCAGGGCGGCGTCGACCTCACCGAGTTCGATGCGGAATCCGCGGACCTTGACCTGGTTGTCGACTCGGCCGCGGTAGACGATGCGGCCGTCCTCGGTCCACTGCACGAGGTCGCCGGTGCGGTACAGGCGGGCGTACGGACCCGAGGAGTCCTCCGAGTACGGATTCGCGACGAATCTGCTCGCGGTGAGTGCAGGCGCGTCGAGATATCCCCGGACCACACCCGGCCCGGCCACGTACAGCTCGCCCTCGGTTCCGGCCGGCACGGGTGCGAGTCCCGCGTCGAGGACGTGGACGCGCAGGTTGGCGACGGGCCGGCCGACCACCGGTGTCTCGGCGTCGGCGACCTCCGCGACGAGGACGTCGACGCTGCACTCGGTGGGGCCGTAGAAGTTGAAGGCCGCGCCCCGGCGTTCGCGCAGGCGGTTCCACAACCGCTCGGAGACGGCGTCGCCGCCGAAACCGAGGGTGGGCACGGTGCCGTCCGGGAACAGGCCGTCGTCGACGAACTGCTCGAGTTGACTCGGTGAGAACTCGACGAAATCCCATCCCTCGTCGAGGGCGCGGCGTGCGAGCGCCGCCGGGTCGCGCCGGGTCGCCTCGTCGACGATGTCGACGGTGTGCCCGGCGAGCATCCACAGCAGCGGCTGCCACGACGCGTCGAACGCGAGCGACCAGGCCAGGCCGAGGCGGACGGATTCGCGGCCGGCCTCGCGGGCGGCACGGGTGAACACCTGGGCGCGGTGGCTGTGGAAGAGGTTGACCAGCCCGCGGTGGGGTACGACGACACCCTTCGGTCTGCCCGTGGAGCCGGACGTATGGATGACGTAGGCGATCGTCTCGGGTGTCGGCGGACGGCGCTCCGAGTCGTCGAGCGGAGCGTCGGACACGGCGTCGAGGTCGAGATCCTCGAGCACGACGCGGTGGGGTGCGCCCGCGACCTCACCGACCCGGTCGTCGGTCACGCGGGCGGTGAGGACGCAGACGGGATCGGTGGAGCCGAGGATGTGGGCGAGGCGGTCGAGGGGCTGGTCGACGTCGAGCGGCACGTAGGCGGCGCCGGTCTCGAGGACGGCGTGGATGGCGACCAGCGCGTCGACGGTACGGGGCAGCGCGAGCGCGACCCGCGCGTGCGGCCGGTCGAGATCGACCCGGGAGGCCAGATACCGGGCCAGGCGGTGCACCCGCGCGCCGAACTGCGCGTAGGTGAGCGTCACACGGGCGTCGGCCACGGCCGGTGCGTCGGGGGCCGCCTCGATCCTCTCCCGCAGCAGATCGACGAGCGTCAGCTCCGGGTCGAACGGGATGTCCGGGCTGTGGCTCCAGTCGTCGAGGATCGTCCGTCGCTCGGCGGCGGTCAGGACGGACACCTGCGCGAGCGGGGTGTGCAGATCCCGCTCGGCAACCGAACCGAACAGCATCTCCAAGCGCTCGGTGTGGAGCGTCAGATCCGCCTCGCTGTAGACGTCGGCGTCCACGTCGACGAACACCTCGAGTCCGGCACTGCCGTCGAGTGGCCGCACGGTGACCATGAAATCCTGCAGGGGCCCTCGGGCCACCGAGTGCACGGCCGCGCGCATGTCGCCGAACCGGAGGGAGTCGCCGAACGGCTTGACGTTGACCGACGGCCCGATGACACCGCGGGATCCGGTGGGCAGCCGCAGGTCGCGCTGGATGTCCTCGGTCCGGTAGCGATAGTGGTTGCGGCACAGTGCAACTCCATCGCGTACCTGGGCGACGAGATCGACGAGCGTGACCGAGGCGGTGGGATTCAGGCGCAGCGGAACGACATTGACGGCGGTGATCGGCACCCGCAGTGCAGCGGTGCCCAGGCGGTTCATGACGGGGAAACCGAGCGTGAGGTCCTCGCGACCGGTCGCGCCACGCAGATAGACGGCGACGAGGGCGGTCACCGCATCGCCCCAACTCGCGCCGACCTCCTTGCCGAGGGCCACCAGACCGCGCTGCTGTTCGGCGTCGAGGGTGAAACGCGCGCCGCGGGAGCGTCGCGCGATGCCACCCGGGCCGGGTCGCAGGGCGACCGCTTCGTCCACGCCGTCGAGGTACTCGCTCCAGAAGGCACGGTCGGCATCGAAGTCGGCCGAGTCGCGATAGACCGATTCTTCCCGGATCACCGCTTCGACCGGATCGAACCGTGCGGCAGCAACTTCCGCACCGGCGACCGCGGCGGTGTACCGCTCGGCGATACGCCGGTTGAACAGCGAGAAGCCGAAGGCGTCGAGGACGATGTGGTGGGCGCGGAGGTAGAGCAGGACGTGATCGTCGGCGAGTCGCAGGACCGCTGCCCGGACGCACGGATCCACCGACAGGTCGACGGCCCGTTCGAGGTCGCGTGCCATCCACTCGTGGGCCGCCTCCCAGGGGTTCGCCGCGGAGGTGAGGTCGACGGCCGGGGCGAGATCGAGCGGGCGCGCACCGGGGATCCGGACGACCGTACCGTCGGCGAGGGTCTCGAACCCCACGACCAGCGCCTCGGCCTCGGACGCCGCCCCGGAAACGGCCGCGACCAGCTTTTCCTCGTCGATCGCACCTCGCAGTTCGATGCACTCCGAAGTGTTGAACAGCGGGTTGTCGGGGTTCAGTTGCTGGGCGAACCATACACCCGACTGTGCGCGCGACAGGGCGAGCCGTGAGGCGTCCGGGCCGGCAAGGGGCACTGGAGATCCTCTTTCCTTCGGTCGAAACGAATGACTGAGAACGGAATCCGCTGATGGGCGCGCTGCGGCGCCGGAGGGGACAGTACCAAAGGTTAGGCTTACCGTATATGTTGCTCTGTGATCGTGTGCCTCGTGGCGCGGTCCTGCCAGCAGACCTCCTCAACCGGAAGGTACGAGAATGCAAGTGCCGGTCCTCGGCGCAACCGCTACCGACCGGGCCGAGCGGCCCGTCGCGCATCCGTTCGTCCTGTCCCGTCCACACGGCACCGTCGTCGCCGAAGGCGTGAGTGAGCGCTTCGACCACCCGTCCGCCGCCGCCGAGGCCCTCCGCGCCGGCCGGATCACCGCACTCGTCGGTGCGTTGCCGTTCGAGGTCGGTCGTCCCGCCGCGCTGACCGCCCCGCACCTACTCCACCATTCCCCCGCCCCCTACGCCGCACCCGCCGGCAACCTGCCCCCCATCGCGATCACGGGTGCGTTGCCCTCCGAAGGCGAGCACATCGACCGGGTCGAGACCGCACTGCGATTGCTCCGCTCGGACGAGAGCGAACTGCTCAAGGTCGTCCTGGCGCGCGCACTCGTCCTGCGCGCCGGCCGGCCCGTCGGCCCACACGAACTGCTCGCCGCCCTCGTACGAAACGACCCGCTGCACAACGGCTTCCTCGTCGATCTCACCGCGGCCGGCGACCCGTGGACGGGCCGTCATCTGGTGGGGTCGAGCCCGGAGGTGCTCGTGTGCCGTCGCGGCGATCGGGTCACCGCCCACCCCCTCGCCGGTTCCGCACCGCGCCACCGCGATCCCGAGATCGATCGCGCGACCGCCGAGACACTCGCCGGTTCCGCGAAGAACCTCGCCGAACACGCGCACGTGATCGATGCGATCCGCACCGCGCTCGAACCGTTGTGCGCCGACCTCGACATCCCCGATCGGCCGTCGGTGACCAGCACGCGGCAACTGTGGCATCTCGGCACGCCCGTCGAGGGCCGGCTGCGCGACCCGGATGTCACGGCACTCGATCTCGCACTCGCCGTGCATCCCACCCCCGCGATCTGCGGCACGCCGACCGCCGCCGCCCGTGACCTGATCCTCGCCACCGAGGGCGATCGGGGTTTCTACGCCGGGGCCGTCGGATGGTGCGACGGTCGCGGCGACGGCGAATGGATGGTGACCATCCGCTGCGCCGTCCTCGAACCCGACGGGGTCGGGCTCACCGCCTACGCCGGGGGCGGTATCGTCGCCGACTCCGACCCCGCCGACGAACTGGCCGAGACGACCGTCAAGTTCGGCACCGTTCTCGATGCACTGGGAGTACTCCGGTGACCGAGACCCCCGCACCCCAGTCCCCCGCACCCCGGGACCCCGTCACACTCGTCGTCGGAGCCGCACAGGGCATCGGCCGCGCGACCGCGGAGACCCTCGCGCGCGCCGGGCACCGTCTCGTGCTCGTGGATCGCAACGCGGAAGGACTGGGTAGGACCGCTGCGCTGCTGGGCGATTCCGTCCCCACCTACGCCGTCGACATCCGCGACCACGACGCCGTCGCCTACGCCGTCGACAGCATCGAATCCGAGCACGGACCGATCGAGCATCTCGCGCACGTCGCCGGTGTCTTCACCACCGGATCGGTGCTCGACTCCGACCCCGAGGACTGGCAGCACATGTTCGACGTCAACGTCACCGGACTGCTGTCGGTCCTGCGTTCGGTCGGACGGGCCATGCGGGAGCGGCAGTCGGGTTCGATCGTCGTCGTCGGGTCGAACTCCGCGGGCGTGCCCCGCATGGGCATGGGCGCCTACGGATCGTCCAAGGCCGCCGCCACCATGATCGTGCGGATACTCGGACTCGAGCTGGGGCCGTACGGGATCCGCGCCAACATCGTCGCGCCCGGCTCCACCGACACGGCCATGCAACGCTCGCTGTGGGCGGACCCGAACGACGACACCGGTGCCCGCGGAGCCATCGAAGGCGATCTGTCGCAGTTCAAGGTCGGCATCCCCCTCGGCCGTATCGCCGAACCCACCGACATCGCCGAGGCCATCGAATTCCTGCTGTCCGACCGCGCGCGTCACATCACCATGCAGGCGCTCTACGTCGACGGCGGCGCAACACTGCGCGCCTGACAGACCCGACCCGTCCCACCTCCCGAAAGGAACCGCTCCGTGACAACCGGTTTCGAGCGCACACCGCTCGTCGACACCGCCCGCTACCCCGAGGAGTTCGCCGAGCGGTATCGCGCAGCCGGTTACTGGACGAGCGAGACCTTCGGCGAGTTCCTCCCGGCCCGCGCCGCCCGGTTCACCGGCCACACCGCCGTCGTCGGACACGACACCACGGGATCCTGGCGGCGCATCACCTACCGCGAACTCGACGACATCTCGGCCCGCATCGCCTCCGGTCTCGCCGACCTCGGGGTCCGCACGGGCGACCGCGTCGTCCTGCAGTTGCCGAACATCGTCGAGTACACCGAGGTCCTGTTCGCGGTGTTCCGCCTCGGCGCGCTCCCGGTCTTCGCCCTGCCCGCGCACCGTGCCTCGGAGATCGGCTACTTCTGCCGGTTCAGCGACGCCGCCGCGTACGTGATCGCCGACGAACACGGCGGGTTCGACTACCGCGTGCTCGCCCGGCAGATCACCTCCGAGACGGAGAATCCGCCGGCAGTCGTGGTCGCCGGTGAGGCCGAGGAGTTCACCGCACTCGGGTCGCTGCGCGACCGCGAACCGGCCCCGATCGCGGAGAGCGACTCCGAAAGCGTCGCCTTCCTGCAGTTGTCGGGCGGAACCACCGGCACATCGAAGCTCATCCCCCGCACCCACGCCGACTATCTGTACTCCGTGCGCGAGTCCGCAGCGATCTGCGGCGTGGACGAGAACACCCGCATGCTGGTCGCGCTGCCGGCGGCACACAACTTCCCGATGAGTTCGCCGGGCATCCTCGGTGTGCTGCACGCCGGCGGCACCGTCGTCCTCGCTCCGGATCCGAGCCCGGACACCGCGTTCGCCCTGATCGAGAGCGAGCGAGTGACGATGGCGTCGCTCGTCCCACCCCTCGCGCAGGCGTGGTTGTCGGCGCGGGCCCGCACCGGACGCGACCTGTCGTCGCTCGAGGTGCTGCAGGTCGGAGGCGCGAAGTTCCCGGCCGAAGCCGCCAAACGTGTTCGGCCCGAACTCGGATGCACGCTGCAGCAGGTCTTCGGTATGGCCGAGGGCCTCGTCGACTACACCAGGCTCGACGACGACGAGGACACCATCGTCACCACGCAGGGCCGGCCGATCAGCCCCGACGACGAAATCCGGATCGTCGACGACGCGGGCGATCCCGTGCCCGTGGGCACCGCCGGACACCTGCTCACCCGCGGCCCGTACACGATCCGGGGCTACTACGATGCGCCCGAACACAATTCGACGGCGTTCACCCCGGACGGCTTCTACCGAACCGGCGACATCGTCCGGCTCACCGGGCACGGCTACCTCGTCGTCGAGGGACGCGCGAAGGACCAGATCAATCGGGGCGGCGAGAAGATCGCGGCCGAGGAGGTCGAGAACCATCTGATCGCGCACCCGGCAGTGCTCGACGCGGCGGTGGTGTCGATGCCCGACGAGTATCTCGGCGAACGCACCTGCGCCTTCGTCGTCGCCGAGGGCGAAGCACCGAAAACCCTCGCGCTCAAGGAATTCCTGAGGAAGCGGGGGATGGCCGAGTACAAGATTCCCGACAAGGTGCAGTTCGTCGACGCCTTCCCGGTCACGGGAGTGGGCAAGATCAGCCGGAACGAACTGCGGCGCGCTCTCGCGGCCACGCTGAAGAACTGATCCCGCTCGGCCCCGAAGCGTCGGCGTCACCCCGCTCGGCACGAGCGGCGAGGGTTGCGTAGCGGCCACCGCGGGCGACGAGTTCGTCGTGCGTTCCGCGTTCGACGATGCGGCCCCGGTCGAGGACCACGATCTCGTCGGCGTTCCGCACGGTCGAGAGTCGGTGCGCGATGGTGATGGTCGTGCGTCCGCTGCGCGCGGCGTCGAGCGCCTGCTGCACGGCGTGCTCGGTGTCGTTGTCGAGGGCGCTGGTCGCCTCGTCGAGCACGAGGACACGCGGGTCGCGCAGAAGGGTGCGTGCGATCGCCAGGCGCTGCTTCTCCCCACCCGAGAAGCGGTGTCCCCGGGCACCGACGACGGTGTCGTAGCCGTCGGGCAGCGAGACGATCAGATCGTGGATGTGGGCGGCGCGGGCTGCGGTCTCGATCTCGTCGTCGGTCGCGTCGGGCTTCGCGTAGCGCAGGTTCTCCCGGACGGTCGCGTGGAGGAGGTAGGTCTCCTGCGAGACCACGCCGACCAGTGCGGCGAGATCGGCGAGCCGCATGTCGCGCAGGTCGACACCGTCGATGCTCACACGTCCCTCGGTCGGGTCGTACAGTCGTGCGACGAGCGAGCCGAGAGTGGTCTTGCCCGAGCCGGTCTCGCCGACGAGCGCGACCTGAGCCCCGGCCGGGACGTCGAGGTCGATCCGGTCGAGCGCGTCGCGGTGGGCGCCTTCGTAGCGGAAGCTCACGTTCTCGAACCGCACGTGGCCCGCGACGGCCGCCGGGTCGTGCGGGTCGTCGATGTCGACGGGAAGGTCGAGGTATTCGAAGATGCGGCTGAACAGCGCGAGCGAACTGGTGACGGAGACGCCGACGTCGAGCAGGCCCATCAGCGGCCGGAACAACGCGCCCTGCAGGCCGGTGAACGCCACCAGGGTGCCGATCGTCATGCCACCCGAGGTGGCCGGCAGGCCCGCCACCAGGTAGAGAACGGCGGGGATCGCCGCGAAGACGATGTTCATCGTGGCCATGCGCCAGCGACCGGACAACTGCGCGTGCACCTCGAGATCGGCCAGTTCCTCCGAGGTGCGGGCGAACTTTTCGGACAGTGCCGGGCCGGTGCCCAGGGTCTTGACGAGCAGGACGCCGCTGACCGACAGTCCTTCGTCGATCTGGGACTGCATGTCGGCGAGGCGGCGCTGCTGACGGGCGGTGACGGCGCGGCGCATGAGCGCGACCCGGCGGGTGAGCCAGATGGCCGGCGGGAGCACGATCAGCGAGAGCAACGCCAGTCGCCAGCTGAGGACGGCCATCGCGATCGCGGTGCCGACGACGGTGGTGACGTTGGAGGCCAGCGAGGTCGCGGTGTTGGTGACCACGGACTGCATGCCGCCGATGTCGTTGGTCAGCCGCGACTGGATCTCGCCGCCACGGGTGCGGGTGAAGAAGTTCAGCGACTGTCGCTGCAGGTGGGAGAAGACCCGGGTGCGCAGACCGTGCATGACGTTCTGGCCGACGGTCGTGGAGATCCAGGTCTGGACGACGGACAGGAGCGAACTCGCGACGGTGACGGCCAGCATGCCTCCGACCGCCCACAGCAGCAGGCTCACGTTCTGGTGCGGGATGGCGTCGTCGATGACGGCGCGGACGAGGAAGGGCGTCGCGAGGGAGATCACCGACGACGCGACGATGAGCGCGACGACGAGGGTGATCTTCCACCGGTGGGGCGCGAACAGGGCGCCGATGCGGCGCAGGCTCACCGGGGATTCGCGGAGCTGGTCGAGGTCCTTCTTGTCGAGCTTGCCCCGGCGGCCGGGTCTGCCGCCGAGCGTGGGTGGGGGCTGCATCATGTGCGCCACCTCGATTCGTGGTTCGTGACTCGTACTTGTTGAGGTTGCCTCATTGAGTGGGAACCGTCAAGTGAGGTACTGTGGCCACTATGTCGGATTCACCCGTCGCGCTGCGCGATCTTCTCCTCACCACCACGCGTACGCTGCGCCGACGCTGGCACGACCTCCTCCGGCCGTGGGGATTGTCACCCCACGAGTACCGGGCGCTCGACGTCATCGGACGCGCCGACGACCCCATCCGCCTCGGCGTCGTGGCCAAGGAACTGCGCATCGTCCCCCGCTCGGCCACCGAGGTGGTCGATCGCCTCGAGTCGCGCGGCCTCACCGAGCGGCTCCCCGATCCCGCCGACCGGCGCGCGGTCTGCGTGCGGCTGACGGACGAGGGCCGCAAGGTCCGGGCCGAGCTGGCCTCCGCCCGCGATGCCGACGCCGTCGCGATGCTCGACCGGCTCGACGCCGAGGAGCGCGCGCGACTGTCCGAGCTACTGCACAAACTCGTCGACGACCGGCCGCACTGAATTCTCTCCGATCCGGGCACTCACATTTCCGTCGGCGACGACGTCTTCTCTACGAGTATGTCCGTGCCCGTGCGCCCGCGCCGATCGAGGAGAGCCCGTGGAGACCATGGACAGCCTGCAGTCTCGTGTCGACGCGTTCGCGTGGCCGGAACTGGCGCAAGAGCTCGACGAGAACGGCTGCGTCCTCACCGGGCCGCTGCTGAGCGACGACGAATGCGCCGAACTCGCCGCCCTGTGGGACGACGACGCCCGCTTCCGCACCACGGTCGACATGAGCCGCTACCGATACGGGCACGGCACCTACAAGTACTTCGGCCCACCCGTCCCCGACACCATCGCATGCCTGCGTTCGGCGTTCTACCGTCGGCTGCTCGGCGTCGCGCGCTCGTGGGCCGAACGCCTCGGCGATCCCGCACCCTGGCCCGACGACTTCGACGACTGGCTCGGCATGTGCCACGCGGCCGGCCAGACCGACCCCACCCCACTGATGCTGCGCTACACCGCCGGCGACTGGAACGCTCTGCATCGCGATCTCTACGGCGACCTCGTGTTCCCACTGCAGGTCGTGATCGGGCTCGACCGAGCGGGCATCGACTACACCGGCGGCGAATTCCTGCTGGTCGAACAACGGCCCCGCGCGCAGTCGCGAGGCACCGTCACCGTGCTCGAGCAAGGCCACGCCCTGATCTTCACCACCCGCGACCGGCCGATCCGCTCTGCGCGCGGATGGTCGCGGGCGCCGGTCCGGCACGGCGTGAGCACTGTCCGCTCGGGCCTGCGTCGCACACTCGGCCTGGTGTTGCACGACGCGGCCTGAGCATCCTCGGTGCTGCCCGACGCGGCCTACCCCGTCAACGTTCGAAGAACCGCGGCGGATCGTCCACGGGCATCGTGGCGATCTGCTCCTCGGTCACGCCCCGGCACCGTCCGCGGCGGGGCACCGATTTCACGAATCGGTGGGAGCCGACTCTTCGAGCGCTTGCCGGTAACGGCGCATGCCGCGCAGCCACCGATCGTAGTCGGTGCCCTTGTTCCGGTACATCTCGAGGACCTCCGGGTGCGGGAGGATCAGGAAGTGCTCCTCCTCCATCGCGGCGAACACCGTCTCCGCGACGTCCGCGGGTTCGAGAACCGCACCGGCGGTCGTGACGGCCCGGGTGGCGAGTTCGCCGAGTGCGTGCCCGGATGCGTCCCCCGAATACAACAGGGGCGTGTTCACCCCCATCGGGCACAGACAGCTCACCCGTACGCCTTTGTCGCCGTAGGTCACCGACAGCCATTCGGCGAATCCGACGGCCGCGTGCTTGGTGACCGAGTAGGTGGCCGAGCCGATCTGCGTGAGCAGGCCGGCCGCCGAGGCCGTGCTGACGAAATAGCCTTCGCCGCGTTCGACCCATCGGGGGACCAGGAGCCGCGCCGCCCGGATGTGCGCGCGCAGGTTGACGTCGAAGGACTGCTCCCACACCGAGTCCTCGATCTCCAGACCGGGCACACCGGTGACACCCGCGTTCGCGAAGTACAGGTCCACGGGACCGAACTCCGATTCGGCCCGCTCGACGAGCCCGCGGATGTGTTCCTCGTCGGAGACGTCCGCCGCCACCGCGACCGCGCTGCCCGGCGTCACCTCCTCGAGCTTCGCGACGACGCGCTGCGCGGCATGTTCGTCGAGGTCGGCGACCACCACTCTCGCGCCCCGCCCGACGAGTCCGGCAGCAATGGCGCCGCCGATTCCGCCGCCCCCTCCGGTCACGACGGCCACTTTTCCTTCGACCTTCACCGGCTGCTACCTCCCCGTCGAGTCGCAGTGCCGCTCCGTGCGGCACAGTTGGTACGGAACCTGTCTACACGTACCGCCCACACGCACGGAGGTCGAACACCCGGGATGGACGAATTGTTCTCCGTCTCCCGGCCGCGGCGCGAGATTGCGCCGGGCGCCGTCCACGTGCCCGACTGGCTCGACCCGGACGAACAGCGCGAACTCGTCGAGTCGTGTCGTGAGTGGGCGCGCCCGCCGGCGCCGATGCGGCACACGCTGCTACCGGGCGGCGGACGGATGTCGGTGAGCACGGTGTGCCTCGGATGGCACTGGTCGCCGTACCGCTACACCCGCACCGCGGTCGACGTCGACGACGCTGCCGTACCGCCGCTTCCCGACCGACTCGTCGAACTCGGACGGCGTGCCGTTGCCGATGCCTACGACGATCCGGCGGCCGGGAACGAGTACGAACCCGATACCGCCCTGATCAATTTCTACGACCGCGACGCCCGGATGGGCATGCATCAGGACAAGGACGAACGGGTCAGCGCGCCGATCGTGTCGCTCAGTTTCGGGGACGCGTGCCTGTTCCGGTTCGGAACCAGCGAGTCGCGCGGCCGGCCGTACACCGATGTGCGTCTCGAATCGGGCGACCTGTTCGTGTTCGGAGGGCCATCGCGGTTCGCCTATCACGGGGTGCCCGTCGTGTACCCCGACACCGGAAGCGCCCGCTGCGGACTCGCCACCGGACGCCTCAACATCACCCTGCGGAGCACGGGACTCGAGTGACGGTGCATCCATAATTCCGAACGGTCGGTCTGTGACTTTGTAACCGACTACACTCGACATAGCGAGTTTCCGGCGAGAAAAGCGTCGAATCGGACAATTCTCTCGTTCGGCAACCATCGGTGTCGGGGTCGATCACAGGAGACTGTCATGTCCCGCTTCGGTTGTTCACGTCGCCTCCCGGCGATCGTCGCCGGACTCGCACTCGGAGTGGCAGGCCCTGCCGTCGCTGCCGCCACTGCCGGTGCGGAGACCTTCCGCCCGTGCCCCGAACGGTTCGTCCTCGCGGTCGACGGAACCCGCAACATCGATTCTCCCGATTCGATCGATCCCGATTCACCCCTCGCGAAGATCTCGGCGCGCTATGCGGCACCCGGCACCGTGATCGAGCACATCCGCTATCCCGCCGTCGTGGTGCCGGTGCCCGAATCCGGTTCGAGCGAGGGCTCCGGACGTCTCGCCTACGACGAATCCAAGAGGATCGGCCATCAGCGACTGCGCGAGACGATCACCGTCCGGCACGGCTCGTGCCCCGACAGTGAACTCGTCGTCCTCGGCTACTCGCAGGGCGCCTCGATCGCCGGCGACGTCCTCGCCGAGATCGCGTCCGACGACTCGGTGCCGCCGGATCGCATCAGCGGTGTGCTGTATTCGGATCCGCGTGACACCCGAGGTGTGGAGACCCTGTTTCCCGGTGAGGTCGCACCGGGTATCACGCTCGGCGGCGGCCGCGACGATTTCGGCACGATCGCCGTCGAACGGGTCTGCATCGAGGGCGACGCGGTCTGCGACGGCGTGACCCCGGAGGAGAGCGAGGGATGGTTGCTCGAGAACGTCACCGGCTACCTGAAGCTGCACACCACCTACCCCGACTATCAACCGTGAGGAGCGGGGTGGGCGAACCGGTTGGGTATCGTCGATTCATGAGCGTCGAGTCCCCGGCCACCCATCTTCCTGCTTCCGGCGATGATCCTCTCGCGCTGGAGCGGCAGGTGTGTTTCGCGCTCGCCGTGGCGAACCGCGCCGTGCTCGCGGTCTACCGGCCGATCCTCGACAGGCTCGGCCTGACCCACCCGCAGTATCTGGTGATGCTCGCCCTGTGGGAGGACTCGCCGGCGACGAGCAAGCAGGTCGGGCAGTTGCTCCAGCTCGACTCCCCCACCCTCTCGCCGCTGCTCAAGCGGCTCGAGTCGCTGGGTCTGATCACCCGTCGGCGCAGCGTGACCGACGAACGGCAACTCGTCCTCGAGCTCACCGAGGCCGGACGAGCCCTGCGCGCCGAGGCCGAGTCGGTACCGGGACAGGTCGTCGACGCCCTCGGTGTCGGAGTCGACGAACTCCAGGACCTGCACGCCACGCTCGTCCGCGTCAACGCGGCGGCGCTGAAGGCCGGATCGCTCTGACGGAACCCGGACGGCCGTGATCGCGAAGCCGTGGCAGCTGTAGTCGGCGCGCGCGGCGGATCCCCCGGCTTCCCCACCCGCTTCGGGTTCTCGAGAAGCGGTCCCGGCAAGGGTCAGGGCACCATCCAGCCCAGCACCGAGGTGGACTGCAGCCACACGAGGACGGCGAGCACCACGACCCCGGCGATGCTCAGCGGCCAGATCCGGCGCAGGAGGAGCCCGTCCTTGCCGGACAGTCCCTTCACCGACGACACGAGGGCGAGGTTCTGCAACGCGATCGGGGTACCGGTGGTGCCGCCGGCCATGTTCCCCGCGACCAGCACGGTCGGGTCGAGACCCGATTGCTGGGCCGCGGCGACCTGCAGGCTGCCGAACATCGCGTTCGAGGCGGTGTTCGATCCGGTGACCACCACACCGAGCCAGCCGAGGACCGGCGACAACAGCGCGAAGGCCGCTCCGGCGCCGGCGAGGAATCCACCGATCGTGGCGGTCTGCCCGGACAGGTTCATCACGTACGCCAGGGCGAGAACCGCCGTGACCGTCGCGAACGACCACCGCAACTGCACGACCGCGGCGACGAAACAGCGCGCCGCATCCGGCACCGCGACCTTCAGCACCGGCATCGACAGCAGCGCGGCGACGAAGACGAGACTGCCCGGAGCGGTGAGCAGATCGATGGTGAAGGTCTCCGCGGTGGGAACGTCCCCGTCGGCGGTGGTCACGTCCACACCGGGCCACGGGAACGACAGGCTCGCGTTCGACAGCAGCGACGCGACCGGCCCGAACCGGCTGACGAGGAAGACGATCACGATCAACGCGTAGGGCGCGAAGGCCTCGACGACGCGGCGGCGCGAATCGTGGATCCGTTCGGGCGCGGCCCGGCGGGCCCGACGCTGGGTGGGGTGCACCTTCACCGCGACCAGCAGCACGAGCAGACCCGCCGCGGCAGCCGCGATGTTGCTCAGCCCCACCGTGAGGTAGCTCGCGCATACGAACTGGGCGGCGGCGAAGGCGAGTCCGACGGCGAGCGCGACCGGCCACGTCTCCCGGACGCCGCGCCATCCGCCGATCACCGCCACCAGCACGAGCGGGACGAAGACCGCGAGCAGGCAGACCTGCCGCGCGACGACCGGGCCGATCTCGTCGATGGGGATCTCCGAGACGCGCGACATCGTCAGGATCGGGGTGCCCATGACGCCGAGCGGTGTGACGACCGAGTTGGCGAGCAGGGCCGCAGCGGCCGCACGCACCGGCGGCAGTCCGGCACCGATGAGCACGACGGTCGCGACGACGATGGGCGTGCCGAAGCCGGCGACCGCCTCGAGCAGCGCACCGAACAGGAAGGCGATGACGATCGTGAGGATGCGCGGATCCGGGGAGATCCGCCCGAATGCGCGGGTGAGGACGTCGAAGTGCCCGGATTCGACGGTGAGCCGGTACACCCAGACGGCGTTGACCACCGTCCACATGATCGGGAAGAGCCCGAAGACGGCGCCTTCGATCCCGGCGCTGAGCGCCGACCCGATCGGCATGCCGTAGACGGCGGTGCCCACCACGAGCGCAACCACCACTGCGATTCCCGCCGCGGAATGCGACCGCAACCGGAAGACGGCGAGCAGGACGAGCATGGTGAGCAGCGGGAGCACGGCGACCAGCGCGGACCATGCGAGGGAACCGCCGACCGGTGCGATCGGCTGGATGTATGCGTCTGTCACCGGATCACGACCGGTGCGACTCCACCGCGGTGCGGATCGTGGCGGCGGTGCCGTCGAGCACGGTCCGGTTCGGTGTCTGCCAGTGGGCGCGGATCCCGAAGCCGTCACCGGCCGTGCGCGGCACGAGGTGCAGGTGCACGTGGAAGACCTCTTGGCCGGCGGCCACACCGTCGGCGAGGAACATGTTCACGCCCTCGATGGGCAGTTCGGACGCGCGCATCGCCGTGGCGATCCGTTGTCCGGCGGCGAACACCTTCGCTCCGTCCTCCGGATCGAGCTGCGCCAGTCCGGACGCGTGCCGTTTCGGAATCACGAGCAGGTGTCCCGGGGTGCACGGACGGATGTCCATGAACGCGAGCACGTCGGGTTCGTCGAGTACGACACTGGCCGGCGACTGCCCGGCCACGATGGCGCAGAAGATGCAGTCCGTCACCGGGGCGTGGACTCCTCCGCGTGCGCCGGACCCCGGGCCGCTTCGAGGAGACGCAGCAGTTCGCCCTCCACCGCGGGCCGGTCGCGCACCGGATCGTCGCTGTGCGCGAGGCACAGCATCGCTTCCTCGACGGCCGCGATGAGCAGGTGGGCGAGTACCGACGTCCGCGTGGACGACATCTCGTAGACGTCGGGGTCGACGGTGACGAGCGTGCGCTCGATCGACTTCAGGGACGAATGCCGATGCGTCTCCCGCACTTCGGTCCAGCCGAGGACGGCGGGAGCTTCGATCAGCAACAACCGGCGCGTCGCCTGGTCGTAGACCGCGTCGAGCGACGCGAGCACGGCCGAGGTGAAGCCTTCCCAGGCATCCTCGATCGGCTCGGCGGGAGCCAGGGAGCCTTCTGTTTCCTTCTGGATACGCTCGATGACACCGCGGAACAGATCCCGCTTGTCGGCGAAGTGGTGGTACAGCGCACCGCGCGTCACCCCCGCCACCGAGACGATCTCCTCCGTGGCCGCCGCTGCGTACCCGTCGCGCAGGAACACTTCGAGCGCTGCGTCGAGCAGTGCGGTACGTGTCCGCGCTGCATCACGCACCCGACCCGTATTTCCCTGTTTCACCGACATTTCGTTCTCCCCTGCTGATACCGCCACCCCCATCGGACACTCCCCCCGGTAGTCGGTCTCTTGTTCTTCCCGAACCCGCTTCCTACAGAATCGGTGCCGGCGTGTACTTCGCCGCTTCCGGATACTGCGCGACGAGATCCTGCACCGCCGCGACGACCGCGTCGACCTGTGCCACCGCGGCTCCGGCGAAGACCTCCCGGTCGGCCAGTGCCGCATCGAGCGCGGCGCGATCGAGCGGGAGCCGGTCGTCGGCCGCGAGACGGTCGAGCAGATCGGGTTCGCGGCCCTGCTCGCGCATCGCGAGCGCAACGGACACGGCGTGTTCCTTGATGGCCTCGTGAGCGGTCTCGCGACCCACCCCGGCCCGTACGGCGGCCATGAGCACCTTGGTGGTCGCCAGGAACGGCAGGTACCGCACGAGTTCCTTCTCGATCACCGCCGGGTAGGCGCCGAACTCGGCGAGGACCGTCAGGAAGGTCTCCATCTGGCCGTCGATCGCGAAGAAGGCGTCGGGAAGGGCGACCCGCCGGACGACGGAGCAGAAGACGTCGCCCTCGTTCCACTGCGCACCGGCGAGTTCGGCGGCCATGGAGGCGTATCCGCGCAGGACGACCTGCAGACCGTCGACGCGCTCGCACGAACGGGTGTTCATCTTGTGCGGCATCGCGGACGAACCCACCTGGCCGGGCTGGAATCCTTCGGTGACGAGTTCGTGACCGGCCATGAGCCGGATGGTGTGGGCGAACGACGCGGGGCCGGCACCGACCTGCACGAGCGCGGAGAGCACGTCGTGGTCGAGCGAGCGCGGGTAGACCTGGCCCACGCTGGTGACGACGTTCGCGAAGCCGAGATGCTGCGCGACCTTCTGCTCGAGCTGCGCGAGCTTCGCGGCATCGCCGCCGAGCAGGTCGAGCATGTCCTGGGCGGTGCCCATGGGGCCCTTGATCCCCCGCAGGGGGTACCGGGCGATCAGCTCCCGGACACGCTGCAGAGCGATGAGCAGCTCGTCGGCCGCGGAGGCGAAACGCTTGCCGAGGGTGGTGGCCTGCGCCGCGACGTTGTGCGAGCGACCGGCCATGACCAGCGAGGCGTACTCGGTCGCGCGCTCGGCGAGCCGCGCGGCCACGGCGACACCGTGGGAGTGGACGTGTTCGAGCGACCTCAGGATCTGCAGTTGTTCGACGTTCTCCGTGAGGTCGCGGCTGGTCATGCCCTTGTGGACGTGCTCGTGCCCGGCGAGCGCGTTGAACTCCTCGATGCGAGCCTTGACGTCGTGGCGGGTGACGCGCTCCCGCGCCGCGATGGAGTCGAGATCGACCTGCTCGACGACGCGTTCGTAATCGGCGATCGCCTCGGCCGGAACGTCGATCCCGAGTTCGGCCTGCGCCCGCAGCACCGCGAGCCACAGGTGCCTCTCGAGCACGATCTTGTGCTCGGGCGACCACAGATCCCTGAGTTCGGGACTGGCGTAGCGAGTGGCGAGGACGTTGGGGATGTGGCTCACAGAAGTGAGTTTACGGTCCGGTCCTGCCCAGGTATTCCCCGACCTCACTCCTCGGCCGGGGGCGCGACGGTCTCCACGACGTCGAGCAGGATGCCGCGCGCGAGCGAGCGCGGGTCGGGATCGAGCTCACCCAGCCCGCCGAGGACCGCACCGTCCACCACCGCCACGAGCCGGCGCACCTCCCTCGGCCGCACCGATCGGCAGCAGCGTTCGAGCAGGTCGGTGAGCAGGTCGTCGATCTGTTCGCGCATCCGTACCTGCACGTCGTGCAGTTCCGGATAGCGGGCCGTGGCGACGCACCGTTCGTATCGCGAGATCAGGCGTTCGCGGTCGATTCCGCCGTCGTCCTCCCGGGGCCCTATCAGCAGGTCGACGATGAGATCGGCCGTGCCTTCGAGGCTGCGCGGAAGCTGCTGGATATCGCGGACCCGCGCCCGCATCGCATCCAGTTCCCGTTCGCTGTTGTAGTCCACCGCGCACGCGACGAGATCGTCGAGCGATGCGAAATAGTAGGTCGTCGACGCGAGTGGAAGACCCGCGCGGGTGGCGACGGCGCGGTGGCGTACGGCGTCGATACCGCCCTCGAGAATGAGGTCGGCTGCTGCTTCGACCAGCGCCTGACGGCGCCGTTCGCCCTTCGGGGTTGCAGCAATCGACACACTCTCATGGTGACAGCTCGGGGGTCTCACCAGGGGAAAACGGAATTCGAGACCAACCGGTACCATTACGCCCGCCCGCGCGTGTCGAGTCTCGGCGGGTGCTTCCCGTGCACAGGTCATCGAACGATCGGAGCCGTACCGGATGAGACGTCGACGCTTTCTGCAGGCATCCGTTCTCGGGGCTGCGCTGGCCGGTACCGGTGCCGTCGGCTCCGGCCTGTCCGCCATCTCCGGCCTCGGGCTCCCCCGGGCGAACGCATTGCCCGTCGGGCTCGAGGAGTACCGCCGTCTCGTGCCCGAACTGTTCGTGCCGCCGCCCACCCCGCCGGAGCACTCCGAGGTCGTCGTGGTGGGTTCCGGTTTCGGCGCGAGTGTCGCCGCCCTGCGCCTGGCCGAGGCCGGGAACCGGGTCACGATGCTCGAGCGCGGTATGCGCTGGCCCCGCGACCCGCACCGGGAGATCTTCACGACCGACCTGCTCGCCGACGGTCGCGGCTACCACCACCGCACCCGGTTCACCGGTCCGACCGGCATCCCGGTGGTGTGCGACGACTTCGCCGGCGTCCTCGACGTGGTCGACTACCCGAACATGTCGGTGTGGCGCGGTGCCGCGGTGGGCGGCGGATCGATCGTCTTCACCGGCGTGATGATCGCCCCCGAACGGCACTTCTTCGAGCACGTCTTCGGCGACCGCCTCTCCTACGACGAGATGACGTCCACCTGGTACCCGAAGGTGCGCTCGATGCTGCGCCTCGATCCGATGCCCGACGACATCTACAACGCCGGGGAGTTCACGCATTCGCGGCGCTGGGACGACGACGCACGCGCCGCCGGCTACAGTCCGCACCGCATCGACGGGATCTGGGACTGGGACGTCGTGCGTGCCGAACTCGCCGGTTCGGTGCGCCGGTCGGCCGTCGCGGGCGAGAGCAATCTCGGCAATTCGAACGGCGCGAAGTTCGATCTCACCCGGAACTACATCCCGGCAGCCGAGGCGACCGGTCGCACGCTGGTGTGCCACGGCCACCGGGTGCTCGCCGTCGGCCAGGACGGCAACGGCCGTTACCGGCTCGACGTGCAGGCCGTCGACCCGACGGGTGCGGTGCTGCGCACCACCACGATCACGTGCGATCGCCTCGTCCTCGGGGCCGGATCGGTCGGCACCACCGAACTGCTCGTCAAGGCCCGGCACACCGGTTCGTTGCCGAACCTCGACGAGCGCGTCGGGCGGGGCTGGGGCACCAACGGCGATGCCGTGCTCGTGCGGTCGTTCGCTCTCACCGACGGTTTCGGCGGCGACCAGGGAGCGCCGTCGGCGTCGCGGATCGTCGACGAGTCGGGCCTGCCCCTGAGCCTCGAGAACTGGTTCGTCGCGGGCACCGCGAAAGACGTCGGGATGCTCGCCTCGCTCGGCATGACCCTCGATCCGACTCGCGCCGACTTCACCTACGACGCGGGCGCCGACCGTGCCGTCCTGAACTGGCCGGCGGGCGGTGAGCGCGAGAGCGTCGACGCACTGCGGGCCGTGCACAACGCGATGGCACAGGCCGGCGGCACGATTCCGGGCGCATCACCGATGGCCGAGGACGTCAATGCGACGTTCACCGCGCACCCGCTCGGTGGTGCGGTGCTCGGCGACGCGACCGACGGTTACGGCCGCGTCCACGGCCATCCCGGTCTCTACGTCGTCGACGGCGCACTGATCCCGGGCAGCACCGGCACCGCCAACCCCTCGCTGACCATCGCCGCGCTGGCCGAACGGAACATCGCGCGGATCATCGCCGACGGGCGGTGACCCGCCCTCGGCGGCCGGGGCCGGTGATCACGAGACGGGCAGCCACCCCGCCAGCCGGTCGAGCGCCGCGGTGACGTCGGCGGTCGATCCCGCGAACGACAGTCGCACGGTGCCGTCGCCGCGCACGGTGTCGAAGTCGACACCCGGGGCGAGCGCGAGACCGGTGTCGTGGAGCAGTCGCGCGCACCACGCCGTCGAGTTCTCGCCGTCGAGCAGATGCCCGATGTCGGCGTAGACGTAGAAGGCGCCGTCGGCCGGTGCGAGTTTCGTGATGCCGAGATCCGGCAGTCCTTCGAGCAGCAGTTCCCGGTTCACGGCGTAACGGGAGACGTGCCCGTCGAGTTCGGTGCGGGCCTCGGTCCCGAACGCCTCGATCGCCGCGAACTGGGAGATCGACGGCGGGCACACCGTCATGTTCGACGCGAGTCGCTGCAGCGCCGGCCGCATCCTCTCCGGCGCGAGCATCCAGCCGAGTCGCCAGCCGGTCATCGAGAAGTACTTCGACACCGAGCCGATCACCACGGATTCGCGGGAGGTCGCCCAGGCGGTGGAGGTCGCGGGTGAGCCGGGAGTACCGAATTCGATGCCGTGGTAGATCTCGTCGGAGACGAGGAGGCTGCCGTGCTCGTCGCACCAGCGTGCGAGCGCCGCGAGCTCGTCCGGTTCGATCATCGTGCCGGTGGGGTTCGCGGGACTGGCGACGACGACACCCGCGGGCGGAGTGTCGAGTTCCTCGAGCATCGCGACGGTCGGCTGGTAGCGGGTCTGCGGGCCGCAGTCGAGTTCGACGACGCGGCAGCCGAGCGCGGCGAGGGTGTTGCGGTAGGCCGGGTAACCGGGCCGGGCGACGACGACGGTGTCGCCGACGTCGAAAGCCGCGAGGAACACCAGGGTGAAGGCACCGGAGGAGCCGGTGGTGACGACGACGTCGTCCGGATCGACGTCGATGCCGTACTTGTGGCGGTGGTACGCCGCGATCTCCTCGCGCAACGGCAGGATGCCGAAGGTTTCCGTGTAGCCCAGCAGTTCCGCGTCGATCGCGAGGTTCGCGGCGCGGAGCACGGGGGCGGGTGCGGGGGTCGACGGTTGTCCGGCGGCGAGACTCAGGACGTCGCCGTGGGAGCGCTGCCGCTCGGCGGCCGCCTTCCACACATCCATGACGTGGAACGTCTCGATAGCAGAGCGTTGGGATTCGGGGCGCACGTCGACGACGGTAGTACGCGCGCGTCGTTCCTCAGAGCCGGACGCGCTGAAGCCGGGCGAGGGCACCCCACGCGATCGGATAGTCCGGACGATCGACGACCTGCGCAGGCGCGGCCTCCGCGCCGGTGGCCGTCTCCTCGGGTTCCGGCGCCGGCTGCGGCACGACCGGCAACAGCAGATGCGAGTCGAACTGTCCGCCCGCATGCACGATGTGGAAGCCCTTGTTGATCGTGCGGTCGTGGCCGACGCGCGGATTCTCGTCGAGGTCGTGGCCGGCGATGACGAGAACGAGGCTGGAACCGGCCTCGAAGAAGGTGCTGTGCGGCATGATCTCGATGTCGACCGGCACGATCTGGTCCGGCAGCAGCGGCCAGTACTTCTTCCGGTCGTGGACGGGCCGGTAGGCGGTGGAGGCTTCCGGGTCCAGTGCCCGGCGGGAGACCCGCATCCAGCCGTGGGCGACGAATCCCTTCTCGTATCCGCCGTGGCCTTCGAACCACACGTCGCGGCCGTATTCATCGCGCTTGGCCAGGCCGACGAACAGGTCCATATCGTCGGCATCCTTCGCCTGCACCCACAGACGCAGCGCTGCGTGCCCGGTGATCTCGGTGTCCTCGGCGAAGGTGTGGGTGAAGACGAGTTCGTCGCCCGCGACGGGGAAGGTGCGCCGGAACTGGCGGCTCCCACACGGCGTGGTGCTCAGAGCGGCGTTCGCGTGGTCGAGGTGGAGTGAGACGTAGCGGGTGCCGGGCACGGGCCACTCGGACTCGAGGCGTTCGGAATAGGTCCGGAGGTCGTGGCGGGTCTCGAGGCGCACGCGCGGGGTGTCGGCGAAGCCGTTGTCCTCGTCCTTGAGGTAGTGGTCGAAGAAACGTCGCTGGTAGTCGAGCGCTTCGTTGCCGTAGAAGGTCTGCCACATCTTCCGCCCGTGGGTGTAGAGCCACTTGTGCTCCGACCCGATGCGGCGGTAACCCTCGACCGCTCCGCGGGCGCGGGGGCCCTGATCCGACCAGGAGACTCCCACCAGCGCGGGCACGGTGACGTCCTCGAACCGGGGAGGCGGGGCGACGTGACGGAAGAAGTCGGGGAACCGGCGCAACAGCCACGGGGTGAACCGCCGGAGGGACACGGCGCCGCAGCGCACCCCGGTGTTCATCGCGCTGTACCAGAACTCGCTGTAACGGGTCTCGGGGATGCCACCCTGGGTGAGGATGTCGCGGCAGGGATCGCTCACGCCCTCCCAGGGGGCGATGGCCGCGAGGTAGGGCGGGTTCAGTGCCGCGGTGTACCACTGCAGGGTCGCGAGATAGTCGGCGCCGGCGAGACCGACCCGGCCGTTGCTCCACTCCTGGCTGCCGGCCCATTCCACGACGGCCGCGCAGTCGAGCGCGGCCCGGCCGAGCAGCATGCGCGGCCGGCCGCCGCTGGCGTGGTGGCCGCGCATGTCGGCGACGACGAGGACGTAGCCGCGAGGAACCCAGTAGGCGGGATCGGGTGCCTCGAAGGAGGTGCAGTCGCTGAGTTCGAGGTCGCCGATGTGGTTGCCGGATTCGGCGAGCTCGTCGAAGTCGACGGGATACCGGTCGACGCCGGCGTTCTTGCCGTAGGGGGTGACTGCCACCAGTACGGGGCACCGGTCCTGTTCACCGGCACTCGCGGGACGGTAGACGTCGGCTCGCAGGACGGTGCCGTCCGCAGTGCGGACGGGCACGTCGCGCTCGACGACGACATCGTCCGGCAGCTCGTTCACGACGACGTTGTGGTGCCGTAGCGGTGTCGGGTCCGGCGTCGGCGTTCGTCCTCGAAAAACCATGCTGTCACCCCTGCTGGCATCAAGATGCACCGAGTGTGCAACATACAACCGGTAGGTGCAAGGTGGAGAACGAGGATGAAAGGCTAGACCGAGATCCGGCCCTCGACGGCCGCCATACCGATGTCGCGGCGGAAGTGACCGCCCGGCAGCTTCACGGTGGCGAGCCGATCATAAGCGGCTTCGCGCGCGGCCGCGAGATCGGCGCCCACGCCGATCACGTTGAGCACGCGCCCACCGGCGGAGACCAGCGCACCGTCGTCGCGACGCCTGGTGCCGGCATGCAGCACCGTCTCGCCCTCGGCACCGGTGATCACGTCGCCGGTACGCGGGGTGGACGGGTAGTGCTCGGCGGCGAGCACCACGGTCACCGCGGCGCCGCCCTTCCAGCGAAGCGGCGGGCGATCGGCGAGGGTACCGGTGGCCACCGCGTTCAGGACCTCACCCAGCGGCGACTCGAGCAGCGCGAGCACGGCCTGGGTCTCGGGATCGCCGAAGCGGCAGTTGAACTCGACCACGGCCGGACCTTCGGCGCCCATCGCCAGACCCGCGTAGAGCAGTCCGGAGAAGCCGCATCCGCGCCGCACCATCTCGGCCGCGACCGGTTCGACGACCTCGGAGACGATCTGCTCGACGCTGCCCTCGGGCAGCCACGGCAACGGGGTGTAGGCACCCATTCCGCCGGTATTGGGGCCGGTGTCGCCCTCCCCCACGCGCTTGTGATCCTGCGCCGGGAGCAACGGCACGACCGTCTCACCGTCGACCAGGCAGAACAACGAGACCTCGGGACCGTCGAGGAAGGACTCCAGCAGAACGGGGTGCCCGTTCTCGAGGATCTCGACAGCATGATCGCGGGCGGCATCGCGGTCGGTGGTGACGACGACACCCTTGCCTGCGGCGAGACCGTCGTCCTTGACCACCCAGGTCGGTCCGAAGCGGTCGAGTGCCTCGTCGATGGTCGCGGGGCTGTCGACGACCTCACTGTGGGCGGTGCGCACGCCGGCGGCGGCCATGACGTCCTTCGCGAACGCCTTCGACCCCTCGATGCGGGCGGCGGCGGCGGACGGACCGAAGCAGGGGATACCCGCGGCGCGGACGGCGTCGGCCACACCGAGGACGAGCGGAACCTCGGGGCCGATCACCACGAGGTCGGCCTTCTGCTCGGTCGCGAGGGCGACGACACTGTCGGCGGAGGCGGCGTCGACCGGGAACAGCTCGGCGACGTTCGCGATACCGGGATTGCCGGGCGCCGCCAGCACGGCGGTCACGCCGGGGTCGCGGGACAGAGCGAGAGCCAGAGCATGTTCACGGGCACCGGAGCCGATAACGAGTACGCGCACGCAGGACAGACTACGGGACCGGTCTCCACACGAGATCGGCGCGGGAGCGGGTGCGCTGGACGGCTTCCGCATTCGGCAGATCGACCGTGCGCACCCATTCGCGCGCCCCGTCGTCGTCCCGTCCGTGGTGGCGGTGCCTCCGGACGAGACGTCGCGTGAGCGTGCGGCGGGGCGCGTCGATATAGATGACGAGGTCGAGCAGCGGGTGGATGTGTTCCCATCCCCCGGTCTCGAACATCAGATAGTTGCCCTCGGTGACGATCACCCGCGCATCGGATGGGACGGCGTGCACCGCTGCGATCGGTTCGTCGAGGGCCCGGGAGAAGTCGGGAGCATAGATCGTCTCGTCGCGGCACTGCCGCACCCGGCTCAGCATGTCGCGGAAACCCGCGACGTCGAAGGTGTCGGGTGCTCCCTTCCGGTCGCGCGCACCGAAAGTGTCGAGCTGGCGGTTGGACAGGTGGTAGCCGTCCATCGGCACCTGACCGGTGGACACCCCCGCGCACCGCAGCGCGTAGACGAGCAGGGCCGCGGCACGGCTCTTCCCGGCACCCGGTGGCCCGCACAACCCGACGACCGTGCGCCGGTCCACGGGAAGTCCTACGAGGACGTGCGTGACGAGTTCGTCCACGAGTACGCGCAGCGGCGCCTCCCGGACGTTCTCCTCTCCTCCCATGCGCCCGACGATACGACCGCTCACCGCACAGGAGCCGTCGCGACCTCCCGACACGCCCACATCGCTGCCCTCCTCACCGTCGCGGCAGCCGATGTCACGGAACACCTCCGGTGGACACGGTGTCCTTTATCCTCCGGGTATGGCTTCCGTGTTCAGCAAGATCATCGCCGGTGAACTGCCGGGCCGCTTCGTCTGGCAGGACGACGACGTCGTCTCGTTCCTGACCATCAACCCCTTCACCGAAGGGCACGTGCTGGTGGTGCCGCGGCAGGAGGTCGACCACTGGCAGAACGTGGACGACGACCTCTGGGCGAAGGTGAACGACGTCGCCCGCATCCTGGGTCGCGCCGTCACCGCCGCCTTCGACGCGCCGCGCGCCGGTCTGATGATCGCGGGTCTGGAAGTCCCCCACCTGCATCTGCACGTCTTCCCCGCCTACTCCCTCGGCGACTTCGACTTCGCGACGGCCGACAAGGATCCGTCGCCCGAATCGCTCGACCGCGCGCAGCAGAAGATCAAGGACGCCCTCCGCGAACAGGGTCACGGCGAGCACGTCCCGGACTGATCTCCCGTTCACGGGATGCCGGTGGAACAATTCCGACCGGTATCCCGTTGAGGTCCTCGTGTCCTCTACTCCACCGAGTCCTCCCGCACCGCGAGCCGGTCTGCTGATCGCCGTCCTCGTCGGGGCCGCGTTCGTGGTCATCCTCAACGAGACGATCATGAGCGTCGCGCTGCCGAAACTGATGGTCGAGTTCGACGTCGGCGCGGCCACCGCCCAATGGCTCACCACGGCGTTCATGCTGACCATGGCCGTCGTCATTCCCATCACGGGTTATCTGCTCACCCGCTTGTCGCTGCGCACGGTCTTCGCGATCGCGATGGGCAGCTTCCTGATCGGCACCCTGATCGCCGCGATCGCGCCGATCTTCCCGGTCCTCGTGCTGGGCCGTGTCGTCCAGGCCGTGGGCACCGCGGTGATGCTTCCGCTGCTGTTCACGACGGTGCTCAACCTGGTACCCGCCGAGCGTCGCGGGCGCACGATGGGCGTGATCTCGATCGTCATCGCCGTCGCACCTGCGATCGGCCCGACCATCGGTGGCGTCGTGCTCGACCAGCTGAGCTGGCGGTGGATGTTCTTGCTGGTGCTGCCGATCGCGGTCGTCGCGACGACGCTCGGCCTGAGCTGGATCCGCAACGTCACCGAACCGGTTCCGGTGCCGCTCGACGCCCCGTCGGTGGCGCTGTCCGCCCTCGGTTTCAGCGGTCTGGTCTTCGGTCTGAGCAGTCTCGGTGAGGCCGCCGAGGGCGATCCGCTGCTGCCGCCGTGGTTGCCACTGGTCGTCGGACTCGCCTCGCTCGCACTCTTCGTCCTGCGTCAGCTCCGCCTCGGCGACGACGCCCTGCTCGACCTGCGCGCGTTCCGCACGCCGGCGTTCTCGCTCGCGGTGGCGCTCGTGTCGGTGAGCATGATGTCGCTGTTCGGCACGCTCATCCTGCTGCCGATCTACCTGCAGAACGTGCTGGGACAGTCGACGCTGGCCACCGGCCTGATGTTGCTGCCCGGCGGCCTGGCGATGGGTCTGCTCGGCTACATCGTCGGACGGTTGTTCGACCGGTTCGGTCCGCGGCCGCTGGTCGCACCGGGCGCGCTGATCGCCTGCGTCGCGATGTGGGGCATGACGACCTTCGACGCGGCCACCGCGACCGGCACGGTCATCGCCTGGCACGTGCTGCTCAACATCGGTCTCGCGCTGATGTTCTCGCCGCTGCTGACCTCGGCGCTCGGGGCGCTGCCGCGGCGGCTGTACTCCCACGGCAGTGCGATCGTGAGCACGATGCAGCAGGTCGCCGGCGCGGCCGGTACGGCGCTGTTCATCACGGTGCTGACCCGCACGACGGTCGCGGGCGCCGAGAGCGCCGACGATCCCGCAGGCGCGCTCGCGGACGGTGTCCACGGAGCGTTCACATGGGGCGCGGTGATCGCCGTGATCGCCGTCGTCGGATCGCTGTTCGTCCGGCGGGCCGCGGAGCCCGGGCCGGACGAGGTGGAGACGTCGGCCCCCGAGGTCGCCGGAACGCATTGACAGGCCGGGCGACGCAACGCCTCACACGCCGGTCGTCCCGACTTCCTGTTCGACGGGAAGCGTGGCGGCCGGCGCGTTGCTGTTCGTGGGGGATTCGCGCAGGAAGACGTCCAGTTCGATCCATGAGGTGTCGCGTGCGGCGCTGCCGGTGAGCATGCCGAGGTGCGTTCCCGGGACGCGGACGAACCGCACCTGCGTGCCGCTGAGCAGTCTCGTGACGGGCTCCACGGCCGGGATCGGGGCGAGCACGTCGTCCTCGCCGCCGAGCGCGAGCACCGGCACCGCGACGTCGGCGAGGTCGACGACCCGGTCGCCGAGCCGCAGACGCCCGGTGGCGAGCTCGTTGTCGATGGTCACGCTCGTCGCGAGCTGACGGAACACACGTCCGGCGTAGCCGTGGATCTCGTCCTGGAACCGGTCGACGCATTCCATCCGCGCGAGCGTCTCGGCATCGGTGAGATGTGTCGCCACGAACCACGGGCGGTGGATCTCGCGTTCGATCGCGGTGAGGCGGTAGGCCGTGCGCACGAGGGGTGCGGGTACCCCGCCGAAGACCGCGTCGAGCAGACCGAGTGCGGGTTCGGCGACGAACCGGCCGAGGAGCCGAGGCAGCGCCATCACCGGGATCGCGGAGTAGTCGAGCGGACTGCCGAAGGCCGTGAGCGACCGTATCGGCAGGCCGGGATGTGCCGCCGCGGTGAGCATCGCCAGCGTGCCCCCGATACTCCACGCCACCACGTCCACCTCGCGGTTCCCGCACAGTTCGGACGTGCGGGCGATCGCTTCGGGGATCACGTCGTCGATCCAGAATTCGAGCCCGAGGTCGCGGTCGTCGGGGGTCATCTCGCCGTACTCGACGAGGAAGACGCTGTGTCCGAGAGCGAGCAGGTGCTCGACGAGGCTCTGCCCCGGCATCAGGTCGAAGCAGGTGGGCGACGCGGCGAGCGGGGTCACGAGCAGTACGGGAGGACCGGCGTTCTCCGGTACGAAACGTCGCAGTGTCCGGTGGTGGCCCTTCCCGACGATCACCGAGGGAGTGCGGTGGGGAGGCGCGATGCCGTCGGCGGCGAACAGCGACCACGCGTTCCGCGCGGCCTTCCCGACCACGTCCGCGATCCCCATATGTGGTTGCTCCCCGAGTCGTCGCATCCGTTCGTTGTGCGTGCTCACGATAGTCGTGGGACGTCGAGGCCCGCTCACCGGACGAACCGGACAGCGCGACGCCCCATCCTCACCACACTCTCCGGCCGCAGTGCTATCAAGGGGTCATGACGTGCTCACAGTGCAACCACGATCTCGACCACTGCCACGGCACCCTCGTGATCCACGCCGGCACGCAGGTGGACTGCACCGATCCCGACTGCGTCGATCTCGAGATCGTGCGGCACACTCTCGTTCTCGAATGCACCGAACTGGACGGCGGATGCTCGTGCACAGTCGTTGCGCAGGAATCACAGCTGTTGCATGTGTCCTGAGCAATTTGCCAATCCTCGCCCGTAATTCCTAACCTGGATGAAGGTGGCCGTAGTCGGCCTCCCGGACGAGCGCACCGTACCCGGCCAGCGACAAGACGGTGCAGGAGCGTTGTACGTCATGGCCTGGATCGTTCTCGTCCTGTCGGGTGTGCTCGAAGCCGTATGGGCCACCGCCCTCGGCAGATCCGCCGGCTTCAGCCGGCTCACTCCGACGCTGGTGTTCGTCGTCGCCCTCGTCCTGAGCATGGCCGGACTCGCGTATGCCTTGCGCACCCTGCCGGTCGGTACGGCCTACGCGATCTGGGTGGGTATCGGTGCCGCGCTCACGGTCGGCTACGCGATGGTCACCGGCACCGAGACCGCATCACTGCTGAAGATCGCTCTGATCGCGGGCATCGTGCTGTGCGTCGTCGGACTCAAACTCGTGCACTGACGTTCTCGTGCACTGACGTTCTCGGGCACTGACGTTCTCGGGCACCGACGTTCTCGGGTACCGACCGTTACAGTCGGTCCCATGAACCTCGGGTCCGTACTCGTGTTGCCGGTGCGTGTGGGTCTGACCGCGGCCGAGACCGCCCTGAGCGTCGCCGAGACGGTCGTCGGCACCGTGCGGGTCGCGGTGTCTCCCGCCACCTACTCGGCGCTCGGTGCGGTCGGCCTGCCCGACACCCGCAGTTCGGTGGGGCTGCTACAGCAGATCTCGAAGCTCACCTCCGAGGACCGCGGACTCGGCCACGCCCTGCGTCCCGGTGGTCCGCTCGACCGCCTGCTCGCACCGGGCGGAACCGTGGATCGGCTCACCGAACCGGGCGGACTGCTCGACCGGTTGCTCGCACCGGGCGGACCCGTCGACCGGCTCACCGCACCCGGTGGTCCGCTCGACCGGATCCTCGCCGACGACGGCGCCCTCGACCGTCTCGTCTCCGAAGGCGGCCTACTCGATCGCCTCACGGCACACGACGGTCCGCTCGAACGGCTGCTCGCCCAGGACGGTGCCGTCGAACGGCTCACCGCACCGGGCGGCATCGTCGACGTGGCGATCCGGCCCGGCGGGGTCGTCGAGCGCGCCCTCGCCCAGGGCGGCGTGCTCGACGTCCTGCTCTCCGAACAGGGAGCCCTGGAACGACTGCTCGCCGAAGGCGGGCCGCTCGATCAGATCGTCTCGCTCTCGGAGACACTCTCTCACCTCGCGCCCGGTATCTCGCAGATGAACGCGAGCATCGACATGCTGCAGGAAACGGTCGAGCTGCTGCGCGGGGCCGTCGGTCCGCTCGGCGATCTCGCGGGCCGGCTCCCCGGGCGCTGGCTCCGCAGCGGCAAGGGCGAACTGCTTCCGCCACCCTGACGTGGTGCTCCGCTGCTTCAGCGGTCGGCACGCCGGGATGCGACCAGCCGTGCAGCGTCGGCCGACGCCCGGCGCGCTGCCGCGAACAGGTCCTCCCCGTTGCCGAGCAGGGCGGCGAGGGTGCCGGCGAAATGGTCGCCGGCACCCGTCGTATCGACGACGTCGACCTGCGGGACCCGGAGGTGTTCGATCGCGTCCTCGGTTCCGACGACCACGTCCTCCCCGCCACGGGTGATCACCACGGTTCGCACCAGCCCGAGCAGGTGGGTGACGACGTCGTCGAAAGGGGTGCCTGCGGGAAGGTTCGCGTAGTGCAGGGCCTCCTGCTCGTTGAGCACGAGCGGGTCGGCGCCGGCGAGGACGTGGTCGTCCAGGTCGACGGCCGGGCTCGGATTGAGCACGAACCGGCGGTCGTGATCGTGCGCCCATCGGGCGGCGGCCCAGGTCACCGCAGGAAGAAGCTCGAGTTGGGTGAGCACCACGGCGGGATCGAGGGCGTCGAGGGCGGTGGTGACGTCCTCGGCCTTCAGCAGCGAGTTGGCCTCCGGAACGACGACGATCCGGTTCTGTCCGTCGTCGGAGACGACGATGACGGCCCGGCCGGTCGGTCCCGGCATGGTGCGGAGGTGGGAGGTGTCGACCCCGGCCTTCTGCTGCACGCCCCGGAGCACGTCGGCGGCGTGATCGCTGCCGACGGCACCGACGATGGCGGTGGGAGCGAGTCGTGCCGCGCCGACGGCCTGGTTCGCACCCTTGCCGCCCGGATAGGTACTCAGGTGCCGGCCGAGCACCGTCTCACCTTCTTCGGGAGCACGCGCCACGACGACCGTCAGGTCGAGGTTGAGCGATCCCACGACCGCCACGACGCATCGACTCGACCCGGTCACGTCGTCGAGCCTACGGCCGATGCACCTCGGTGTCCGGTTCGAGTTCGGGACAGACGATGTGGACGACTTCGTCCGCCCAGGACTCTCCCACCTCGCCGTGACGCAGGTACGCACCGAGGTACGCCCCGACGAGCATCGAGACGGCAGTGTCGACGTCGATGTCCTTGCGCAGCGCGCCCGAGTCGATCGCGGTGCGGAGCACGTCTGCGACGACCTCGCTCCGGGCGTTGATGATCTCGCGGATCGATTCCGTGACACCCGGTTCCTGGTCGGTGAGCAGTGCGCTGACGCTCCCCATGCCCACCTCGTTCGACAGCCCACGACGGATCAGCTCGAGGGTCCACTTGACGCGGTCGTAGACGCACAGCCCGTCGGGAACGCACGGCGAGGCCACCTGCGAATGCAGTGCCGCGTCGAGAATCTCCTCGCGATTCGCATAGCGCCGGTAGATCGTCGTCTTCGCGACCCCCGACAGCGCCGCGACCGCTTCGACGGTGACGCGGTTGGGGCCGTGCAGACGAAGGATCTCGAGCGCAGCCTTCACGATGCGTGCGTCCGTCCCGGCGCGCTCCTTGACGGGACGTCGCGATGTCACTGCCACGGACTGCGCCTCGCCCACCATGTCCACATCCTCCTCGCGCAGGCGTACACCCGCAGGATTCCCGAGTCTCCCGAAAAGAAGACCCCGAATCAAACACTACGAAACGATACGCTACGATGAGCGTATCGTTCCAATTGTCGACGATAGGGGAACGCATGACAGATATCTACGCGCCTACACCCGTGCACGACGCCGAATCCGAAACCCTCCTCGAGAGCTACCGCACCTACGCCGCGGTCGAGCGGGCCATCGACCACCTGTCCGACGAAGGCTTCCCGGTCGAATACCTGCGCGTCGTCGGGCAGGGGGTCACCACCGTCGAACACATCGAAGGCCGGATGACCACCGGCAGGGCCGCGCTCCGCGGTACCGCCGCAGGCATCTGGACCGGCCTGCTCTTCGGCCTGCTCCTGGCATTGTTCCTCCCGGCCACCGGTATGGCCGCCGTGATCCTCGCCGCCGTCGCCGTCGGTGCCGTATGGGGAGGATCACTCGGCTTCGTCACCCACTGGAGCACCGGAGGGCGCCGCGACTTCGTCTCGCGGAAGAGCATCGAGGCCACCCGCTACGACCTCATGGTCGATTCCGAGTTCGCCGACCAGGCGTGCGCGAAGCTCGCGTTGCGCTGATCGCCGGCTCCTCCACTTCGTCCACTTCGTCCACGTCGCCCGGCGTGGACGAAGTGGTATCGGGACGACCGAAACAAGCAAATCGGATATTTCACCCGGCCATCGTGTGATATCGGCGCGAATGATCCCTGTTCTCCGGTCGTTCCCTTCTCCCGATGGCATGATTCGAGTTATGGCCGGATCCTCGAACACTCCCCCGAAACCTGCTGTGGGCGCGAAGGTCGTCGTACGCGCGGGTGTCGCGGGCGACGATGCCTGCCGCGGCACGATCGTCGAAGACTTCGGTCCGGCCCAGGAAGCGGTGGGCGACCAGCTGGGCCGCGACTGGGCTCCGGTGCGCCGCTGGGCCGTGGCCCTCGAGGACGGACGGCTGATATTCGTCGACATGGACGCATTCGAGTCCTCGAAATCCTGACACCCGGCGCAGCCCCGGCCTCCGGTGCAGCCCTGACATCCGACCCGTTCACATCTTTCGCATCGCTCGACAGCGGCGCTGTCGCGTGTGGGACGGAAGAAGAGACGGATGCGCCGACGCTCCTGCACGCCCGCGTCGGTCTGCGGACCTGACGTCGAACGGCACGACCGCATGCTCACGCCGGTCGCCGCTCCGTCCGGACATCGGCCGAAGCGCCGTCCGCCGGCCGTCGAGCGACGACTTCCCTGCATTCGTGGACCGGAGCCCCTCCCGCAGCAGTGTCGCCCGGGTGTATGTTGACGTTCCGATATCAAAGGTTCGCCTCACCTAAGCAGGAACGCTTCATGATGCCGTTCGCCGTCGATGCGCCGCCTCGAGCCTCGCAGCGGGTGCGGTCCGGCCGCGGCGGCGCAGCCGCCGGGGTGGCTGCGATCGTCCCGTTCTTGCCGCGACCTCACACGCTCGTCCCGAAAGGCTCTCGTAGATGCGCCGCACCACCTGCTTCCTCGCGTCGACCGCTGTCCTCCCGCTCGTCCTCGCCGGGTGCACCGAGAAAGCGACATCCGACCCGGGAGCCGTCTCGGTGACCGCGACGGATTCGTCCTGTGAGGTGTCCGCCACCGAGGGTGTCACAGGGCATTCGACGTTCACCGTCACCAACAACGGCTCGAAGATCACCGAGTTCTACGTATTCGCGGCCGGGGATCGTGCGGTGGGCGAGGTCGAGAACATCGGTCCGGGACTGACCCGGCAGCTCATCGTGAACATCCCCGAGCCCGGCGACTACGAACTGTCCTGCCGGCCGGACATGGCGGGCGAGGGCATCCGGCAACCGTTCACCGTGACGGGCGATTCGCAGGCCGCGACGGGCGCCGAGGACACGCTCACGGAGGCGGCCGACGGGTATCGCCGCTACATCCGGAGCGAGGCCGACGCGCTGGTCGCCGCCACCGGCGGGTTCGTCGCAGCGGTCCACGCGAACGACGTCGGCGAGGCGAAGCGGCTGTTTCCGCTCACCCGTACCCACTTCGAACGGATCGAGCCCGAGGCGGAGAGCTTCGGCGATCTCGATCCGCGTCTGGACCTGCGCGAAGCCGACCTCGAGCCGGGGCAGGAGTGGACGGGCTTCCACCGTCTCGAGAAAGACCTGTGGGTGACCGGTCCGCAACCCGACACCGGCACGATCGCCGACCGGCTCGCTGCCGACGTCGCAGAGCTGGCCGCCCTGGTGAACGCGGAGGACTACGTCGTCGATCCCACCCGGATCGCAGGCGACGCGCAGGGTCTGCTCGACGAGATCTCCACGTCGAAGATCACCGGTGAGGAGGACATCTTCTCGCACACCGACCTGTACGACTTCCAGGCGAACGTCGACGGCTCGCAGGCCGCCGTCGCCGCAGTGCGACCGATCATCGACGAACACGACACGGCACTCGGCACCGCAATCGACGCCCGGTTCGCGGATCTCGATGCAGCACTGGCCCGATACCGGGTGGGTGACGGTTTCGTCTCGTACGACACGGTCACCGAACCGCAGCGTCAGGAACTGTCACGACTGATCGATGCGCTGTCCGCCGAGGTGAGCAGGGTGCAAGGGGTCGTGGCGGAAGCGGCGGGCCTGTGACCGGCTCCGGCTCCTCCCCCCTCGTCTCGCGCCGCCGGTTGCTCGGCGCGGCAGGTGCCGGTGCCGTGCTCGCCGGAACCGGTGCGGTGGTCGGCCGCGTCACCGCTCCCTCACCGGAGAACGTGGCCGCCGAGGGTGTGGTCCCGTTCCGGGGCGAGCACCAGGCCGGGATCGTCACTCCCGCCCAGGACCGCATGCACTTCGTCGCCTTCGACGTGACCACACGCGACCGTGACGAACTGATCGCCTTGCTGAAGACGTGGACCTCGATGGCCGAACGGATGACCTCGGGGCTCGAGGCCACCGAGGACGGTGCGACCGGCGAGGGTATCCATCACCCGCCGAGCGATACCGGTGAGGCTCTGGACCTGGCGGCCTCCCGGCTGACTCTCACCATCGGCTTCGGACCGTCGTTGTTCGACGATCGCTTCGGCCTCGCCCACCTGAAACCCGCCGCGCTGGTGGATCTTCCACATTTTCCCGCCGACAACCTGGATCCGGCCCGCAGTGGCGGTGACATCGCGATCCAGGCGTGTTCGGACGATCCGCAGGTCGCGGTCCACGCCATCCGCAATCTCGCGCGGGTCGCCTTCGGCACGGCCTCGGTGCGATGGTCGCAGCTGGGATTCGGCCGTACCTCCTCCACCTCGACGTCCCAGACCACGCCCCGGAACCTGTTCGGTTTCAAGGACGGCACGAACAACCTCAAGGCCGAGGATCCGCAGGCCCTCACCGAATCGGTGTGGGTGGCGCCGGACGACGACCAGGCATGGCTGGCGGGCGGAACCTATCTGGTGGCGCGGCGCATCCGGATGTTCATCGAACAGTGGGACCGGGCCGTGCTGGGCGAGCAGGAAGCGGTCATCGGACGCGACAAGCGGGAAGGTGCACCGCTCGGCCGGACGAACGAGTTCGACGAACTCGACCTCGAGTCGAGCGGCCCGGACGGTCCGTTCGTTCCCGCCACCGCCCACGTGCGGCTCGCGTCCGCTCAGCATCTCGGGGGCATCCGGATCCTGCGACGCGGCTACAACTTCACCGACGGATCCGACGGACTCGGCCACCTCGACGCCGGGCTGTTCTTCGTCGCCTTCTGCCGCAACCCGCTCGAACAGTTCGTGCCGATGCAACTCGAACTCGCACGGCACGACGGACTGAACGAGTACATCCAGCACGTCGGGTCGGCCGTCTTCGCATGCCCACCCGGAACGGAGGGTGAAGACTATTGGGGTCGTTCGCTGTTCGAGGCCTGACAACCCCGGGACGACAGCCGAGTACCGACCTGCGAGCGGAGGCCCCATGCACGAAGATCTACCCGTTCCCCCGGCTCCGCCCGTTCCCCCTCCTCCGCGCAACGGTGCCGGGACTGCGGCACTGATCGCAGGGATCGTCGCCCTCGTCTTCGCGTTCGTCCCCGTCATCGGGGACTTCGTCGCGATCCCTGTCGGGCTGGTCGCCGTGGTGTGCGGGTGGGTCGGACTCGAACGTGTCGACAAGGGCACGGCGACGAATCCTCGTGAGGCTCTGGTCGGTGCTTGTCTGGGTGCTGCGGCACTGTTCGCCGTCTTCGTGATCTTCGCAGCGGTTCACAGCACCACCGCATGAGACAGGCCCGCGCGCTGTACGCGACAGGCCTTCCGTGCCGAGCACGAGGAGACCTCGGTGGAGCCCCCTGTCAGGATTGAACTGACGACCGCTCGCTTACAAGGCGAGTGCTCTACCACTGAGCTAAGGAGGCACTGAACTCGAAGGCCGCGGACGACCCGTGAGCGACGCCATCATATAGCGCGTCACACTCTCGGCGCGCACCCACCCGCCTTCGTTACGGTGGATTCCATGCCCGCCTTCTCCGTTTCCCCCAGCCGTACCGGAGGCCGCGGACGGTGATCCGCTTCGACGACTTCCTCGATCGGGTTCTCGGTACCCGCCGCGCGACCATCGACGCGGTCACCGAAGCACCGGCCCCACTGCAGCCGATCGATCTGACCGACGATGCGGTGGTCGCCGAGGCACTCGACGTGGCCGTGCGCGTCGGTGAGGTTCTTCTCGCCTCGGGCACGGGTGCGATCGACACCGCCGAGCAGGTGCGGTTCGTCGCCGCCACCTACGGTCTGGCGCAGTGCGACGTCGATGTCACCTACAACTCGATCGTGCTGTCGGCCTATCGCGGACCGACGATGCCGCCGTCGAGCACGATGCGGGTGGTGCACTACCGCTCGATGGACTTCACGCGACTCGCGGCTGTCGACCGCCTGACCCGCCGCATCCGCCGCGACGCGATCTCCCCCGCACAGGCGCACGAGGAACTGCTCGCCATCACCACCAAGGCGCATCCGTACAACCGCTGGGTGGCGACGATCGCGTGGTCGGCCATGGCCGCGTCGATCGCCGTGCTCCTCGGCGGCGACGCGCTGGTCGCTCTCGTCGCCTTCGGCTCGACCTTCGTCATCGACCGCGTCAACCGCAAACTCAACGCGGCCGGCCTGCCGTTCTTCTTCCAGCACCTGGTGGGCGGCATCATCGCCACGGCCCCCGCGATCACGCTGTACGGCATACGGGAGACCATCGGCGTCGAAGTCTCCCCCGGACTGATCATCGCGGCCGGGGTGACGGTGCTGCTGTCCGGGCTGTCGCTCGTCGGGTCGGTGCAGGACGCCATCACCGGTGCCCCGATCACGGCGTCGGCGCGCTTCTTCGAGGTGCTGATGATGACGGGCGGGATCATCGCGGGCGTCGCGACGACCCTGCGGATCGCCTCGGTGTTCGGCGCCGAACTTCCCCTCATCAGCTACGAAGCCCTACCCGACCTCACGCAGCTGCCGACGAAGATCCTCGCCGGCGCCGCGGCTGCGCTGTTCTACGCCCTCGCCTGTTACGCCGAGCGTCGGGCCCTCACGGTCGCCGCGCTTGCCGGCGCCACCGGCAGCCTGGGCTACCAGCTCGCGCTCGGACTGTCGCTCGGCCCCATCATCTCGTCGGCCCTCGCCGCGACCACCATCGGTTTCGCAGGTGGTCTGATGGCCCGCCGCGCGCTCACGCCGCCGCTGGTCGTCGCGGTCGCCGGCATCACGCCGCTGCTGCCCGGTCTCGCCCTGTACCGCGGCCTCTACGCCATGCTCCGCAACCAGATGTCCACCGGCATGACGGCGCTGTTCTCGGCGTTCGGGATCGGTTGTGCGCTCGCTGCCGGTGTCACGCTCGGTGAATGGCTCGCCCGCCGCACCCGGAACCCCCGGGGTCTCCTCCGGGTCGGCGCGCTGCGCCGCCCGCAACTGCGGCGGATCCCCCGGATCCGACTCGACAAGAACCGCCCGGTGTGGCGGCCGGCGCCGGGGCCCGCCACGGGTCCGATCCCGGTGAGGTCGCTGCATACCGGACCGATACCCACCGCTCCCGGAACCGGACCGATCGCAACAGGACCGATCGCAACAGGCCCGATCGCGACGGGTCCGATCGCGACAGGACCCATACCCACCGGCCCGATCGGGTCGGGTCCGCTGGCGACGGGTCCGATCCCCGTCACTTCGCAGGGGTCGTCGGGCCGGGAGGTCGCATCGTCCGTACAAACGACGAGAGCCACGCTGCGCTTTCGGCGCGGGCGTGACTCTCGGCGGATCTGACGGAAGCGTTCAGCTGCCCTGGCGGGCCTTCTCGTCGGCTTCCATTGCGTCGCGAAGGCTCTTCGGACGCATGTCGGTCCAATTCTGCTCGACGTACTCGACGCAAGCGGCGCGCGACTCTTCGCCGAATACCACCCGCCACCCCTGCGGAACCTCGGCGAAGGTCGGCCACAGCGAGTACTGCTCCTCATCGTTGATGAGGACGTAGAAGCGGCCATCTTCGTCGTCAAATGGATTCGTGCTCATCTCGCCTCACTTGTTGCGTAGGTGTGATGGTCCGATATCCTACCAAGCTCGTCGATTCCGCCCCCGGCTCCGGGCAGGCGAAGCTCCCGGCGTTCGACGATCGAGGTCAGGATCTCCCCCGCGCGGATTGCTGCGTTGGACAGCAACGACGCGGTCGGACCGTGTGTCTTCTCGGTGCCGCCCTGCAGGTAGATGTCGGCCGTGATGCCTTCGAGCAGCGGCAGACGGTAGTCGCGGGCGACGGACAGGACGGGAGATTCGGGCGCGAGATCGCCGAGCAGCGGCTGCAGGGATGTCGGTTCGAAGCCGGTCGCGAGGATCACCGCGTCGCACTCGAGCGTCTCGATGTCACCTTCGAGATTGTTGCGGACCTCGACGGTGACCCCTCCGTCGTTCTCGATCGCCGACACGACCTCCGAGGCACGACGCAGGAACAGGCGGCGGCGACCGCTGACCCGCTCGCGGTACTCGGTCGCGTACAGGGCCTCGATGAGTTCCGGGGACACGACCGAGTAGTTGGTGCTGCGGTGCAGGGCGAGCAGACGCTCTCGCTCCGACAGCGGGGCCGCATGCAGTTCGTCCACGACCTGCGGGTCGAAGATGCGGTTCGCGTACGGGCTGTCGTCGGCGGGGCTGTATCCGAAGCGGTTGAAGATGTTGTGGACCTCGGCGTGCGGGTAATGCGTGTGCAGGTACTGCACGACCTCGGCGGCGCTCTGTCCGGCACCGACCACCACGAAGCGCTGGTGGTGCGGCTCCGGCATGTCTTCGATGTGGACGAGGAAGTGGTGGTTGTGGAAGCAGCGGGCCGACGCGGTCGCCCACTTCGGGAGGCGGGCGCGCAACCCGACCCCGACCACGATGCTGTGCGCGTACACGACGTTTCCATCGGCGGTCCGCACGGCGAAGAGGTCGGCGACCCCGTTGTGGTTGTGGACGGTCTCGACCGAGACCACCTCGGTCCCGTAGCGGACGTCGGCGTCGACACGCGCGGCCGCCCACTGCAGGTAGTCCTGGAACTCGTGGCGCGTGGGGAAGAACGTCTGGTGATTGACGAAGTCCACGAGACGGCCACGATCGTGCAGGTAGGAGAAGAAACTGTACGAGCTCGTGGGGTTGCGGAAGGTGACCAGATCCTTGGGGAACGCGATCTGCATCGTGGCGCCCTCGAGCAACATGCCCGGGTGCCAGGCGAAGGCCGACTGCCGTTCGAAGAAGCGTGACCGGATCGCCGCGGAGGGATTGTCGGTGTTGTGCTCCTCGACGGCGATCGCGAGCGCCAGGTTCGAGGGGCCGAAACCGATACCGACGAGGTCGAAGACGTCTCCTTGCGAGTTGCCCTCCGACCTCCCCGCGTCATCGGCGACAAGGCTGGAACGGTCGGTCATCACTCAACTTTCGTACTAGGGGGGCCGGATCGGCCCGTGATCGGTTCGTACGAGACTCGAAGGTAGCCCAGGCTAACCTTTGTTCGGTGAGCGTACCAGTGCCCGACGGTCCGCAGGGACGTCCCGATCTCCCCGATCGCAAGGATCCTCGTCGCAGTCCACAGACGACGGGCGCGGTGGATCGTCGCCGATTCCACCGCGCCCGCTTACGGATTCCCCCTGCGGAGCTTCCTCACGAACCCAGGAAGTCCACCAGGATCTTGTTGACCGCCTCGGGCCGCTCGAGATAGCCGTAGTGCCCCGCGTCCGGGATCTCCTCGTAACGCGCACCCGGGATGGCGTCCGCCACCTCGCGCGACAGGTAGGCCGGGATCATCCGGTCGTCGGCGAACCCGACCGCCAGGCACGGCACCGTGATGTCCCGGTAGGCCGCGCGCCGGTCGAAGTCGCGGTCCATGCCGAGCTGCGCGCGCACACCCGCCGACACCTTTCCGCCGCTGAATTCGAAGACGTCCAGCCAGTCGCGAGCGGTGTGCTCATCGGCCAGCGACGCCGGCGACAGATTCATCACGGCCGTCACGGCGGCCTGATACTTCGGCGGCAACTCGACACCGCTGTCGTAGAGCTGCCGCTCCCCCTCGGTGAGCGTCAGCTGGAACTGGTCCATGCGGGCGTGCCCGGCGAGGAAGGCGGCCTTGCGGACCAGGTCCGGGCGGGCGAGCGCCAGCTCCTGCGCTACACGCGCACCCATCGACGTGCCGATCACATAGGCCGGACCGCCGAGCAGTTCGATCAACCCGGCCGTATCCTTCACCAGGTCGTCGATGGTCATCCCGCCGAGGCTCTCGCCCGACGGCGCGATGCCGCGGTTGTCGAAGATGGCGACCCGGTAGCCGGCCTTCACGAGCGCGGGCACCTGGTGCAGGTCCCACACGCGTCCCGGACTGCCCGTGCCCATGATGAGGACGACGAGATCACCCGTCCCCTTGACCTGGTAGTTCAGCGGGATGCCGTTCACGGTGGCGATGGGCATGAATACCTTCCTCGACGAAAGCGCGGTGGTGCGCCGCGGGTCGGCGCCGTGACGTCGTGTCCTGCGAGTACACGCCGCACGTACACGGGGCGCTGCGCTCACACACGACCGTCCTACGGTACCGCGACGGAGAACTGCAGGACCGCGCCAGGACGGTCCACGGAAGGCGGGTGGCGGCGAGCTGTCCGATTCTCCTAGAGTCGAAGGACGATGCGTGCTCGCACAGAGCAGCGACCCCGGGAGGACATCATGGCCGCGGACCCGACCACCGCGAACGACATCGCCGACGAGGATCTCGAACCCGTCGCCGACGAAACCGCACGACAGGCGCAGCGAGTCGTCGCCGCCTACGCAGAGAACGCGGACGAATGCCGCATGCTGCTGGCGATGCTCGGCATCGGCCCCAGCGACAAGCACTGACGAGCACCACACCACCCGGCCGAAAGAGGACCAGAACGTGACAGCAGGCGAAGCGGACGCAGCGGGGAACCATGACTCGCATGCCGGGTCGGACTTCGTGGTCGTCGCCAATCGCCTGCCGGTCGATCTCGAACGGGTTCCCGACGGCACCACCCGCTGGAAGCGCAGCCCCGGTGGGCTCGTCACCGCGCTCGAGCCGATCCTGCGGTCGAACAACGGTGCCTGGGTCGGCTGGGCCGGCGTGGCCGACGCCGAGTCCGGCATCATCGTCGAGGACGGCCTCACCCTGCATTCGGTGAGGTTGAGCACCGAGGACATCGCCGACTACTACGAGGGGTTCTCCAACGCCACCCTGTGGCCGCTCTACCACGACGTGATCGTGCGGCCGGAGTACCGGCGCGAATGGTGGAACTCCTACGTCGAGATCAACCGGCGTTTCGCCGAGGAGACCGCCGAGGCCGCCGCGGAGGGCGCGACCGTCTGGATCCAGGACTACCAGCTGCAGCTGGTGCCGAAGATGCTGCGGATGCTTCGCCCCGACCTGACGATCGGGTTCTTCCTGCACATCCCGTTCCCGCCGATCGAACTGTTCATGCAGTTGCCGTGGCGCACCGAGATCGTCGAGGGGCTCCTCGGCGCCGATCTCATCGGCTTCCACCTCCCCGGTGGTGCACAGAACTTCCTGTACCTCGCACGACGTCTGGCGGGAGCGCAGACCTCGCGCGGCAACATCGGTATCCGGTCGAAGCTCGGCGTGGTCCAGGTCGGCTTCCGGTCGGTGCGCGTGGGCGCCTTCCCCATCTCCATCGAGTCGGGCCGGCTCGACCAGCAGTCGCGGAGCAAGGCGATCCGCGACCGCGCCAAGGCGTTGCGCAAGGAGCTCGGCAATCCGAAGAAGATCCTGCTCGGTGTCGACCGGCTCGACTATACGAAGGGCATCGACGTGCGGCTCGATGCGGTGCACGAACTTCTCGCCGAGGGCCGCATGGACCCGAAGGACACCGTGATGGTGCAGCTCGCCACCCCGAGCCGGGAACGCGTCGATTCCTATGTCCACATGCGCGGCGAGATCGAGCGGACGGTCAGCCGCATCAACGGCGAGTACGCCGAGGTGGGACGCCCGGTGGTGCACTACATCCACCGCCCCGTCCCCCGCGACGAGCTCATCGCGTTCTTCGTCGCTGCCGACGTCATGTTGGTGACCCCGCTGCGCGACGGCATGAATCTCGTCGCCAAGGAGTACATCGCATGTCGCAGCGATCTCGGCGGCGCGCTGGTGCTCAGCGAATTCACCGGTGCCGCAGCCGAACTGCGTCAGGCCCTCCTGTGCAACCCGCACGACCTCGACGACGTCAAGGACAAGATCCAGGCGGCGATCGAGGTGCCGCGCGAGGACGGTCGCAAGAGGATGCGAGCCCTGCGCCGTCAGGTACTCACCCACGACGTGAATCGTTGGGCCCGTTCGTTCCTCGACACTCTCGCCAACACCGGCGCTGCCGGGCGCGCCCTGATCGCGCCCGACGAGGCCGGCGAACCCGACCCGTCCTGACGGCTCTCTGCTCCTAGATCGGAGTCAGCCGGCCCACGAGCCAGCGTCCGTCCTGCTTTTCGAGTTCGACGCGCACCCGGCTGCCACTGCTCACCGCTTCGGGGTTCTCCGAACTCGTCGTGATCTGGTTGAGGAACAGCAGGGTCACGGCGTTGTCGGCGTCGGCGGAGACCACCGAGGACGCCTGCACGCTCACCTGGACGCTGATCGCCTTCTCCTTGGCGCCCGGCGCGATGATGTTCTTCATCAGATTCGTGTACTCGTCGCGGAAGTCGCCGGTGAGGCCTTCCGCGGCGGCTCCGATCTGCGCGTCCACCTGGTCGTGGGTGTAGGCGAGCATCGCGACCGCCTGTTCCTCCGCCGCGACCCGCGCCTCGGTCCGCGCCGTCTCGGCGGCGGACTGCTGGACGGCGCCGTAGGCGAGCCAACCCACCAGTACCGCGAAAACCAGCGCCACGATCGACAATCCGATCGCGATGTGCGGAAGGTACGAGGCCTGCGAATCCGATGTGGGGTCCGAGGCAGGGGCGTCGGGGGTGGGAGTCTCCGCGGTGGTGGATCCGCCGCCCGTGTCCACAGCCTGACCCGACGCGGCTTCGTCGGTCGTCTTGTCGAGCGTCACGCGATCGTCCTTCTCGTCGGTCACGGCACGAACTCCACCTTCGATGCCAGCAATTTCCCGTTCTCGTCGCAGATCGTCACCCGCAGACGGAAGTCGCGTGCTTCGGGTTCGGCCTGATCGGCGTTGCTCACCATCGCACGGGAAGCGACGAGCGACGACGCGCACGTGCCGTCCTCGTTCTGGATTCCCGCTTCGAGGACCTCACCGGTGGTGTCGACCCCGGCCTGCTGCACGACCTCCACGAAAGGCCCTTCGCGGCCCTCGAACTCGGCCGCGAAGTCGCCCGTCGCGCCTTCGAGCAGACGTGCGACGTCGGCGTCGGCGGAATCGGCGCTGATCGTGGTCAGGTTGAGCACCGTCTGCCGCGCGGCCTGCAGGTACGCCTCCCGCTTCTCGTCGCGTTCGTTCGCGGACTGCCTGTCGACGATGAGCCAGGCACCGGCCGCGACGAGCGCGACGACCAGTACGGACGCGATCACCGCGACCGGCTTCGCCCATGCCGGCTTCCTCTTCTTGTCGATCTCGTCCGTCATCAGCCCTGCTGCGCCTTCATGTAACTCTCCAAGCTCCGATCTCCACCGAGGTCGGCATGTGTGTACACGGTGCCGTCGGGACCAATGTACGTCCCGGTCTGCGGATCGATCCGTCGCGCCGCGACCCCGGCGGGAGCCGTGTCGCCGCGCTCACCGTAGGAAGCGGGTGTGGGTGCGACGTTCTCCGAGGCCACCGGTGTCGGCGGTCCGGTCCACGGATTGTCCGAATAGGTAGGGCTGTATCCGGTGCGGCACATCTCCGGGGTCGGTGCCCGACGACCCGGATACTCCATGCACGGCACGTTCCGGGCACCGCGGACCGCGTTCGGATAATCCTGTGGCAGTTGACAGAAGATGTCGCCGGGTGTGTCGACCACGGAGGTATCGGCCGGACTGCGCCACTGCTCCGGCGGCACGAAGCCTGCCAGGCACGGCGGCGGATCGTTGACCTGCAGGTGGAAGTCCACCACGGCGCCGTCCTCGGGCGGGCCGGCACCGGCGGCCGTGATCAGAGCCGTCGTCATCGGCGGGTACAGCACCAGGATCTGCTCGATGCCGGCGTTGTACACCACGCCCACCTCGCCGACACTCACCAGATTCGCGAGCAGCAACGGCAGGGTCGGTTTCAGTTCCTGCAACAGGGATTCGGTTTCGGCAGCGGCCCCCGGCCCGACGTCGAGCAGGGCCCGCAGGTCGGGGTCGCTCTCGCGCAGGCGGTCGGTGAAGGTGACCATGTCACGCGTCCACGACCGGATCGCATCGCTCGTGACCACCTGCGTGTCGAGCAGCGGACCGATCTGATCGATCAGCTGTCGTGTCTCGGCGCTGTTCGCCGAGGCCTCCTGGACGAACAGGCGTGTCGAGTCGATCAGTTCCTGCAGTTCGGGTCCGGAACCGTTGAACGCGGCGAACGCCTCGTCCACCACGGTCTGCAGCCGGGTGTCGCTGATCGAGGCGAGCAACACGTCGGCCTGGTCGAGCAGGGCACCGACCTCCTGCGGCACGCTCGTGCGGTCGGCCGGGATCACGTCGCCGTCGGCGAGACGCTCACCATCCGCACCTTCGGCTCGGGGAACGAGATCGACGTACTGTTCGCCGACGGCCGAGACGCTGCGCACCGCCGCGTCCACGTCGGCGGGAATCTTCGCGTCGCTGTCGATGGACAGCAACGCCTCGACCCCTGTCGGCGACAGGGCGACGCTCCGCACGGTGCCGACGGTGTTTCCGCGATAGGTGACGTTCGAGTGCGGATACAGACCGCCGGTCGACTGCAGTTCGACGACGATCTCGTACCGTCCGATCCCGAACAGCGCCGGCAACTTCACGTACATCAGCGACATCACGACGAGTCCGACGACCGTGAGGATCGCGAAGATCGTGAGCTGGATGCGGACGAACCGCGTGAGCATCATGGTGTGGGCACCCCCAGAGGCAGGCCGGGAATGGTGATCTCCCCGATACCGGGAATCGTCAGCTTCCCTTCGGGACCGGGAGGCGGCGGCGGGGGTGGTTCGAGCGGTGCGCGGAACGGGTCCGTCGCCTGTGCGGCGAGTCCCGCGTCGCGGCCGAGGATTCCTTCCGGGCCGGCGAGGCGTCCCGCGAGCGGCGTCCCGGACAGGAAGTTCAGGTCGAGGCGGTCGAGGGTGAGATCGATCGTCATCGCGAGGTTCGCGTAGTCGCCGCGGATGATGTTGTTGATACCCGCCTGCGGGAAGGGATAGGTGAGCAGCACACCGAGCACCTCGGTCAGGGCACTGCCCGAGTCGGCCAGGGCCTTCAAGGTCGGTGCGAGGCCTTCGAGGTTCGCCTTCAGATCGTCGTTCGAGGTCTCGACGATCCGGCTCGCCACGGTGCTCAGGTCACCGAGCGAACTCATCGCGGCGGTGAGGTTCGAACGCTGATCCGAGAGCACCTCCAGGGCGGGCGGCAACTCCTCGAGGGCGCGGACGAGTGTCGCGTTCTGGTCGTCGACGGTCGCGGCCAGCCGGTCCATGCCCTCCAACGCCGCGATGATGTCGCCGCGCTGTGTGTCGAGAGTGGAGACCAGTTCGTCCAGGCGCGGCAGCAGGTTCCGGATCGAGTCCTCCCGGCCCACGAGCGCCGCGTTCAGTTCGGTGGTGATGTCGTTGATCTGCGCGAGCCCACCACCGTTGAGCACCACCGACAGCGACGACAGCGTCTGCTCGGTGGTCGGATACGCACCGGCGCGTTCGAGCGGGATGAGATCGCCGTCCTCGAGCCTGCCCTGCGGGGGTTCGCCGACGGGCGGGACGAGTTCGAGATGCTGGGATCCGAGCAGGCTCGTCTGACCGATCCGCGCGAGCGAGTTGGCCGGAACCACCACGTCCTCGTCGAGGGAGATCGTCACGAGCGCATGCCAGCCCTCGAGTTCGATTCCCGAGATCGAACCGACGGTGACGTCGTCCATGCGCACGGGTGAATTCTGGGTCAGGGTGGTCACGTTGGGCATCTGGATCTGCACCTCGTAGGCACCCTCCCCGCGTCCGGCGCTGCCGGGCATGGGAATCGAGTTGAGTCCGTCCCACTCGCAGGCGGTGAGTGTCGTGCTCACCGCGACCGCGGTGGCCGCGACGCCGAGACGGCGGAACATCGAGCGGCCGGTCATCGCCCTCCTCCCGGCTGCAGCAGAGAACCCAGATCCTGCGGGACCTGGAGCGACGGCAGGCCACCGAGGATCCCGTCGACCGGCGAGGCGGTCTCCGAGGACGACGGCTCGGGCGCGGTGCCACGACCTGCCGACGCCTCCTCGAGCCAGGGTTCGGTGTAGACGATGTCGCCGGGGAAGGCCTGCACACCGGCGAGCGGATTGACCAGCAGCGGCAGGTAGTTGGCGTTGATGGACGACAGCACCGGGCCGAGTTGCTGGCGGCACAGTTCCTCGCTGCGCTCGGAGGTCGCGTTCGCGGCGGCCGCAACCGACCCGCACATCCACTCGACGGGGTTGGCGAGGTTGTTGATCGCGAGCGCGCCCGTGAGCGACCCCTGCGCCGGCTTGTAGATGTTGTAGAAGTTCGCGAGGGAGGTCGGGCCGGAGTGCAGCACCCGCTCGATCTCGGGACGTTTGCGGGCCAGCACCTCGGTCGCATCGGCCAGCCGCTCCACCGATTCGGTGAGCCCGGCCCGGTTGTCCTGCACGAACCGCTGTACGTCGCCGACGGCGATGTTCAACTCGGACAAGGAGACACCGAGCTGGTCGGAGCTCTGTGCGAGCACGTCCGAGACCGACGCGAGACGACCGCCGAACTGCACGATCTGTTCGTTGCTCGACGAGAGGACCGACACGAAGGTCTGCAGGTTGCGGATCGTCGAGAACAGATCGGTGCGCCCCTCCGAGAGCGTGCGCATCGTGTCCGACAACTCCCGAAGGGCCTCGCGCACGGTCTGCCCGTTACCCTCGAGATTCTCGGCCGCGGTGTCGATGAACCGGCCGAGGGATCCCTGCGGATCGAGTTCTTCGGGACCGAGCGCTTCGGACAATCGCATCAGTTCGGTCTTGATCTGGTCCCACTCCACGGGAGAGGCCGTGCGCTGCATCGGGATCGTCGCGCCGTCCTCGATCGTCGGGCCACCCGAGTACACAGGGGTGAGCTGGACGAAGCGCGCCGAGACGAGACTCTGCGCGATGACGACGGCACTCGCGTCGGACGGGATCTCGACGCCGTCGTCGACCTTCATCGTCACCTGCACGAGGTCGTCGCGGGGTTCGATGTCGCTGATGCGCCCCACCGAGACGCCGAGCACCCGCACGTCGTCGCCCTCGTACAGGCCGCTGGTGGACGCGAACTCGGCGTGGATCGTGCGTTTGCCGAGGTCCGGCAGGACGAACACGGCGAGGGCGCCGAGCACGAGCACGACGACGGCACCGATGATCACCGGCACCAGCAGGGGCGGGCGACGGCGGGCGGTCGTCGGGGCGGTATCGGTACTCATTCGCCGTCCCTCTTGATCGTCGGGGGCCCGTCCGGGATCACGTCCTGGAGATCCTCGGGGAGAAGATCGGGCGCGACCTGGCTGTCCACGATGGCCTTCCACCACGGCGCCGGCAGGATGTTGGACACGTAGGCGTTGAAGAACGGTCCGCTGGCGACGGATTCCCCGAGCGCGCTGATGTACGGGCCCAGGCCGTCGAGCGCCCCGGCGATGTTCTCCTTGTTCGCCTGCAGATTCGCCGTCACGAGGTTGAGCTTCTCGAGTGTCGGTGCCATCTGCGCCTGGTTGTCCTGCACGAGCCCGGTGAGCTGACGCGAGACGGAGGAGATGTTCGCGATCAGTTCGGTGATGGCGTCGCGGCGCAGGCTCAGTTCGCCGAACAGCGCGTTCGCGTCGACGATGAGCGCGTTGACCTGGTCGCTGCGCTCGGCCAGGATGCCTGTCACGCTCTCGGCACGCTCGAGCAGTTGGTGCAACGACTCGTCGCGGGCGTTGATCGACTGCGACAGGCGGGTCATGCCCTCCAGGGCGCCCTGGATCTCGGGCGGGGTGTTCTCGAGGGTCTGCGACAGCGCGTCGAGCGAGTCGTTGATGCGATCGGTGTCGAGTTCGGAGACGGTCGTCGTGAGGTCGCCGAGAGCGTCGGTCAGTGAGTACGGCGAATTGGTGTGCTCGATACCGATGATCGAGTTCGGGCGCATCACACCGTCGCCACCGGGGCGCAGCGCCAGCGACTTCCGGCCGAGCACGGTGTTGGTCTTGATGTCGGCGCCGGTGGTGTCGCCGAGCCCGATACCGTCCCGGATGCGGAAGCTCACCAGCACGGCCTGACCGTCGAGGCGCACGTCGGTGACGTCGCCGACGTTCACCCCGGCGAGCATGACGTCGTCGCCGGGCACCAGACCGCCGGCGTCCTGGAAGCGCGCCGAGTAGCTCAGGCCGCCGGAGAGGAAGTGCAGCTGGTCGTACTGCAGACCGGCCAGCACGATCGCCGCGGACACTGCCAGACCGATGATCCCGGTCCGGATGTAGTTGGGGTCACGGGGTGCACTCATTCGACCTTCGCACACCTTCCCGTGTCGTGGTTCGCCGAGGTGTACCGGATGGTGGTGCCGTCCGGACCGGAGAACTTGAAAGTATTGGCGCAGAGGAAGAATTGGAAGAAGTTACCGTATGCACCCACGCGGATGAGTTTCTTGTAGTCGGACGGCAGTCGTTCGAGGGTGCGGTTGATGTCGTCCTTGCCGAGATCGAGTTGGGTCATGGTGCGGTTCGTCTCGGCGATGACGGACTGCAGATCGGGCCGATTGTTCTGCAGCAACGCGGCCAGATCGGCGGTGCCGGAGGCGATCTGCGGGATCGAGGCGCCGATCGGGTCGCGGTCGGCGGCCAATCCGCCGACCAGCGTGCTCAGTTGCTCGATCGTGTTCTCGAACTCACGGTCGTGGTCGTCGATCGTGCCGAGGACGGCGTTGAGGTTGTCGATGACGTCGCCGATCAGCCGGTCGCGGTCGGCGAGGGAGTTGGTGAACGAGTTGGTGTTGCCCAGTAACGACACCAGTGTGTCGCCCTGGCCCTGGAAGACCTGCAGCAGTGCACCGGAGAGATCGTTGACCTGCTGCGCGTCGAGTCCTTGCAGCAGCGGCTTGAATCCGCCGAGGAGCAGATCGAGGTCGAGGGCCGGTTCGGTCTGTTCGATCGGGATGTGCCCACCGGCAGGCAGGACGTCGACGCTGCCGGCGCCTTCGAGCAGTTCGAGATACCGGTCGCCGACGAGGTTCTCGTACCGCACGGTCGCGCGGGTGCTGGTGAACAGCGTGTGCTTCGCATCCACGTCGAACTCGATCTCGGCGGTGTTGTCGCGGCCGATGTCGACCTTCTGTACCGATCCGACCTGCACGCCGGCGATGCGGACCTTGTCGCCGGTGCCGAGTCCGGACACATCGGTGAACGTCGCCCGGTAGTTGTCGGTACCCGTGAACCGGGCCTGGCTGAACACGACGGCCAGCCCGGCGAAGATCAACGCCATCGTGACCGCGAAGATCAGGAATTTGACGGTGGTCGCTCTCATGGTCACCGCCCACCCGCGAGCTGATCGCCGAACAGGTACTGGAAGATCGTCGGGTACCGGATCCAGGCCTCCGTGGCGGGCTTGTACGGCGTCTCGCCGGTGTTGGACACGACGAACGGCGCGTTACCGTCGCGTCGCGGATCGAAGTTCGGCAGGCCCCGGCAGCTCGGTCCGCCGGTCGCGCCGACCACCGGCAGATCCTGGGCGTCGTTGTACGGCGTCGCGCCACCCATGAAGCTGGTGCTCAGCATCAGCGCGGCGTACTCCCCGGTGCCGGCCATCGGCTCGAACGCCACCCGGGCGTCGTTGAGACCGATGATGAAGCAGGTCAATTGCGGCGAGTACTCACCGAGCAGACCTGTGGTGCGGCTCAGGCTGTCGAGTGCGGTGGTCAACTGTGCTTCGTTCTCCCCCAGGACGTCCCGTCCGGTGTTCGCGAGACCGGTGAGGTTCATCAGCAGCAGATCGAGTTGCTGTTGTTCGTCGACGACGGTGTTGCCGACATCGGTGGCATTGCCGATCGTGGTCATGAGGTCGGGCGCCGTATCGGCGTAGACATCGGTGACCTGTGCGGCCGAGACGAGGTCGGCCTGCAGCTGCGGGAGCGACGGATTCATCTCGGCGAGATACGCATCGGCCTCGACCAGAGCCGCACCGAGGGCATCGCCGCGTCCGTTGAGCGCTTCCGACAGCGCACCGAGGGTGGCGTTGAGCTTCTCGGGCTGGATCTGGGCGAGCACGTCGGACAGGTGCTCGAAGACGGTGTTGAACTCGACGGTGACGTTGTCGGCCGCGATCACGGCGCCTTCCTGCATCGGCACGGACGACGGATCGTCGGGGACGACGATGTCGACGAACTTGGCGCCGAAGACCGTGGTGGATTCGATCGCCACCCGCGCGTTCGACGGGATGAGCTGCATCTGCCCGGGCTGCATGTCGAGCTGCAGGACCGCGCCGGCGGGTGTGTGCTCGATCGAGGCCACCCGCCCCACCTCGACGCCGCGCATCTTCACCTTGGCGTCGGGTTCCATCACCAGACCGGACCGCGGTGAGGTGACGGTGAGCGGGACCGTCGAGGTGAAACCGCCCGTGAACATCGTCAGTGCCACCGCGACGATCGCGGCGAGTCCGCCCAGAAGACCGAAGGCGGCGAGCTTCTTCTTCCACGAAGGAGTTTCCATGTCGCGCGCCCTATCCCGACAGGTTGAAGTTGCCGGTCGCGCCGTAGACGGCGAGCGAGATGAGCAGGGTGACGGTGACAACCGCGACGAGCGAGGCCCGCACCGCGTTGCCCACCGCGACGCCGACACCGACGGGGCCGCCGCCCGCGGTGAAGCCGTAGTAGGTGTGGATGAGCATCACGGCGATCGCCATCACGATGGCCTGGACGAACGACCACAGGATGTCGGTGGGTATCAGGAAGGTCGTGAAGTAGTGGTCGTACACACCCGCCGACTGGCCGTAGAGCACCACCGTCGCGAAACGGCTCGCGACGAACGAGGCGATCACGGCGAGCGAGTACAGCGGAACGATCGCGATCATCCCGGCGAGCACGCGTGTGGACACCAGATACGGGATGGACGGGATCGCCATGGTCTCGAGCGCGTCGATCTCCTCCGAGACACGCATGGCGCCGAGCTGGGCGGTGGAGCCGGCACCGATGGTGGCCGCCAGCCCGATCCCGGCGATCGTCGGGGCGGCGATGCGCACGTTGATGAAGGCCGCGAAGAAGCCGGTGAGCGCTTCGACGCCGATGTTGCCGAGGGAGCTGAATCCCTGCACGGCGATGATGCCGCCGGTGAACAGCGTGAGGAAGCCGACGATCACGACGGTGCCGCCGATGACGGCGAGTGCGCCGGTGCCCATGCTGATCTCGGCGACGAGCCGCACCGTCTCCTTGGGGTAGTGCATCAACGCCCGGGGCACGGTCGCGAGAGCGCGCGCGAAGAACAGCGCCTGCTCCCCCACCCGGTCCACTGTGGACGACACTCGTGTCGCGCGCCGGACCGCACGGGGAAAGCGCCGAGAGATCACTGCCATGAATTCTCCGCTCCCCTCATCCCGCGGTCAGCTTGATGCCGACGGCCGTGACGAGGAGGTTGACCACGAACAGTGCCATGAACGCGAACACGACCGTCTGGTTGACGGCGTCGCCGACACTCTTCGCTCCACCTTTGACATTGAGGCCGAGGTAGGACGCGACCAGGCCCGCGATCATGCCGAACAAGCCCGCCTTCACCTGGGAGATCATCAGTTCCCCGAAACCGGTGAGCAGGGTGATGCCGTTGATGAACGCGCCGGGATTGACGTCCTGGAGGAAGACCGAGAAGGCGAATCCGCCGAGGATGCCGATCGTGCACACGAGACCGTTGAGCAGCAGCGCGACGACGGTGGACGCGAGCACCCGGGGGACGACGAGACGCTGGATCGGATCGATGCCGAGCACTCGCATCGCGTCGATCTCCTCGCGGATGGTGCGGGCGGCGAGATCGGCGCAGATCGCGGTGGCGCCGGCACCGGCGACGATGAGCACGGTGACCATGGGCCCCACCTGCGTCACCGCGCCGAGGGCCGCACCCGCGCCACTGAGGTCGGCGGCACCGATCTCCCGGAGCAGGATGTTGAGGGTGAAGCTCACCAGGACCGTGAACGGCACCGCCACCAGAACGGTGGGCATCAGCGAGACGCGGGCGACGAACCATGCCTGATCGACGAATTCGCGGCGCTGGAAGGGACGGCGGAAGGCCGCCCGGGCGGTCTCGCCGGTCATGGCGAACAGTCCGCCCACCGCCCGTAAGGGAACCTCGAGGAGGTCTACCATCGTGCGCCCCCTTCGATCCTCACGTCGTCGGCGCGCGGCCGATCGATGGCATGTGCTGTGACCCGGGTCATATTAACTAGAACGTGTTCACCTGTCAAAGATCCGTCCTGGGACATCTCGATCCATTTCCGTCCGAACGGACATACAAGCACCGACGGGCGCGCGTCGACGCGCTCGAAAGAGGTTTTACGCTGGAATTTCGGCGGGATTTCCGACGCGGAGCTCGGGCTCGATCACACCGGCACGGGACGCCGTCGGTATCGGTCCGAGGCATCGGAGCACGAAGAGAACTAGAACACGTATCAGGACTGGCAGCGGGGACCCACGAGAGCCGGAGAAACGACCCGAGTGGGCGTGAGGCTACCGGAATTCCCCGGTGCCCGTCACGCTTGCAGAATCCCGGTCCGGGACGAAGACGTGGCGTCCCCGCCGTTCCCGGACGGGCGACGGCGGGGCAGCCGGGAGACTAGAGATCGAGGGCCGACGACGCCGAGAACGTCCGGCCCGGATCGCGGTCGGCGAAGTATCCGCCGAGCTCGATGGCGAGCGCCTCGGGGGTCCACTGCCCGTCGGCGTCGAAGCGTTGCTCGACCACCGGTGCCGCCATCAACGCCACCATCGGGCCGTAGACGATGAAGACCTGCCCGTTGACGCGCCCGGCCGCCGGGGAGGCGAGATAGGCGACCAGATTCGCGACGTGGTCGGGCGAGAGCGGATCGATGCCGTCGTCCGGCGCATCACCGAAGACCGACTCGGTCATCGACGTCCGCGCTCGCGGGCAGATCACGTTGGCGCGGACACCGTACCGCTCGAGACCACGGGCGGCCGAGAGGGTGAGCGCGGTGATGCCGGCTTTGGCGGCACCGTAGTTGGGTTGCCCGGGCGGCCCGAGCAGACCGGCCTCCGACGAGGTGTTGACCAGACGCCCGTAGACGGGGCCACCCTCCTGCTTCGACCGGTCGCGCCAATAGGCCGCGGCATTGCGGGACAACAGGAAGTGACCACGCAGGTGCACGGCCACCACGGAATCCCATTCGTCGTCGGACATGTTGGGCAGCATCCGATCCCGCGTGATGCCCGCGTTGTTGACGACGATGTCGAGGCCGCCGAGCTTGCCCTGGGCGGCAGCGAGCATCGCGTCGGCCGTCTCACGCTCGGCCACACTGCCCGGCACGAATTCCGCGTCGACCCCGAGATCGCGGATACGCGTGAGGGTGTCCTCCACCGCGTCGTTCTCCGCCAGATCGTTGACGACCACCGATGCTCCGGCACGCGCCAGCGCAAGCGCCTCGGCACGGCCGAGACCCGCTCCGGCTCCGGTGACGACGGCGACCCGCCCTTCGAGAGACACCCGACCGTCGTTCTCCACGCCACCGCCGGCGTCCGCACTCATCCACGTACTCCTCGAGATTCGGGCCGATTTCCGGCCGCACGCGGGTACTCTCCCGATCAGGACCTGGAGGTACCGAAGATGTAGAACTTGTTACTTCCCTCGGCGGTGGCCGGTGCCGGCCACCGCGCGTGGCTCAGGCCTCGGCGAGCGCCGCACGCGGGCACTGGGCGACGGCCTCGCGAACGGCGCCTTCACTCCCTTCGGGAACGGGCCGCGTGACGATCAATTCGTCGTCGTCGTTGAGATCGAACACGTCGGGAGCCAGCCCGACGCACACGCCGTTGGCTTCGCAGCGGTCGAAGTCGACCTTGACATCCATCCGAGGACCTCGCTTCACATTCGCGCCGACCGATTGCATCCAGACTAGAACGCGTTCCAATTTTGTGCAATGATTCGCGGGGATCCCCCCGAGACGATTCACAGGGACCCGCAGCGACGGAACGGAGCGTTCGTGGACATCTCCTACACCCCGGGGCAACGAGCCCTCCGCGAGGAATTGCGGGGCTATTTCGCCCAGATCATGACACCCGAACGCCGCGACGCGCTCGCTGCCACGACCGGCGAGTACGGCGTCGGCAATGTGTACCGCGAGGTCGTGCAGCAGATGGGCAAGGACGGATGGCTCACCCTCGGCTGGCCCGAGGAGTACGGCGGCCAGAACCGTTCCGCGATGGACCAACTGATCTTCACCGACGAGGCGGCCATCGCCGGCGCGCCCGTCCCGTTCCTCACCATCGATTCCGTCGCGCCGACGATCATGCATTACGGCACGGACGAGCAGAAGGAGTTCTTCCTCCCCCGCATCTCCGCAGGCGAACTGCACTTCTCGATCGGCTACTCCGAGCCGGGCGCCGGCACCGACCTCGCTTCCCTGCGCACCACCGCGGTGCGCGACGGCGGTGAGTGGGTCATCAACGGTCAGAAGATGTGGACGAGCCTGATCGCCTACGCCGACTATGTGTGGCTCGCCGCCCGAACCAACCCGGATGTCCGGAAGCACAAGGGGATCAGCGTCTTCATCGTGCCGACCGACACTCCCGGATTCTCGTACACCCCTGTGCACACCATGGCAGGTCCGGACACCAGCGCCACCTACTACCAGGACGTACGCGTCCCGGCGTCCGCGCTCGTCGGCGAGGTCGACGGCGGCTGGGCCCTCATCACCAACCAGCTCAACCACGAACGGGTCGCGCTCACCTCCGCCGGTCCCGTGCGCACGGCCCTGACGGAGGTCCGGCGCTGGGCGCAGGAGACGCATCTGCCGGACGGGCGGCGGGTGATCGACCAGGAATGGGTGCAGGTGAATCTGGCACGCGTCCACGCGAAGGCCGAATACCTGCAGCTGATGAACTGGGACATCGCTTCGAGCGCCGGCACGACCCCCCTCGGTCCGGAGGCCGCCTCGGCGAACAAGGTCTTCGGAACCGAATTCGCGACCGAGGCCTACCGGTTGCTCATGGAGGTCCTCGGACCGGCGGCGACGGTACGGCAGAACTCGGCCGGCGCGCTGCTGCGCGGCCGGATCGAACGCATGCACCGCAGTTCCCTCATCCTCACCTTCGGCGGCGGCACCAACGAGGTCCAGCGCGACATCATCGCGATGACTGCCCTCGGCCAGCCGCCCGCCAAGCGTTAGACAAGGACGCGCACCGTGGACTTCACCCTCACCGAGGCCCAGAACGATCTCGCCGAACTGACCCGCAGCATCGTCGCGGACATCGTCACCAACGAACACCTGCGCACCCTCGACGCCGCCGAGGACCGTCTCGACCGCACCCTGTGGGACACGCTCGCGTCGTCGGGTGTGCTCGGTGCCGCTCTTCCCGAGTCCGTGGGCGGCGACGGATACGGCCCGCTCGAGCAGGCGAGCATCCTGCGCGAACTCGGCCGCGGCGTCGCAGCCGTCCCGTATCTCACGTCGGTCGCCGCGTGCGCGTCGGCGATTGCGGAGTTCGGCACCGCCGAGCAGCAGGCCGGATGGGGCCGCCCCGCCGCGACCGGCGAGCAGATCCTCTCCGCCGCACTCGCAGAGGATCTGAACCCGGATCCCACGGCACCGGCCACCCGGGCACAGGCATCGGGAGACGGCCACGTGCTCGACGGGGTCAAGACCGTCGTCGATGCGGCACCGATCGCCGACGGTTTCCTCGTCCCGGCCACCACCGGCGACTCGGTGGCGGTCTTCCTCGTGCGCCGCGACGATCCGGGTGTCTCGGTAACCCGGCAGCAGACCACGGACTTCGGCAGCCGCGGCATCCTCACCCTCGAGCAGGTCGCTCTTGCCGCCGATCGCGTTCTCGGCACCGACGGCCTCGCCGTGGCGGCGTGGTTGCGCGACCGCAGCCTGCTCGGCTCGGCCGCCTACCAGTGCGGTGTCCTCGAACAGGCACTCGAACTCACCGCGCAGTACGCACGCGAACGCGTCCAGTTCGACCGTCCCATCGGCAGTTTCCAGGCCGTCTCCCAACGACTCGCCGACGCCTACATCGACGTCAAGGCAGTGCGACTGACGTTGTGGCAGGCCGCTTTCCGCATGGCATCGGGAGAGTCCCACGACGACGCCCTGCGCACCGCGGCCTTCTGGGCCGCCGACGCGGGACACCGTGTGGCACACACGACCGTGCACGTGCACGGCGGCGTCGGACTCGACGAGGACCATCCGGTGCACCGCTACTTCCTGGCGGCCAAGCACCACGAGTTCCTGCTCGGCTCGGCCACCGATCAGTTGCGTGCGCTCGGGCGCGAACTCGCCGACGTCCCGGTCTGATCACATGGCTGCTCCCACCGTCACCGAACTGCTCGAGCGACTCACCGACGTCGACGACCGAGGGTTGCGTTTCGAGGAAACCGAACTGTCGTGGCGCGAGCACGTCGCACTGTCCCGACAACGGGCCGCCCTGCTGCAGGGCATGCTCGGCGGTCCGGCGCCGAAGCACATCGGGATCCTCATGGACAACATCCCGGAGTTCTCGTTGCTGCTCGGCGCCGCGGCCCTCTCCGGTTCCGTGGTGGTGGGCCTGAACACGACCCGGCGGGGCGCGGCGCTCGCGCGCGACATCACGCTCGCCGAGTGCCGGGTCGTGTTCACCGAGGCCGCGCACGCCTCCCTGCTCGACGGCGTGGATCTCGGCGAGGTGCGGGTGATCGACGTCGACTCCCCCGACTGGGCGACCATGCTCGCGCCGTTCGCCGACACCGTCGTGGAGACCGCCGCGCCCTCCCCCGACGACCTGTTCATGCTGATCTTCACATCCGGTACGAGCGGCGATCCGAAGGCCGTGCGGTGTACGCACCGGAAGTTCACGGAGCCGGCGACGATGCTCGCCACGCGATTCGGGCTCGGACCCGGCGACACCGTGTACGTGGCGATGCCGCTGTTCCACTCCAACGCGATGATCGCGGGTTGGTCGATCGGACTGGCCGCGCGCGGGAGCGTCGCTCTGCGGCGCCGGTTCTCGGCGTCGGGTTTCCTTCCCGACGTGCGCCGGTTCGGGGTGACCTTCGCGAACTACGTCGGCAAACCCCTGTCGTACATCGTGGCGACACCCGAGCACCCCGACGACCACCACAACCCGCTGCGCATCATGTACGGCAACGAGGCGTCTGCCACCGCCGTCGCCGAGTTCACCCGCCGTTTCGGCGCGCGGGTGGTCGACGGCTTCGGCTCGACCGAGGGCGGCATCGCGATCGCCTCGGCTCCCGACGCCCCGGCCGGATCCCTCGGCAGACTGCCCGAGGGCATCGAGATCCTCGATCCCGAGACGGGGCAACGCTGCCCGGCAGCGGTGTTCGACGCGAACGGCAGGATCACCAACGCCGACGCCGCGACGGGCGAACTCGTCAACGTGCGCGGCCCCGGCTTGTTCGACGGCTACTACAACAACCCCGAGGCCGACGCCGAGCGCCTCCGCGACGGGCGCTATCACAGCGGCGACCTCGCCTACCGGGACGAGAACGGTTTCGTGTACTTCGCCGGACGCAGCTCGGGCTGGTTGCGGGTGGACGGGGAGAATCTCGGTGCGGCGCCCATCGAGCGCATCCTGATGCGGTACGAGGGCTTCGCTCAGGTCGCGGTGTACGGGGTGCCCGACCGGCAGGTCGGCGACCGCGTGATGGCCGCCGTGATTCCCGCCGCGGATTCCGACTTCGATCCCGCCGCCTTCGCGCGTTTCCTCGATGCACAGACCGATCTCGGTCCCAAGCAGATGCCCACTCTGATCCGTGTCTGCCGCGAATTCCCCCGCACCGCGACTTTCAAGGTCCTGTCCCGTTCTCTGGCCGCCGAACGCTGGTACTGCACCGATCCGGTCTGGATTCGGGAACGTGGCGATTCCGAATTCCGGTCGTTGTCGGACGAACTGGCGCAGCTTCTGGAACCGGCCTCCCTCGGCACTCCTGCGCGATAGCGTCGTCGCCCCTCGGCCGACGCGCCCCCACGCGTACAGTTGTGCCGCGACGGTGGTTGTTCGGCGACAAGTCCGGAAGGACTTCCGTCGCCGCCGAGTCGAGTGACGGGCGGGACCGATGGATACCGACGGGTCATCCGGAGGGGCGGAGCGCACGCCCGACGGCAGATATGTGGTGGTGAACGGGCGGCGCTGGCGTGCCACCGATCCCACGATTCCTGAACCGTTGCAGAAGCGACTCGTGGCGGAGTTGATGCGCGCTCGGCGTCTCGTGAAGAGCGACGGCGACTCCGCACGGCACCGCGTCCAGGACGCGAAGGTCGCGCTCGGTGAACGCGGGCATCCGTGGTGGGAACCACGCGACGAGCATGCGGATCGTGAACGGCTGGCGGCCACGATCTGCGCGCTGCTCCGGGAACGGAACCCGTCCACCATCTGTCCCAGCGACGCCGCGCGGGTCGCGGGTGGCGACTCGTGGCGCGACCTCATGGACGCCGCACGCTCGGTGGCCGCCGATCTCGAACGCAGCGGCCACGTCGTGATCACGCAGAAGGGTGAGCCGGTGGACGTGGAGACGGCCCGAGGTCCGATCCGGATCGCACCCGGACCGGACCTCGGGCAACCACGGCCCTCCCTGTGAGTCGAACGGTGTGGATCAGGCGCTCGCGGCCTCGTTCAACTTCTCCAGGGTTCCGGTCGCTTCGAGGTACTCCTGCACCCAGCGTTCGATGACCGCAGAGGTCTTGTCGACCTTCGTGAACTGCCCGACGACCTGACCGACCGGGTTGAACGCGACGTCGACGGACTCGTCCGGGTATTTGTGAGTGGCCGCGACCGCCATGCCGGACACCATGTACTGCAACGGCATTCCGAGGGGCTTCGGGTTGCCCTCCTCCTCCCAGGCCTCGGTCCAGTCGTTGCGGAGCATGCGGCAGGGCTTGCCGGTGAACGAACGACTGCGCACGGTGTCACGGCTGGTCGCCTTGATGTAGGCCTCCTGTTGCACCGGGGTGTTCTCGGCTTCCTCGACCATGAGCCACTGCGAACCGGTCCACGCGCCCTGGGCGCCGAGCGCGAGCGCGGCCGCGATCTGCTGACCGCTGCCGATCCCACCGGCGGCCAGCACCGGAACGGGTGCGACCTCCTTGACGACCTGCGGCCACAGCACGATCGAGCCGACCTCCCCGCAATGCCCGCCACCTTCGCCGCCCTGCGCGATGATGATGTCCACGCCGGCGTCGGCGTGCTTGCGGGCCTGCTTCGGAGAACCGCACAGCGCCGCGACCTTACGACCGGCGTTGTGGATGTGCTCGATCATGTCGGCGGGTGGGGTACCGAGCGCATTGGCGATGAGGGTGACCTTCGGATGCTGCAGCGCCACCTCCACCTGCGGGGTCGCGGTGGCTTCCGTCCAGCCGAGGAGCTGCAACGCGTTATCGTCACCTTCGGGCAGCGGAACCCCGTGGTCGGTGAGGATCTTGCGGCCGAATTCGAGGGTCTCCTGCGGCACCATCGATTGCAGCATCTTCGTGAGTTCCTCCGCGGAGAGGTTCGCGTCCATGCCCTCGTACTTGTTCGGAATGACGATGTCGACCCCGTACGGGCGGTCGCCGATATGCTCGTCGATCCAGTTCAGCTCGATTTCGAGCTCCTCCGGGGTGAACCCGACGGCGCCGAGGACACCGAAGCCTCCAGCCTTGGCGACGGCGACGACGACGTCGCGGCAGTGGGTGAACGCGAAGATCGGGAACTCGATGCCGAGTTCGTCGCAGATGGGCGTGTGCATTCGGCACTCCTCATAGAAGTTCGAAATACTGAAACGAGTTCCACCTTAGTGGCATGTACGCCTGCGGGGAAGCACGCAACAACGAACGAAGGCTCGCAACACCGGCAGTGACTGCCGATGTTGCGAGCCTTCGCCCCGCGTTGTGTGCCTCAGATGATGCCGCGCTCGCGCAGCTCCTTCTGCTCGACCTCGCTCAGTCCGAGCACCTCGCCGTAGACCACGGCGTTGTCGTATCCCGCGACGGGCGGACCGGCGCGGCGCACCGAACCGGGCGTCTCACCGAGCACCGGCACCACACCGGGGCCGAGCACATCGGTGTCGGTGCGCTCGTCGTGGTGGGGCACGATCATGTCGCGTGCCCGGAACTGCGGATCGGCGACCACCTCGGCCACGGTGTTCACCGGACCGGCCACCACACCGGCCTCCGACAGATGCGCGAGCAGATCCTCGAGCGTCGACGTCGCCGCCCAGTCACCGATGAGTACGTCGAGTTCGTCCTGGTTCAGGCCGCGCGCGAGGTGATCGGCGAAACGCGGGTCGTCGGCGAGTTCGGGACGATCCATCGCCGTGCACAGACGACGGAAGACCGTGTCCTGGTTCGCGGCGATGATGATCCACATGTCGTCGGACGTGCGATACAGATTCGACGGCGCGATACCCTCGAGACGCGTACCCGACGGGCCGCGCACCACACCGGCCGCGTCGTAGTCCGGAATCACCGATTCCTGCACCGCGAGGCACGCCTCGGTGAGTGCGACGTCGACGACCTGGCCGCGACCGGTACGTTCGCGGCTCAGGAGAGCGGCCAGTACCCCTTGCACCGCGAACATGCCGCCGAGAGTGTCGCCGAGCGACAACGCGAGTCGCGGAGGCGCTTGTCCCGGATAACCGTTGAGATGCCGTAGTCCGCTCTCACCCTCGGCCACCGAGGCGTATCCCGCGCGGCCGGCCTTCGGGCCGGTCTGCCCGTAGCCGGAGACCCGGGCCAGGACGATGCCCGGATTGATCTCGGAGAGCACGTCGTAGCCGAGACCCCACTTCTCGAGCGTTCCGGGACGGAAATTCTCGACGATGACATCCGATTCGGCGACGAGACGCCGGAAGAGTTCCTGTCCGTCGGGCGCCCGGAGATCGAGGGTGATGCACCGCTTGTTGCGGGCGTGCACCGTCCAGAAGAAGCGGTGCCCGTCCCGTTCGCCCTGCCCCCAGGTGCGGAGCGGGTCGGGCCGCTTCGGGTCCTCGATCTTGATGACGTCGGCACCCATGTCGCCGAGCAGGCGTCCTGCGTACGGCCCGGCGATCAGGGTGCCCAGTTCGAGCACCCTGATGTCCGCGAGTGCTCCGGTTGCCTGCGACTCGGCCTGTGTCACTGCGTCTTCCGTCCTCTGCTCGGTAACCGAGGTGAACGGCCTCCTCCTCGGTGAACGCTTCGAGTCCGCTGCGGTGCGGTTCACGACCGGTACCGCTCGCGTCACGTCCACCCCAGGGTAGTGCCGGATCGGGCACACCTCGGCCGTCGACCCCCACCCGCGACCGCCGCTGCTCCCTGTCCGGCGACGCCCCGGCCGACGCAGATCCCGGAACGGGACGATGCCCGGGGCGGATCACTCCACCCCGGGCACCTGCCACCCCACCACTGTGGTCCTATCGCGCCTCGTTCAGCCGATCGACGGCCTCGTCGTAGCCCCGCACGAGGTCGGCCATGATCTCCGCGACGGGACGGATCTCGTTCATCCGTCCCACCACCTGCCCGACCGGCATGGCGACGGCCTCGGGATCGTCGGCCGCCGACATACGCTGATGCGCCTCGCTCACGAGGATGTTCTGCAGGGGCATCGGCAATGGCTCGGGCGCATCGGGTTTCGACCACGCCTCCGTCCACTTGGTTTTGAGCAGCCGCGCCGGCTTGCCCGAGTAGATCCGCGACCGCACCGTGTCGGACGAACTCGCGCCGAGCAACGCGCGCTGGATCGACGACGGGCCGTGCGCGGCCGCCCCGAGCTTGTACTCCGAGGTGGTGAGCCAGTACGAACCCATCCACACGCCGGAGGCACCGAGGGCCAGTGCCGCCGCGACCTGCCGTCCCGATCCCACACCGCCGGCGGCGAGCACGGCCGCCGAATCACCGAGTGCGTCGACGATCTCGGGCCACAGCACCATCGACGCGATCTCGCCGGTGTGGCCCCCGGCCTCGTAGCCCTGCGCGATCACGATGTCGACACCGTTCTCGACGTGCCGCTTCGCATGTTCGACCGCACCCGCGAGCGCTGCGACCGGCACACCCTTGTCGTGGGCGAGGTCGATGACGTCCTTCGGCGGTGACCCGAGGGCGTTCGCGATCAGCGCCGGCCGGTGGGCGAGGGCGACCTCCACGTGCGAGCGTGCGACCGAATGCAGCCAGCCCAGAACACCGCTCGCCTCACCGACGTCGTCGGACAGGGGCGGAACACCGAGTTCGTCGAGCGTGCGGTTCACGAAGGCGCGGTGCTCGGCCGGGATCAACCTGTCGAGGTCCACCGCGGTGCCTTCGGTGGGCACCGCAGCGGGCATCACGATGTCGACGCCGTACGGTTTGCCGTCGGTGTTCTCGTCCATCCATGTCAGGACGGTGTCGAGTTCGTCGGGGTCGTTGAACCGCACGCACCCGAGAACACCGAGTCCGCCCGCGCGGCTGATCGCCGCCGCGACGTGTTCGGAGGGTGTGAAGCCGAAGATCGGATACTCGATGCCGAACTTCTTGCCGAGGCCGGTCTGCATGTGTCCCTCTACCCCGCCGCAGCGGCGCCGTTGCCGTCGCCGTTGTCGTAGACCTCGTCGGCCGGGCGCAGTTCCGTCTGGTCCTTGGCCCACCGGTAATCGGGTTTGCCGGCCGGCGATCGCTTGATCTCGTCGACGAACCACACCGCGCGCGGCACCTTGTACCCCGCGATCTGCGACCGTGCCGTCGCCGTGAGTTCCTCGAGCGTGACCTGCGCGTCCTCGCGTCGCGCGACGACGGCGGAGACCCGTTCGCCGAACCGCTCGTCGGGAACACCCACGACCAGTGCGTCGAAGACGGCCGGGTGCTGCTTGAGTGCACCCTCGACCTCCTCGGGGTAGACCTTCTCACCGCCGCTGTTGATCGAGACCGATCCGCGGCCGAGCATCGTGACGGTGCCGTCGGCCTCGACCCGCGCGTAGTCGCCGGGGATCGAGTAGCGGATCCCGTTGTACTCGCGGAAGGTGGCCTTGGTCTTGGCCTCGTCCTTGTAGTAGCCGAGCGGGATGTTGCCGGTGCGCGCGACCATGCCGACCTTCTCGGAACCCGGTTCGATCGGATTGCCGTCGTCGTCGAGGACGGTGGTGGACTCGTCGATCTTCACCGTGGGGCCGCCGCCGAGGGTCTTGCCCTTCTCGGCGATGCCGATGCCACCGAAGCCGGTCTCGGACGAGCCGATGGAGTCGGTGATGATCTTGCCTGGCAGCAGGTCGAGGAAACGGTCCTTGATGGACGGGGAGAACAGGGCCGCACTCGATGCCATGGCGAACAGGGTCGAGAGGTCGTAGGGCTCACCGGTTGTCGGGTTGCCCTCCTCCAGTGCGTCGAGCATGGGGCGGGCCATGGCGTCGCCGGTGATGAAGATGACGTTGACCTTGTGGTCGTCGATGATGCGCCACACCTCGTGGCCCGAGAACTCGGGGTGCATGACGACCTTGCCGCCGCTGAACAACGACTGGAACAGCGCCCACTGGGCGCCGCCGTGGATCATCGGCGGGATGGGATAGCGCACGAGACCGGGATTCTCGGCGCCCTCCTTCGCCAGCTGCCACTCGTCCTTGACCCATTCCCCGGTCATGAAGTTGATACCGCCGCCGAGGACGCGCCACACGTCCTCGTGACGCCACATCACGCCCTTGGGGTGACCGGTGGTGCCGCCGGTGTAGAGCATGTAGATGTCGTCGGCGCTGCGTGCTTCGAAGTCGCGTTCCGGGTTGCTCTGCGCCAGCGCCGCTTCGTATTCGATGCCGGCATAGGACGAGAAGTCGGCGTCGGTGCCGTCCTCCACGGCGATCACGGTCTTCACCAGCGGAGTGTTCGGCAGGACGTTCGCGACCTTGTCGGAGTAGCGACGTTCGTGGACGAGCGCGACCATGTCGGAATTGTCGAAGATGTACTGCAACTCGTTCTCGACATAGCGGTAGTTGACGTTGATCATGATGGCGCGGATCTTGAAGACCGCGATCATCGCCTCGACGGCCTCGATGGTGTTGCGCGAGTAGATGCCGACCTTGTCGCCCGGCTTCACACCTTGTTCGCGCAGGTAATGAGCAAGTCGGTTGGCTCGGTCCTCCAGCTGTGCGTAGGTGACCTCACGTCCGTCCGAAGCCAGCGCGACGCGCTCGGGAACGAGGTCGATTGCGTGTTCGACGAGGTCTGCGATGTTTAGGGCCACGCTGACAAAAGTAGAACGTGTTACCGTTTCTGACAAGACCCGAATATGATCCAGTTCACAATCCTGCGAGGAGTCCCGCCAGTGTCCGCTACCGAAGCCCCCCGCGCAGCCGATTCGGACATCTCGTCCCGCGAACCGCATTGCCTCGTCGAGCAACGCGGCCACGTTCTGATCGTCACGCTCAACCGCCCCGAGGCACGAAATGCGCTGTCCGGCGAAATGATGGCGATCATGAACGAGGCCTGGGATCGCGTCGACAGCGATCCCGAGATCCGCGTCGCGATCCTCACCGGTGCCGGTGGAGCGTTCTGCGCGGGAGCCGATCTCAAGGCGATGAACGCGGCACCGCCCGGAGACGCATTCGAGCAGGGCGAGCGAAGCGACGGGAAAGGCAACGGTGGCGGCTGGGACCTCACACGGCTGCCGGCGTTGCTCAAGGGTCGCCGTCTGACCAAGCCGCTCATCGCGGCCGTGGAGGGTGCCGCCATCGCCGGTGGCACCGAGATCCTGCAGGGAACCGATGTCCGAGTGGCCGGCGAGAGCGCGAAATTCGGTGTTTCCGAGGCGAAGTGGGGACTGTTCCCGCTCGGTGGGTCCGCGGTGCGTCTCGTCCGCCAGATCCCGTACACGATCGCCGCCGACATCCTGCTCACCGGACGCCACCTCGGGGCCGCCGAAGCCAAGGAGATCGGACTCATCGGTCACGTCGTTCCGGACGGCACCGCGCTCGACAAGGCCCTCGAGATCGCCGAGACCATCGCGAACAACGGCCCGGTTGCCGTGCAGGCCATCCTCCGGACGATCCGCGATTCGGAAGGACTGCACGAAGAGGACGCGTTCCGGATCGACGCCGAACTGGGCGCCGCGGTCTTCAAGAGCGCCGACGCCAAGGAGGGGCCGCGGGCGTTCGCGGAGAAGCGTGCCCCGAAGTTCTCGGGTTCCTGACCTGCGCCACTGTGGACCGCACTCCCACCCGTGAGAGCGCGGTCACAACCATCTCCTTAGCTCTGCTACATTGTCGGCTGTGATCCAGACCACAAGATCACAGTGTTCGTCGAGGCGATGTCGAGGCAATGAGGAGCCCCCATGTATCCAGGAGTGCACGCCCGGACCACCCCGGACAAACTTGCGGTCGTCCTCGCCGACAGTGACCGGAGTCTGACCTACCGCGAACTCGACGACCGGTCGGCAGCGCTGGCCCGCGTCCTGCACGACGCGGGTCTGCGCACCGGTGACGTCGTCGCCCTGCTCACCGACAATCAGCCCGAGGCCTTCGAGGTCTTCTGGGCCGCCCTCCGGTCCGGCCTGTACATCACGGCGGTCAACAGTCACCTCACCGCCGGGGAGGTGGCCTATATCCTCGAGGACAGCGGTGCGAAGGCCCTGATCGCGTCGGCGACACTCGACGAACTCCCCGAACAGGTCGGCGAGAAGGTCGCGATCGGTTCGGTGAGGCTCGCGTTCGGCGGCACCGTGCGCGGTTTCGAGTCGTACGAGGACGCCCTCGCCGCGGCCGGCCCGCGACTCGAGGAGGAACCGTGCGGCGCCATCATGCTGTACTCGTCCGGAACGACGGGCTTTCCCAAGGGAATCCAGCCGGATCTCCCGGAACGTCGCGTCGACGAACCCGGTGAGCCGCTGGTGACGGTGGCGCAGTTCCTCTTCGGCCTCACCGACTCCGACGTCTACTACTCCCCCGCCCCCATCTATCACGCGGCGCCTCTGCGCTGGGGTGGGGCGATCCACGCGCTCGGCGGCACGGTGGTCCTTGCCGAGAAGTTCGACGCCGAGACCGCGCTCCGGCACGTCGAGGAGCACGGGATCACCGCGGGGCAGATGGTGCCGACGATGTTCGTCCGTATGCTCAAGCTCGACGACGAAATCCGCGACCGATACGACCTGTCGAGTCTGCGCGTCCTCGTCCACGCCGCAGCTCCGTGCCCGCCGGAGGTCAAGCGAGCGATGATCGACTGGCTCGGACCGGTGATCTACGAGTACTACAGCTCCACCGAGGCCAACGGGATCACGTTCATCAACAGTCAGGAATGGCTCGAACACCCGGGCTCGGTGGGCAAGAGTGTGCTCGGGCCCGCGCACATCTGCGACGAGGAGGGGCGGGAACTCCCGGCCGGCGAGGTGGGAACGATCTACCTCGAATACGAGAAGGTTCCGTTCTCGTACCACAACGATCCCGAGAAGACCGCGGCGTCGCAGCATCCCGAGCACCCCACCTGGACCACGGTCGGCGACCTCGGCTGTCTCGACGACGACGGCTATCTGTATCTGACCGACCGCAAGTCGTTCACGATCATCTCCGGCGGTGTGAACATCTATCCGCAGGAGATCGAGAACGTGCTCGCCCTGCACCCGGCCGTCGAGGACGTCGCTGTCATCGGCGTGCCCCATCCGGAGATGGGCGAGGAGGTCAAGGCCGTCGTGCAACCGGCGGGCGGATCCGCCGGATCCCCCGACCTCGCCGACGAATTGATCTCGTACGTCCGCGAGCGGGTCGCGCACTTCAAGGTGCCGCGATCGGTGGACTTCGTCGACGAACTGCCCCGCACCCCCACGGGCAAGCTGGTGAAGGGCAAGCTGAAGGCGGCCTACGCCTCCTGACGCCCCGCCCGCTGCGGCATCTAGCGCAGCACCACCTCGGCGATCGTGCGCACCTGGTCGACATCGCGACAACCGACCAGCAGCATCGTCACGCCGGCCGCCTCCCAGCGCTTCACACCCTCGCGCACCTCGTCGGCATTGCCGACGATCATCGTCTCGGTGACCATCTCGTCCGGGATCACTGCCGCCGCCTCGTCCTTACGGCCGGCACGGAACAGCGCGGTCACCTCGTCGACCACGGCCTCGTATCCCATCCGCCGGTAGACCTGCGCGTGGAAGTTCAACTCCGGCGCACCCATTCCGCCGACATACAGCGCGGTCACCGGTTTCATCGCCGCGATCGTCCCTGCGCGATCGTCCGTGATCACCACCTGGCAGGTCGCCGCGATCTCGAAGTCCTCACGGGTGCGTCGGGCGCCCGGCCGGGCGAACCCCTCGTCGAGCCATTCGTCGTACATCGACGCCAGGCGCGGGGTGTAGTAGATCGCGAGCCAGCCGTCGGCGATCTCGGCGGTGAGCGCGACGTTCTTCGGACCTTCGGCACCGATCCAGATCGGGATGTCCGACCGCAGCGGATGCGTGATGGGCTTGAGCGGTTTACCGAGCCCGGTTGATCCGGCGCCCGCGTAGGGCAGCGGGAAGTGCGGTCCGTCGCCGGTCACCGGCGCTTCGCGCGCGAGCACCTTGCGGATCACGTCGACGTACTCGCGGGTCCGTGCGAGGGGCTTGGCGAACGGCTGGCCGTACCAGCCCTCCACCACCTGCGGCCCCGAGACGCCGAGACCGAGGATGTGCCGGCCCTTCGAGAGGTGATCGAGCGTCAGCGCGTGCATCGCGCAACTCGTCGGAGTACGCGCGGAGATCTGCACGACGGACGTGCCGAGCCGCACCCGTTCCGTGGACGAGCCCCACCAGGCCAGCGGCGTGAACGCGTCCGATCCCCACGATTCGGCGGCGAAGACGGCGTCGAATCCTTCGGCCTCGGCCGCAGCAACGAGTTCCGGTGCGTTCGAGGGCGGCTGAGCACCCCAGTAGCCGAGTTGCAGTCCCAGTTTCATTGGACGCCTTTCCTGTCGGGCGAATCGTGGAGAGATGCAGTTCGCGCGCCGCTCTTGCCAGCACCACTAGAACCTGTTCTACTCGAAATTGTGAGCCTGGGAAAGAGCGCGGTTGCCGAGCCACCGCTGAGCGCACCGCTGAATCTGAAGTTCGACTACACACGATCCACCGGGCCGACCGTCGGAGCCTTCGTCACCGGATTGCGCGACGGCCGCATTCTCGGCGCCCGCGGATCCGACGGACGGGTCCTCGTCCCACCCCCCGAATACGACGCGGTCACCCATGAACCACTCACCGATGTCGTCGAGGTCGGACAGACCGGCACCGTGGTGAGCTGGACGTGGAACGCCGAACCGCTGCCCGGACAGCCCTTCGACCGGCCCTTCGCCTGGGCACTGATCCGCCTCGACGGCGCCGACACCGCACTCCTGCACGCCGTCGACGTCGCCTCCCCGGACGACATCGAGACGGGTCTGCGGGTACGTGTGCGGTGGGCCGCCGAACGCACCGGCGACATCCACGACATCGAGGCGTTCGAACCCGGCGAGGCGACGATCACCGTCGCAGCGACCGAGGGCGAGCCGGTCACGATGATCACCACTCCCGTCGACCTGGACTACCGGCACTCCGCCTCCCCCGAGGAATCCTGGTACCTGCGAGGGTTGAAGGACGGCAGGATCATCGGTGGCCGCACCGGCCCGGGCGGGAAGGTCTACGTACCCCCGCGCGGTGCGAGCCCCACCGACGGTGTACCGACGAAGGAACCCGTGGAAGTGTCCGACAAGGGCATCGTCACCACCTTCTGCATCGTGAACGTGCCGTTCCTCGGCCAGCAGATCGAGCCGCCCTATGTCGCCGCCTACGTACTGCTCGACGGTGCCGACATCCCGTTCCTGCACCTGATCCTCGAATGCGATGCGTCCGAGGTGCGGATGGGCATGCGTGTCGAAGCGAAATGGCGTCCTCGCGAGGAGTGGGATCACACGCTGCGCAACATCGAGTACTTCCGTCCCACCGGCGAACCCGACGCCGACTACGACACCTTCGAACACCACCTCTGAGAGCGGCGGACACATGACAGACATTGCAGTCGTCGGCTTCGCGCACGCCCCGCACGTGCGCGAGACGTTCGGCACCACCAACGGCGTCGAGATGCTCGTCCCGTGTTTCCAGGAGCTGTACGGCAAGCTCGGCATCACCAAGTCCGACATCGGTTTCTGGTGTTCGGGTTCCTCCGATTACCTTGCCGGACGAGCATTCTCGTTCATCTCGGCGATCGATGCGATCGGCGCCGTCCCGCCCATCAACGAATCGCACGTCGAGATGGATGCGGCCTGGGCGCTCTACGAGGCGTGGGTCAAGCTCATCACCGGTGAGGTCGACACCGCCCTCGTGTACGGCTTCGGCAAGTCCTCGGCCGGCACTCTGCGCCGAACCCTGTCCCTGCAGCTCGATCCGTACCTCGTGGCCCCTCTGGGCGTCGACTCCGTCTCGCTCGCGGGCCTGCAGGCCCGCCTGGGTCTCGAATCCGGTAAGTGGACCGACCGCGAGATGGCGGAGGTCGCGGTCCGTAGCCGCGCCGCCGCCAAGGACAATCCCAAGGCGCAACTCTCCGGCGACTTCGACATCGACGAACTGCTCGCCCAGCCGTACATCGCCGACCCGTTGCGTAAGCACGACTGCGCCCCCGTCACCGACGGCGCGGCCGCGATCGTCCTCGCGACCGGCGACCGGGCGCGCGAGCTGTGCGAGAACCCGGCGTGGATCACCGGGATCGAGCATCGCACCGATTCACCGAACTTCGGCGCACTCGATCTGACCGTCTCACCCTCGACCCGGGCCGCAGCGCAGGCCGTCACCGGCGGGGACACCGCCTTCGACGTCGCCGAGTTGCATGCACCGTTCACGCACCAGGAACTCATCCTGCGCGAGGCGATCGGCCTGGGCGAGTCGACGACGATCAACCCGTCCGGTGGGCCGCTGACGGGCAACCCGATGTTCTCCGGCGGTCTCGAGCGCATCGGTTACGCAGCGCAGGCGATCATGGACGGCACGGCCGGACGTGCACTCGCGCACGCGACGAGCGGTGCTGTGCTGCAACAGAATCTGGTAGCCGTTCTGGAGGGACGCAACTGATGGCGAAGCAACCCGCAGCTGTCCTCGGAACCGGGCAGACCCATTACGTCGCCAAGCGGCACGACGTGTCGATGTCCGGCCTCGTCCGCGAGGCGATCGACCGCGCCATGACGGACGCCCAGGTGGGCTGGGACGACATCGACGCCGTGGTGATCGGCAAGGCCCCCGACCTGTTCGAGGGCGTCATGATGCCCGAACTGTCGATGGTCGACGCCATCGGCGCCACGGGCAAGCCGATGCTGCGCGTGCACACCGCCGGGTCCGTCGGGGGCTCGACGGCGAACGTCGCGGCAAGCCTCGTCCAGGCCGGCGTGCACCGCCGGGTACTCGCGGTGGCCTGGGAGAAGCAGTCCGAGTCGAACGCGATGTGGGCGCTGTCCACACCGGTCCCGTTCACCATGCCGGTCGGTGCCGGCGCGGGCGGCTACTTCGCGCCGCACGTCCGTTCGTACATCCGCCGGTCCGGTGCGCCCGAGCACATCGGGGCGATGGTCGCGGTCAAGGACCGCCTCAACGGCGCGAAGAATCCGTACGCGCATCTGAAGCAGCCCGAGATCACCCTCGAGAAGGTGCAGGCCTCGCAGATGCTGTGGGATCCGATCCGGTACGACGAGACGTGCCCGTCGTCCGACGGTGCGTGCGCGGTCGTGCTCGGCGACGAGGACACCGCGAAGGCCGCCGAGCAGGCCGGCCGCCGGGTGGCGTGGATCCATGCCACGGCGATGCGCACCGAACCCACCACCTACGCCGGGCGCGATCAGGTGAATCCGGAGGCCGGACGGGTCGCTGCCGCAGCACTGTGGAAGCAGGCCGGTATCACCGATCCGCTCGGCGAGATCGACTGCGCCGAGATCTACGTGCCGTTCTCGTGGTTCGAGCCGATGTGGCTCGAGAACCTCGGTTTCGCGTCCGAGGGGTCGGGGTGGAAACTCACCGAGGCCGGCGAGACGGCGATCGGCGGTCGGCTTCCGGTCAACATGTCCGGCGGCGTGCTCTGCTCCAACCCCATCGGGGCATCGGGCATGATCCGGTTCGCCGAAGCCGCGATCCAGGTGATGGGCACGGCGGGAGATCACCAGGTCGACGGCGCCCGCAAGGCACTCGGACATGCCTACGGCGGTGGATCCCAGTACTTCTCCATGTGGGTGGTGGGCTCCGACCGGCCCACGAATTAGGAGGCATCATGGTCTCGTTCACCGTCGGGGTCGCGATGACCCCACTCGACCAGCTCACCGGCATCGCGCAGACCGCCGAGGAGTGCGGATACACCTCGATCGCACTGCCCGACTCCCTGTTCTACATGGAGAAGCAGACGGTCGACTATCCGTACACCCCCGACGGTTCGCGGATGTGGACGCCCGACACCCCCTGGGTGGATCCGCTCATCGCCGCGGCGTCGATGGCGGCGAGCACGTCGACGATCCGGTTCTACACCCAGGTGCTCAAGCTCGGCTCCCGCAATCCGGTGCTGCTGGCGCGGCAGGTCGGATCCGTTGCGAACCTCACCGGGAACCGGTTCGGACTGGGTGTCGGAATCGGCTGGGCGCCGGAAGAATTCGAGTGGTGCGGTGTGCCCTACGCGAAGCGCGGCAAGCGCGTCGACGAGATGATCGACGTTCTGAAGCTGATCCTCGACGGCGGCATGGTCGAACATCACGGCGAGTTCTACGACTTCGACCGGCTGCAGATGAGTCCCGCGCCCACCGCACCGGTACCGCTCTACGTCGGTGGGCACACCGAGGTGGCACTGCGTCGTGCGGCCCGGGTCGGTGACGGTTGGACGTCGGCGATGATCGGGTTCGACGATCTGGTCGGGGTCATCACCCGACTGCGCGAATTGCGGGCCGAGTACGGCCGCAGCAACCTGCCGTTCGAGATCCAGACGGTGTGTGTCGACAGGTTCGGTGGTTCCGGTTACGCCGAACTGGCCGACGCCGGGGTCACCGACATCATCGTGGTGCCGTGGATCTTCGACGGCCACGGTTTCGACTCCCCGCTCGAGGCCAAACAGGAATCGCTGCGGAAGTTCGCCGACAAGTACATTCCCGGAAGGGATGCCGCATGAGCGAGGAACACCCGGCGCGTATCGCAGCGAAGGCGTCGCAGGCGGCGGCGAGCGGGAAACGCAAGGACGAGTGGCTCGCGCTGTTCGCGGAGAACGCGTGCGTCGAGGATCCGGTGGGTCCGTCCGGCTTCGATCCGGAGGGCAAGGGGCATCACGGTGCCGAGGCGATCGCGAAGTTCTACGACATGACCATCGCGAACACCGACAAGCTCGAATTCCTCGTCGACGACGTGCTGGTCTGCGGCGACGAATGCGTCAACATCGGCACCATCCGTACGACGATGGCAGGCAATCTGATCGATGCGGAGGGCGTGTTCGTCTACCGCGTGGACGACGACGGGAGGATCGTCTCGTTGCGTGCGTTCTGGGAAGTGGACCGCGCGATGAAAACCGTGCGCCCCGTCTCGTAGAGTCGGGCCATGGGCACAGCCGGGATCGTTCTTGCGGCAGGGGACGGCTCGCGGCTGGGCGGACGCGCGAAAGCGCTGCTCCCCCACCGCGGCCGTCCCCTGCTGCATACCGTCGTCGAGGCACTGCTCGAAGGTGGTTGTGACGACGTGATCGTGGTCGTGGGCGCATTCGGCGACGATGTGGCCGCCGCGTGCCCTACCGGAGCGACAGCGGTCTACAACCCCGACTGGGCCGTCGGCATGTCGACATCCCTGCACCGCGGGGTCGACGCGGCACGAGCCCACCACAGGGTTGCGCTCACCGTCGTCGATTTTCCCGGCATCACAGCCGAATTGGTCCGCCATCTCCTGGATGCGCACCACACGGGGACGGTGACGCTCCCCGTCTTCGGAGATCACCCCGGTCATCCGGTGGTCTTCGACATCGCCGACGCGCTGGGCGCCGCCGCCGACGCCACCGGCGACGAGGGCGCGCGGTCCTTCCTCGCCCGCAATCGTGAACGCGTGCGGCGTCTCGACTGCACCGGGCTCGCCGACCCCGGAGACGTCGACACCTCCGAGGATCTTCGCCGCCTGACCTGATCGCATCGTCGCCCGGCGTGTCGGCGCCGCGTCCCGGTGACCGCTCGGAGAAGGTAGGGGGTGCCCTCCTGGATTCTCTACGCACTCGCAGCCGTCGGCAGTTTCACCGCCGGAACCGTCCTCGCCGCGCCGAGCGTCGACACCTATCCACTCGATACCGGGTTCGGTTTCGGTGCCGTGGAGACTTCGGGTATCACCGCGTCTGCCACGGGAGCGCTCGTCGCCGCGTCGATCGCGCTGTGGTTACGCCACCGGGTGGGCGCGCTCGGCGCCGTCGTGGCCGGGGCCGCACTCGTGGCGGTCGTCGCCCTGCCGGGTGCGTGGCGGTTCGACATGTACGTCTCGGCGGTCGGTGCAGGCCTGGTGCTCGGTGCCCTCGTCGTCTGCTGCGCCCGAACTGCGGGCACCCGGCTCCCCGCGGTGATGACCGGTGGCGTCGTTGCCGCGCTGCTCACCGCAGAACCCATCGCGGAATACCGGGAGTTCGCGGCCTCCTCGCCCGGAAGCGCCGTGTACCTCGAGGTGTCGGCGCAGCCCGCCGACACGGTGTGGACGGTTCTCTCGGCGACTGTCATCGCGGTGGCAACAGCGGCTCTCGTGATGCGTGCCGGTGCTCCCGATTCGGTCGACGAACGACGATGGGATGTACGGGAAACGGTGGTCGGTATCGGCCTACCGCTCGTCGCCGTCGTGCTGTATCGGTCTCTTCACAGTGCCGTGTGGTCTCCGGATGCGAGTCCCGGTGGGAACGGGCGATGGCTGTGGGGCATCGTCGCTGTCCCACTCGTGATCGGTGCTGCCCTGTGGCTGCGCGAGAGAAGCGGAGCGGTCCTTCTCGCCGCCTTCGCGGTGGCCGTCGCCGCGGGTACCGCTCCCTCGTGGATTCCCGGCGGATGGTTTCTGCCGGCCGTGATGGTCGTGCTCGCCGCCGTCGGCGCGTGGCTGGGCCGTCGCGCGCCGAGGCCGATGGCCGGAGTGGGCGTGCTCGCGTTCGTCACGATCACGGCGATCTTCACTCGTGCGCCCTGGGACAACGTCCACCTCCTGGCGACCTTCTTCGTTCTTCCGGTGGCAGCCGCGTACACGATCAGCGCGGCACTACCGTCGACGAGCGCGGTCACCGCCGCGTCCTTCTCGCTGCCCGCCGTGATGGCGTTGCCTCTGCTCACCCGATTCGGATGGACCGCCTACACGCCTCTCACCGATTCTCCGTCCGGGTGGACGCCGGACTCGTGGACGGTTCTCACGACCGGTGTATCGGTAGCCGGTGTGCTCGCGGCGGGGGCCGCGATGTGGTGGATCGGCCGCAGGTCCGAGGTCCTGTAGACGACACGGGATGTGCGAGGTCCCCGGGCGCGCAGGGGCGGCCGGGGACCTCGATGTTCGGTTCGGTCGGTGTTCGGTTCGGTCAGTGCTGGACCGGGCACCCACCCGAGGTCTTGTAGTCGACCTGGAATTCCTTGATGCCGTTGAGCCAGCCCGACCGCAGACGGTGCGGGTCGCCGATCTTCGTGATGTCCGGGATGTGGTCGGCGATCGCGTTGAAGATCAGGTCGATCTCCATACGTGCGAGGTTCGCGCCCAGGCAGTAGTGCGCGCCCGTTCCACCGAATGCCAGGTGCGGGTTGGGATCACGAAGGATGTCGAACTCGCGGGGGTTGTCGAATACTTCTTCGTCGTTGTTGGCCGACGCGTACAGCATGACGACGCGATCGCCCTTCTTGATCGTCTGCCCGCCGAGTTCGGTGTCCTCGAGGGCGGTGCGCTGGAACGACGTGACCGGGGTGGCCCAGCGGATGATCTCGTCGGCGGCGGTCTTCGGCCGGTCGCGCTTGAAGATCTCCCACTGCTCCGGATTGTCGAGGAACGCCGCCATGCCGTGGGTGATCGCGTTGCGGGTGGTCTCGTTGCCGGCCACCGCGAGCACGATGAAGAAGAAGCCGAACTCCTCGGGAGCGAGTTCGTCGCCGTCGATGTCGGCCTCGATGAGGGTGGTGACGATGTCGTCGGCCGGGTTCTCCTTGCGGGCCGCGGCCATCTGGTAGGCGTACCCGAGGACTTCCATGGACGCTGCCGCCGGATCGGCGGTGTTGTCCGGATCGTCGTAGCCCGTCATCTGGTTGGACCACTCGAAGAGCTTGGCGCGATCCTCCTGAGGCACACCGATGAGGTCGGCGATGGCCTGCAGCGGCAGCTCGGCCGCGACCTGAGTGACGAAGTCGCCACGACCGGCCTGGCACGCCTCTCCCACGATGGCTCTCGCGCGACGATCGAGCTCGTCACGCAGGCCGTTGATCGCACGGGGGGTGAAACCGCGGGCGACGAGTTTGCGCAGCTTGGTGTGCTCGGGTGCGTCCTTGTTGAGCAGGACGTGGCGCTGCAACTCGATGGCTTCGCGCGGAATGTCGTCGTTGAACCGCGGAATCGCTGTGTTCTCCCAGTTGGAGAACACGTCGCTCCGGCGGGAGACCTCACGGACCTCCTCGTGCCGGGAGACAACCCAGAATCCGTCGTCGTGGAACCCACCGACGTCGGGAGACTTCTTGTTCCACCACACCGGCGCGGTCTTCCGCAGTTCCGCGAACTCTGCGAAAGGCATACGGTCTGCGTACAGATCGGGATCGGTGAAGTCGATGTCTTCGGGGATGTTCGGCTGCGCCACTGATATCTCTCCTGCCCTGGCGGGTACCGCTCGCGTGATATGTAACACGTTCTAAAACCATTCAAACACAGACGCGCCTTCCGACCAAGGGATCTGCACGTCCACTGGGAAAAGCCGGTCCTGTTGCCAGCCGGAAAAACGTGTTCTATTTTGCGAAGAGCGTAGGAGAAAGGAGCCCGCCGTGGGCACACCAGTCATCGTCGAGGCCGCACGGACCCCGATCGGCAAGCGGGGCGGATGGCTCGCGGGCCTGCACGCCGCCGAGATCCTGGGCGCCGTCCAGGCCGGGCTCGTCGAACGCGCCGGCATCGACGCCGAGCTCGTCGAACAGGTCATCGGTGGCTGCGTCACCCAGGCGGGCGCCCAGTCCAACAACATCACCCGCACCGCGTGGCTCAACGCGGGGCTTCCCTGGCAGGCCGGTGCCACCACCATCGACGCCCAGTGCGGATCGGCCCAGCAGGCCAACCACCTGATCGCCGGGCTCATCGCCACCGGCGCCATCGACGTGGGCATCGCGTGCGGCATCGAGGCAATGACCCAGGTCCCCCTCGGTGCCAACGTCGGTGATCAGGCCGGCCCCCGTCGCCCCGAGTCCTGGAACATCGACATGCCCAACCAGTTCGAGGCCGCCGAACGTATCGCGCGGCGCCGCGGCATCACCCGCGAGGACGTCGACGCGCTCGGAGTGCGGTCGCAGCAACTCGCCCAGCAGGCCTGGGACGAGGGCCGGTTCGACCGCGAGGTCCTGCCGGTCGTGGCCCCTGTCGTCGACAAGGAGGGCAACCGCACCGGCGAGAAGGCGACCGTCACCCGCGACCAGGGTCTGCGCGAGACGTCGACCGAGTCGCTGGCCAAGCTGAAGCCGGTGCTCGAGGGCGGCATCCACACGGCCGGCACCTCGTCGCAGATCTCCGACGGCGCGGCGGCCGTCCTGCTCATGGACTCCGACCGGGCGAAGGCGCTCGGGCTGAAGCCGCGCGCGCGGATCGTCGCGCAGGCTCTCGTCGGCGCCGAACCCGAGTTCCACCTCGACGGCCCCGTGCAGGCCACGGCGAAGGTTCTCGAGAAGGCAGGCATGAGCATCGGCGATCTCGACCTGTTCGAGGTCAACGAGGCGTTCGCGTCGGTGCTGCTGTCCTGGGCCCAGGTGCACGGACCCGACATGGACAAGGTCAACGTCAACGGCGGCGCCATCGCCCTCGGCCACCCGGTCGGCTCCACCGGTTCCCGGCTCATCACCACCGCACTGCACGAACTCGAGCGACGCGACGCGTCGACCGCACTGATCTCGATGTGCGCCGGTGGCGCTCTCGCGACGGGCACCATCATCGAACGGATCTGAGGTGGGTACCGGGGAGGCCCCGAAAGGACTGGGGTCCGGGGCCACGACGTCGATCATCAAGTGGGGATCGCGCGTGAACGTCGCCGTGTACCGGGCCACGGGTGGTCGCATCGGCGGCAGGTGGCGGGTCGGCAGTGCATTCCCCCGGGGCGTCCCCGTATGTCTGGTGACCACGATCGGACGGAAGAGCGGCCGGCCGCGCACCGCTCCTCTGCTGTTCCTCGAAGACGGCGACAAGGTGATCCTGGTCGCCTCCCAGGGAGGACTTCCCAAGCATCCCTTGTGGTTCCGCAACATCCAGGCGAACCCCGAGGTCACCGTGCAGATCAGGTCACGGATCCGGACGATGCGCGCTCGCGTGGCGAGCGATGCGGAGCGCGCGGCGTACTGGCCGCGCCTCACCGCGATGTATCCGGATTTCGACAAGTACCAGTCGTGGACCGACCGCGTCATTCCCGTCGTCGTGTGCGAGTGAGCCGGATCACCCGGATCACGCGGTCGCCGCGAGCGGAACGTGCGGGAATACTGAATCCCGTACGCCCAGTTCTTCGACGAAGGGATGTCGCACGATGGCAACCACCGATCACGACAAGGTGCTCGACCGGCGCGAGATCGCAGCCGCGCTGCTCCGGGCGCTCGAACGACGCCACGAGGTGCTCGACGTGATCGTCGAGAGCAAGGATCGGGGCGACGCGGTCGCGAAGCTCGCATCACTGCTCGACACCGGCGAGTTCTGCGCGGAGGCCGTGCTCAATCTTCCGTTCCGCCGCCTGACGCAGGCGGAGCGGAAGAAGATCCGTGAGGAACTCGACGATCTCGATGCGGTACTGCAATGGACGACAGCGGCGCGTCCGTACGCGACCGGCGCGCATTTCCGGCTGCGTCCCATCTCCCACAGTGCGGCCGATACCGCGTTGTTCACGGCGCGCTGCGCCGACCAGCTGGGTGACGACAGCGACGAGCGGGTCGAGTCCGAGCGACAGCGCGGCGCCGAGTTGATGGACGACGAGTCCGCGATGTGGCTTGTGGCCGAGGATCTTTCGGGCGACGAGCCGAAATCCGTCGGGTTCGCGTTCGGCGAGCTGACCGGAAACGAGGTCGACGTACGGATCTGGGTGCATCCGGAGTTCCGCAAGCAGGGCTACGGCACCGCCACGCTCAAGCAGGCGCGATCCGAACTCGCCGCCTACTTCCCCGGCTCCACCCTCATCGTCCGCACACCGGCGTAGGCGGCTGCGCCACTCGTGCGCGTTTCCGGTAGCACGTGCTACCGGAAACGCGCACGGGGACCGTCAGGCCCCGTAGACCGGCGTCGGCGGCTGCGACGATGCGATCAGCTTCTCGACGACGGGTCCGAGTTCCTTCGGATCCCAACGATCGCCCTTGTCGATCGCCTCGCCGTGGCGCCAGCCGTCGGCCAGCGACACCTTGCCCCCTTCGGCCTCGAACACCCGGCCCGTCACGTCCTTCGATTCGGCGCTGCCGAGCCACACGACGAGCGGCGAAACGTTCTCGGGTGCCATCGCGTCGAAACCCTCCTCGGGCGCGGCCATCATCTCGGCCATCGCACCACCGGCGCCGACGGTCATCCGGGTACGCGCCGACGGAGCGATCGCGTTGACGGTCACCCCGTAACGGCCGAATTCGGCCGCGGCCTGAACCGTGAGCGTCGCGATGCCCGCCTTGGCCGCGGCGTAGTTGCCCTGACCGATGCTGCCCATCAGACCGGCGCCCGAACTGGTGTTGATGATGCGGGCGTCGACGGGATTGCCGGCCTTGGATTCGGCACGCCAGTAGGTCATCGCGTGACGCATCGGTGCGAAGTGGCCCTTGAGGTGCACGCGGATGACCGCGTCCCATTCTTCTTCGCTCATGTTGGCGAGCATGCGGTCGCGCAGGAAGCCGGCATTGTTGACGAGCACGTCGAGGCGGCCGAAATTGTCCAGGGCCGTCTTCACGAGGTTCTCGGCGCCCGCCCAGTCGGCGACATCGTCGCCGTTGACGACGGCCTCGCCACCGGCCGCGCGGATCTCCTCGACGACCAGTTCACCGGGGCTCTCCCCCGTGGCCGATCCGTCGCCCCCGACACCGATGTCGTTGACCACGACCTTCGCGCCCTCTGCCGCGAAGGCGAGGGCGTGGGCGCGACCCAGGCCACGTCCGGCGCCGGTCACAATGACGACGCGCCCGTCCATCAGTCCACTCACTTCGTCTCCTTCGTTCGGGCCGCTGCCAGATAGGCAGGGCTTTCGCCGCCGCCGTGGACGGTCAGTGTGGATCCGCTGACGTAGGCCGACAGCGGGGAAGCCAGGAATGCGGCGCAGTGGCCGACGTCCTCGGGCTGAGCCAACCGTCCCAGCGGGACGGTCGCGCCGACCGCCGCGATGCCTTCGTCGTCTCCGTAGAACAGGTGCGACTGCTCGGTTTCGACCATGCCCACGACCACCGAGTTCACCCGCACCTTGGGGGCCCATTCGACGGCGAGCGACTGCCCGAGGCTGTCGACGCCCGCCTTGGCGGCGCCGTAGGCCGCGGTGCCGGGCGACGGCCGCGACCCACTCACGCTCGAGATGTTGACGATCGATCCGCCCGTGTCCTGCTTCTGCATCACCGCGTTGGCGGCCTGCGCGACCAGCAGCGGAGACAGCAGGTTCAGCTCCACGATCTTGGCGTGGAACTTCGGACTCGCGTCGGCCGCCAGCGCATAGGGCGAGCCGCCGGCATTGTTCACCACTGCGTCGAGCCGGCCGTGGCGGTCGATGATGCTGTCGATCAAGGCTTTCACCTGATCGGCGTCCCGGACGTCGCACGGCAGGAATTCCGCGGTCCGCCCGTCCGTTTCGACGGGGTGTTCGGGTTCGTTGCGTGCACATGTCACGACGGTCGCTCCGGCGCGGAGGAACACCTTGGTGATACCTGCGCCGACTCCCCGTATGCCTCCGGTGACGAGCACGACTGCGCCGTCGAGTCCCAGATCCATTCACTGCCTCCACGTCGTTCACCCCGCAGGATGCGCGGGTTCCACGCCCACAACTTACCAAGCAATCGCTTGGTTCGGTACCGGCTTCCGGTGTCCGCCGTCACGCTCCTGCTCAGTGGGAATCGGGGGATCCCGCTTGTCGGCCCCCCTTAGCGTGACGACGAACGCGCGTGCCGAAGAGGAGTGAGTGGGCCATGCAGACCGTCGAGCAGGACTACGAGAAATACGTCGGGCAGGTGGCCGAACCGCCCCGTGTGGCCCGATACGTCGTCAACGACGCCATGATCCGGAACTGGGTCGAGGCCCACGACGACTTCAATCCGATCTACGTCGACGCCGAGGCCGCCCGCGAGACCGGGCGCGAGTCGATCGTCTGCCCGCCCGCGATGATCTCGACCTGGATCATGGCCGGCTACCGTCGCTGGCGCGAGGTCCAGCGCAAGCGCACCGAGGGCGTCGTGGAGGACTTCGCGTACTCCCGGATGCTCGCCGACCTGGACCGCGAGGGTTTCACCTCGGTCGTCGCGACGAACGTCGAGCAGGACTACCACCGCGAAATCGTCCCGGGCGACCACATCACCGCCCACTACACGATCGAATCCGTATCCGGAGTCAAGCGAACGGGTCTCGGCGACGGGCGATTCTTCACCCTGTACAAGCGCTACGAGGATCAGAACGGCGAACTCGTCGCCGAGGAACGATTCCGGATGCTCCGGTTCAACCCGAACACCGACAAGGAGACGCGATGACCGCCGTCCCCCGGCTCACCATCACCCAGGACAACCAGTTCTGGTTCGACGCCGTCCGTGAGGGCCGACTCGAGATCCAGCAGTGCAACGAGTGCGACACTCTGCGCCACCCGCCGGGCCCCGCCTGCCCCGCCTGCCGTTCGTTCGAATGGAAGACGGTCGAATCCTCGCGTCGCGGAACGCTCCACAGCTGGACCGTCATCCACCACCCCCAGGATCCGGCCTTCGAGTACCCGCTCGCCGTCGGACTGATCGACCTCGAGGAAGGCATCCGCATCGTCGCCGACATCGCCGGTGTCGACCACGACACGCTCGAGATCGGCATGGAACTCGAGGTGGGATTCTCCGAGCACGCGCACGGTGAGATCCTGCCCCAGCTGCGCAAGCCCGGAGGACACGCATGAACCTCGCCGAATGCACTGTCGGACAGGAACTTCCCGAACTCGTCCTGCCGATCGATCGCACGACCATCGTGGCCACCGCGATCGCATCACAGGATTTCGAGGACGTGCACCACGATCCGGATGCCGCACTCGGACGCGGTACCCCGGACGTGTTCATGAGCATCAACGCCACCAACGGATTCGTCGACCGGTACGTCACCGACTGGACCGGACCGTCGGCGCGCGTACGCCGCGCGTCGCTGCGTCTGGGCGTGCCCTGTTTCCCCGGCGACCCCATGCACATGAACGGTGAGGTGACCGCCGTCGAGGGCGCGACCGTCACCCTGAAGGTGCAGGGCCGCAACAGCAGAGGCGTCCACGTCACCGCCGAGGTCGTGGTGGAGCCCTACGAGAGGAAGACACGATGACCGTCAAGGGCTTCTCCGGAGCCGCTGCTATCGCCGGCATCGGAGCCACGGAGTTCTCCAAGAATTCCGGCCGCAGTGAATGGCAACTCGCGTGCGAGTCGGTCCTCGCCGCTCTCGAGGACGCACAAATCGGTGTCGAAGAGGTCGACGGCTTCGCGCTGTTCACCATGGAGACCAACCCGGAGATCGCCGTCGCCCGCGCGCTCGGCATCCCCGAACTCAAGTTCTTCAGCCGCATCCCGCACGGCGGTGGCGGCGCCTGCGCACCCGTGCAGCAGGCTGCACTCGCCGTTTCCAGTGGTGTGGCCGATGTCGTGGTCGTCTATCGCGCGTTCAACGAGCGCTCGGGCCACCGTTTCGGTGCCGGTCCGCCGCCGTTCGCGTACAACTCGAACACCGACCAGGAATACCGGAACTGGATCAACCCGTACGGTCTGCTCACTCCCGCTCAGCAGGAAGCCTTCCTGGCACGCACCTACATGCACAAGTACGGGGCGACCAGTGCGGACTTCGGGCAGATCTCGGTGCTCTCGCGCAAGCACGCGGCGAACAACCCCAAGGCCTGGTTCTACGAGCGGCCCATCACCCTCGACGATCACCAGAACTCCCGGATGCTCGCCGACCCGCTGCGCCTGCTGGACTGCTGCCAGGAGAGCGACGGCGGCCAGGCACTGGTCATCGTGAGCGCCGAACGCGCCCGAGATCTTCCGCACCCTCCGGCGATCATCACCGCCGCGGCGCAGGGCGTCGGTCCTCAGCAGATCTCGATGAGCAGCTACTACCGCGAGGACATCGACGCGATGCCCGAGGTCGAACTCGTCGCCCGGCAGATGTGGGCACAGGCCGGCTTCGGTCCCGAAGGTATCGACGCCGCGATCCTGTACGACGCCTTCACCCCGATGGTGCTGCTCCAACTCGAGGAGTACGGCTTCTGCGGCCGCGGCGAGGCCAAGGACTTCATCGCCGAAGGCAACCTCGAGGTCGACGGCCGCCTGCCGATCAACACCCATGGCGGGCAGCTCGGCGAAGGCTACATCCACGGCGTGAACGGCATCGCCGAGGGTGTCCGGCTCATCCGCGGCACCTCCGTGAACCAGCCCACCAAGACTCTCGACAACGTGCTGGTCACGGGCGGATCGCCGGTGCCGCACAGCGCGCTCGTCCTCTCGGCCGACCGTTAAGCCCGTAACCCCGGGCCCCGAACACTTCTCAGGAGACCATATGCATCCCGAGCTGTCCGACAAGTCACGGCGGCTGCGCACCGAACTGCGAGAGTACTTCGCCCGCATCATCGACGATGAGGATCGGCGTGCCCTGGTCGACCAGACCGAGGGTGGGCCGGTCTTCGACAAGATCTACCGGCAGATGGGCGCCGACGGCTGGCTCGGCCTGGGATGGCCGGAAGAGTACGGCGGACGCGGCGAGGACCCCGAAGCGCTCTACGTCTTCTACGACGAGACGATCCGCGCCGGCGCACCGGTATCGCTGGTGACGCTCAACACCGTCGCCCCCGCACTGATGAAGTACGGCACCCAGGAACAGAAGGATTTCTTCCTCCCCAAGATCCTGACCGGTGAACTGAAGTTCGCGATCGGCTACACCGAGCCCGGCGCCGGCACCGACCTCGCCGCACTCCAGACGCGGGCGCGCGTCGAGGGCGACGAACTCGTCATCGACGGCAACAAGCTGTACACGAGTTCCGCGATCTTCGCCGACTGGGTCTGGCTGGCCGTGCGTACCGATCCGGACGCTCCCCGCCACAAGGGCATTTCGGTCGTGCTCGTGCCGACCTCCTCGCCGGGCTTCTCGGCCACCGAGATCCAGACCGTCGGTGGTATCAGCACGGCGGTGACCTACTACGAGAACATCCGCGTCCCGCTGAGCAATGTGGTCGGTGAGCTGAATCAAGGCTGGACCCTGATCACCAGTCAGCTCAACCACGAGCGTGTGGCACTCGCCGCCCGCGGCGGCATCGCCAACGAGATGTACGACGAGGTCCTCGCGTGGGCCAAGCAGGAACCTTTCGGTCCCGGTGTGCTGTTCGACGTGCCGTGGGTCCGCTCGACCCTCGCCGAGGTCTACGCACTGCTGTCGGCGACCGATCTCGTCAACCTGCGCCTGGTGTCCGACATCGCCGCCAACACCCTCAGCGGTGGTGATTCCGCTGCCGCGAAGGTCTTCGGCACCGAAGGTGTCGTCGCGGCCTACGGCATGTTGCAGGAAGTGCTCGGAGCCCGCGGACTGCTGCGCCCCGGCAGCCCCGGTGCGGTGATCGAGGGCCGGGTCGAAGCTCTGGGCCGACGCGCCCAGAACAACACCTTCGGCGGCGGCAGCAACGAGGTGATGCGCGAGATCGTGGCCGCGAAGAACCTCGGAATGACCCTGGGCGCGCGCAGGCGTCCCGATGCAGCGGCCACCCGCTCGCAATCCGACAGGACGGCCCAGGCGGACGTGAAGACGCCGGCCGAGACGAGGAGCTGACATGGAATTCGAGCTCGATGACGACCTGATCGCGGTCGAGGACCTGGCATCGCAGGTCTTCGGTTCCCTGGCCAAGGTCGAGCGTGTGGTCGAGGTGGAGCGCAAGGAGGGCGGCTTCGACGCTCCCCTGTGGCAGGCACTCGCCGACTCCGGGCTTCTGGGACTGGCTCTTCCCGAATCCTCGGGTGGCGCCGGCATGGGCATGCTCGGACTGACGACGATCCTGCAGCAGCAGGGCCGGCGCGTCGCCCCCGTCCCCGTGTGGTCCACCGTGGCGGGCGCAGCTCTTCCGCTCGCGCAGTTCGGCACGGAAACGCAGGTGGGCCGTTACCTTCCGGGACTCGTCGACGGTTCCGTCGTACTGACCGGCGCCTTCGACGACACTCCCGGGGCGAGCCCCACCGTGACCGCGATCCGCAAGGGTGACGACCTCGTCATCAGCGGACAGATCCCGTCGGTTCCGTGGGCACCCATCATCGCCGGTGTCGTCGTACCCGTTCGGTGCGACGACGATTCGGTCGCCGTGGTGATCGCACCGGTGGATGCGCCCGGCGTCGAGGCCGTCCCGGCGGCCGTGACCGGCCGCGGCGCCGAGGCAGCCGTGCAGTTCACGGACGTACACATCGGAGCCGAGGATGTCCTGCCCGGCGACGGTGCGGAGATCGCGGCCTGGACGCGGCGCCGCATCCGCATCGCTCTGGCTGCCGTTCAGCTGGGGGTATGCGAGGAAACGCTTCGGGCCACGGCGGTGTACACCTCGGAGCGCGTGCAGTTCGGCCGGCCGTTGTCGACGAATCAGGCCGTTGCGTTGCGCGCGGCCGATGCCTACCTCGACACCGAAGCGATCCGGCTCACGATGCGCCGGGCCGCATGGCTGCTCGACGTCGGGCGCGAGGACGAAGCCGAGTCCGCGGCGCTCGTCGCCAAGTGGTGGGCATCGCGCGGTGGTGTGCGAGTCGGCCTGACCGGCCAGCACCTGCACGGCGGTATCGGCGCCGACATCGACTACCCCATCCACCGCTACTTCCTGTGGGGACGGCAGTTGGCGTTCACCTTCGGCGGAGCGGAAGCTACCGCAGCGGCCCTCGGGGACGCCCTCGACACCGCACCCCCGATCGGGGCGGCCGGGTAGCCGGCCGGTCGTGATCACGCGAGTCCCGTTCCCCGCACGACGGTGGAACGGGACTCGTGTCGTTTCCGGAGCCCTTCCCTAATCCCCCAGATGGGCGAGCAGCAGCTCGCAACTGCTTCGCACATCCGCCTCGGTCTCCGCGAGAGTCGCTCCGCCGTTGAGATATGTCACCAGCAGCCCGGACCACAACATCGACAACAGTCGCAGCGTGTTGCGATCCTCGTCGGTGGGGTCGTCGAGTCCCGCCTTGTCGAACAGGATCCGGAGGAACGTCCGCCGCACTTCCACGGAGTCGGGCACCACGTTCGCCGGCGCGGTGCTGTTGGACAACAGCATCGCGGACGCCAGGCGGGGCCGGTCGACGAACCGCCGGGTCATCTCGATCAGCACCTCGGTGATCGCATCCCGGGCGTTCATCCCCGGTTTCCGCACGGGAAGCCGATCCGCGCCGAGTTCGAGGCGATCGAGGAGCAACGCCACGAACAGATGCGTCTTCGATGGGAAATACCTGTACAGCGTGCCGATCGCCACCCCGGCGTTCCGTGCGATCTCCGTCATCTGGACGCGAGCGAGTTCGTGCTCGGAGCCCAGCCGTGCCGCGGCCTCCAGGATCCGCACCTGCCGTCGCCGCTGCTCGGCGGAGGTCGGCTCCGCCCCGTCGCGCGCCTTGCCGATTCTGGGCACCGGTTCCCCTCTCCACGATCACGGCCCGTCGTTTCCGCACCGCATCACCGGCCAGATTGTCGCATTGCGGATCCTTCGCGGTCCCGAACGGTGGGATGGAAGGGCCCAGACGTCCCGTGCACACGGCGCGGCGACCGGATGTCCACTCAGCGAGAAGCCGTTCCGGGGTGTCGCGCGTCACCCATACGCTCGATTCGTAGGACGTCGCCGGAGGCCGCGACCAGAGCGAATCGGAGTGAGGCACATGCAGACCGGAATTCAGACCCAGGACGCGACGTTCGAACTCGGCGTTCCCGGCCCGGACGAGATGCGACGTGCCATGGGACGTTTCGCCAGCGGAGTCACCGTCGTGACCGGTCTCGACGAGGACGGCCCCACCGGTTTCGCGTGCCAGTCGTTCGCGTCGGTCTCGCTCGAGCCGCCCCTCGTGCTGTTCTGCGCCGACCACCGTGGGCGTGCATGGCCGCGGTTGCGCCGTACCGGCTGGTTCACCGTCAACGTCCTCGGCGAGAACCAGACCGATCTGTGCGCTCGCTTCGGGTCCGGCCGCGGCCTCAAGTTCGACGGTCTCGACTGGGATCTGTCCCGCTGGGGCACTCCGTCGCTGCCCGGCGTTCTCATGCGGGTGCACGCCTCGGTCGAGGATGTGCACGTGGCAGGTGACCACGATGTCGTCATCGGACGTGTCGCCGAACTGGAGTGCGTCGGCGACCAGAGTCCGATGGTGTTCTACCGCGGGGCGTTCGGGCTCGACGCGCGGTAACTCCGCCGATACTTCCTCCGTCCGCCGCTACCGGCGGGCGGAGGAAGTCGTCGTCACACCCTCACGGAGGGCGTCGCGTCGGCGTCGACCTTCGCGAGACGGGCCCGGCGCGACTGCGGAACGGCGACGGTGAGGACGGCCGCGAGAAGCGCGACGCCTGCGCCCGTCAGCAGGACGACCCGGAAGCCGGACTCCGTGGGAATGGTATGACCGGCGAACGGCACGCTCATCTGCGCGAGGACGACACCGATGACGGCGGAAGCGGAGGACGTACCGACCGACCGCATGAGACTGTTCACGCTGTTGGCGGATGCCGTCTCCGTGGCAGGGACCTCCCCCATGATCAGGGCGGGCATCGCACCGTATGCGAACCCGACTCCCGTGCTGCAGATCGCGGCGACGACCGCCAGGCCCAGGACCGATCCCATCAACAGCAGCCCCGCCGTGTACCCCAGAGCGATGATCAGGCAGCCCACCAGCAGCGTGGTCTTCGGACCGCGGTGAGCCGAGAGCTTTCCTCCGATGGGAGAGACCGCCATCATCATCAGACCACCCGGTGCCATGCACAGACCCATCATGATCATGGACTGGCCCAGTCCGTGACCGGTCTCTTCCGGCAGCTGCAGGATCTGCGGGAGAATCAGCGACTGGGCGTACATCGCGAAACCCACCACGATCGAAGCACTGTTGGTGAGCAGCACGGGCCGGCGGGCGGTGACGCGCAGATCCACCAACGGATCGCGGACCCGCAGCTCCCACCATCCCCACACCACGAGCAGCAGGACGGCAGCGGCGAGGAAACCGATCGTGAGGGTGCTCGACCAGCCCCAGTCGGCGCCCTTGGAGATCGCCAGCAACAGACAGACGAGGGCCGCACTCAGACCGACCGCTCCCACCGCGTCGAAGCGTCCGCCGGACTGCAGGACGGGAACATCGCGGAGAACCCACCACAACGCACCCAGCGCCACCGCACCGAGCACCGCCACGCCCCAGAACAGGAACCGCCAATGCACGTACTGTGCAACGGCGGCAGATGCAGGCAGTCCGAGAGCACCGCCGACGCCCATGGACGCACTCATCAGTGCCACGGCCGAATGCAGACGGTCGTACGGCAGTACGTCCCGAAGGAGGCTGATTCCCAACGGGATCAGACCTACGCCGATTCCCTGCAGACCGCGACCGATCACCATCGGCACGAGTGTGGACGAGAGCGCACACACGATCGAACCGGCGATCACCGGCACGAGGCAGACGAGCATCATGCGGCGTTTGCCGTACATGTCGCCCAGTCGTCCGGTGACCGGAGTCGCCACGGCACCGGCGAGCAAGGTCACGGTGATCACCCATGACGCGTTCGCGGCAGAGGTGTTCACCATGGTCGGCAGGTCCACGATCAAGGGCACGACCAGGGTCTGCATGAGCGCCGCGATGATGCCGGTGAAGGCGAGGACACCGACGAGAGCCCCGGAACGGGCCGGGGTATTTTCGGATATGTCTGTCATAGAACTCCTGAAAGGAAAGAAATATGCATGATGCATATTCGACGCATCATGCATTCGATGTGTACAGTACATACTGATGACGCCGCAACGTGGCGACCTACTCGGGTGACGTTCTTCACGAAAGACTTTCGATGACCAAGCCGACCCACTTGATCGAGTTCGAAGCGATGCTGCTCGGCCGGCACCTGGCGAACATCAACAGCCGCAAACGCGGCAGGCATTCGCTCGACCGCAGCGCCTATACGGTTCTCAGCCGCATCAGCATGCAGGGCCCGATGTCGATCGGCCAACTCAGCGACGCACTCGATCTGGACAGTTCGACACTCAACCGGCAGACCTCGGCGATGACCGCCGCCGGGCTGGTCGAACGTATCCCCGACCCGGACGGCGGGATGGCCCGCAAATTCCGGATCACCTCCTCGGGCGAGGAGAAGCTCGCCGCCGAGCGCGCCCACGGAGTCGCCGCGCTCGAGCGCGTGCTGACCGACTGGTCCGAGGACGAGGTCGCCACCTTCGCACGGTGGCTCGAACGCTTCAACAACGACATCGAACGCTTGACGGGGCATCCGTGGCCGCGGCCCACCGGGTCCGCAGTGCATCTTCCCGACGGGTCCGTCGGGGGGATGTGAGCCGGGGGTACCGCGCGAGCACGGTTCGGTGGCCGGCCGAGACCACCGGCAGACCGGAACACCTGCGGTACGAGTGATGCCACCGCCGTCGAGACGGCGGTGGCATCACTTCCGGTCACATGTCAACCACGATGCTTTCCGTGGGCAATACCTCCGGCGGGCGTCGTCGACGGCACCAAGGACGGAAGTTCCTCGGTCCTGAGCCGGCGGGGACGTTCCGTCATCACGGTGGGCTGGACCGTGTGCACCTCGCTGAGCAGGGCAGCCGGGAAGTAGACCGACGCCGTGACACCCGCGTTCGTCTCGGTGTCGAAGGTCGGCCTCAGACGCACGCTCATGCCGTTGCGGGCCGCCAGACGCCCGATCACGAACAATCCCAGTTGACGCGGGGCGTCGACATCGGCATTCTCACCCGCCGCGAGACGGATATTGATCTCCTCCATGGTATCTCGGGGAATACCGATTCCGCGGTCGGCGATATCGAGAAGGAGGCCACCCTCCACGGCAGAGGAGAACTCGAACCTGACGGGAGTGGTGGGCGGGGAAGCCCGCAGCGCGTTGTCGACGAGTTCGGCCACCAGATGCACCACGTCGTTCACCGCCTTACCGACGAGATATCCGTGCGGGGTGTTCCCGATCTGCACCCGCTGGTAGTTCTCCACCTGGGACACCGCACCGCGGAGCACGTCGCCGAGCGGTGCGGGCCCGCTGCGAGTACGCGGGCGCGTGCCCGCGAGAACCAACAGGGATTCGCCGGTACGCCGCATGCGCGTCGCCAGATGATCGAGAGCGAACATGCTCTGCAACCGCGCGGGATCCTTCTCCTCGTATTCGAGAGATTCGATCAGCGAGAGTTGCTGTTCGACGAGGGTCTTGTTGCGACGTGCCAGCGTCTCGAGCATCACGTTCACCTGTTTCCTCAGGTGGGCCTGCTCGCCGGCGAGACGCAGCGCCTGCGTGTTCATCGAATCCACGGCTCGGGAGAGTTCGCCGATCTCCTCGTCCGTATCGGTGCCGACGGGAGCGAGACGGACGGTGTCGATGTCGGCCCCGTCCTTGACCGCCGCGATGGCGGCGGGAAGCTCGGTGTTCGCCGCTGCGAGAGTGTTGTCCCGTAGACGCCCCAGGGGTACCGACAGGGAACGGATGACTGCTATCGCGAGGAGCAGGGCGAGTACGAGCGCTGCCGTGACGAGGAGCGCGTCGCGGGTGGCCGCGGTACGTGTCTCGTCCGCCAGTTCTTCGAGCGTCCCGATGATGCGCGCGCTGGCGCTGTCGATCCCCTCCGCATAAGGCTGGGACGCCGAAATCATGGCGTTGCGGAGGTCTTCCCCGAATTGCCTGCTCGGCGTGAAGTTCTCGATCAGCCTACGGCGCGCTTCGATATCGCCGAGCATCCCGTCGATCTGCCCGGTATCGAGCCCCGATCCTCGAAGGAGTCGCAGCGTCGACTCTTCGGTGTTCATGGCGTTGGTCGCCAGGAGCCGGGCGGCCTCGGGGTTGGTGGACAGCAGCCGGAAGGACTCCATCTGGTCGAGGAGGTTGAGCTGCGCGTCCCACATCAGGAGCAGGTTCGTGGCGTCGACGAGAGCGTCGTGGTTCTCGAACAGGTCGAACACGTCCCGGAAGAGATTCTTGCACCGCACCAGGAAGTCGGTGGTCCGGCGACCGAGCTCGTCGACGCCGAGGGAGGAGTTCATGACCGCGGCGTAGAGCTGGTCGCCGTCGGCGAGCAGCGCATCGAGTTCTACGGCGACATCGGAGTTGAGATCGGCTCCTGCGGCGAGTTCCCTGAGAGTGGCCATGGACTGCGTCACATCGTCCGAGGTTGCGTTCTTGGGGGTGAATCCGAGGCTCGTGGCGGTAGCGACGCTGATCAGAGCGGTGGAGAAGTCGAGCAGTGCCGGGGCGACAACGGTCTGTTCGGACAATGCGGCCGACCGCTGCGCTTCGTCGAGCTGAGTCGTGACGCGTACGGCACCGAGAGCGACAGCGACGACGAGGGGAATCGACAGCACGGCCGCGAGTCTGTATTTGAGACGCCAGCGGCCGATCTGCAGGGCACGTATTCGGCTCGGATCCACTTCTCGGATATCCCTTTCACGATGAAGAGAACGTGCTTTTCGGACATAAGTTACATCTTTCCGAAATGTTCTACACCAGATCCTCGTTCGGGTACATATTTCGTCCCGGGCACGGAGACGAATTCCGTGCCGGTCGGCCTCGCCGGAGGGCCGGCCCCTGACAACCGTGCCCAGTCCTGCGTTCGTTCATCGATGCCCCCCTGTTCGCGGCGTCGAACATACACAATGCGTGCAGAGGACGGTGAGGAGGTCCGCCCTTTCCGTGTACGGCGACAACGCTCCTCGCGTGTTCGACTACCCGATCAGGCCGCGCACCCGGCACCGAGGTCCGGTCGCCGGCCTCCGGCGCGAATTGCAGAGCCGGCGCACGGCTGGGGTCGCGAACCCGGCATTCCCCCGCGGCAGGCTCGCACGACACGAGATGCGGAGCCCTCCCGGACCCGGATCCGGAATGCCCCGCTCATCGCGTCCGAGGGGACATTCCGGTGCCACTCACTTCGCCGCCGCACGCATTCCCGCGCGCCGGCCGAAGAAGCTACCGTCACCGAGGGAGATGCCGCTGCAGTAGCCCCACGCCGAGAGGCCGGATGTACAGCGGCCCGCCGCATACAGACCGGGAATCGGATCTCCGTCCACATGAAGAACTTCCGAGTCCACCGAGGTCTGCAGTCCCCCCAGGGTGAAACCTCCGGTCATGCCGCGCAGATCGATCGCGGCGATCGGCGATCGGAGGGGCCGCACCCACTCCGCCTTCTTTCCGAGGACCGGATCCGCCCCCGATTCGGCGTGCCGATTGTAGAGCTCCACCGTCGAGACGAGAGTTCCTGCGGGAAGACCCATTTCGGACTCGAGTTCCGACACCGTCCCACACACCCAGGTCGGCTGGTGACGGAGTTGCGGACTCGAAGTCGGTGTGGCCATTCCTTCCTCGTAGGCCTGTTCGTCGATGACCAGGAACGCCTGATTGTCGTTCTGGTACATGGTGAGCTGGCCGATCCGCCCGGGATAGGTGTCCTCGGTGACGTAGCGCTGCCCCCGGCCGTTGACCAGGATGCCTCGCGCGATCAGTTGCGGGTCGCAGAAGAACGCGACCTCACAGGCGTCCATATGCGCCAGTCGCGCTCCGAGTGCCTGAGCCATCGCGATTCCACGACCGTCGTGCTCCTCCACGGTCGCGGCAGGCCGCTTGTACAACCGCGGGGCGTGCGCCTGCATCATCTCGTCGTTGTAGGCGAACGACCCGGTGGCGAGGACGACACCGCCACGCGCACGTACCGTGAGCGGAGCACCGAACCTCGTAGCGACGATCCCTACGATGCGTCCGGTCTCGTCGACGACGAGACGCTGGACCCGGACATCGGATTCGACACGCACGCCGAGATCGGCAGCCTTCGCGATCAGGGTGGTCATGAGCACGTGACCGGCAGCCTGATCACCGTTGCGCGGCATCGGCACCTGAGCGAGATGCCCACGGGGAGCGGGGTCGACGAGTGTGGTGAACGGCGCGGCGTTCTCACCACCGCTGTACATGAGCGAGTCGTCCGCGGGGCACTCCCACCCGGGCTGCGACCAGAAGCTCTCCTTGTAGGGCACGCCGCACGCTTCGAGCCACTCGAAGTGGTCGACGCTGCCCTCGCAGTAGACGTCGAGTTTGTCCTCGTCCACACCCGGGCCGAGGGCCGCGGCGAGAAAGGTCTTCATCTGCTCGGGGGTGTCGTCGAATCCGCACGCCTTCTGCAGTCGCGTGCCACCGCCGAGGTAGACGATACCGCCCGACAGCGCCGCCGCTCCCCCACCGCCACCGGTACGTTCGAGCACCAGTACGTCGGCGCCGCTCTCGGCCGCACCGATCGCCGCGGAGACACCGGCGATACCGAAACCGGCGACCACGACGTCGGCTTCGAGATCCCAGCGTTCGATCTCGCCGGCGGGGACAGGGCGAACCGGAGAAGTGCTCATGGAAGGTCCTTCCGAAAACGGAGAGCGGCACACGATCCCGCAGAGGGTGGAGTGATCCCCTCGGACCGTAGAGGCCGTTCCCCCTCGGCGGTGAAGAATTCCCGGTGGCCGGGAGAACGGGCAGAAACACTCGCGGCGTCCCCACCGCGAGCGCGGAGATCAGATGAGGTTGTCCTCGACCGGCAACCCGAATGCGTCCCGTCCGTACAAGGCATAGGCCCGCTCGGGTTCGTTCGCGACGTGGACGCTTCCGGCATGTGCGTCGCGCCAGGCACGTTCGATGACACCGCCGAGGAACAACGACGTCCCCCCGGCCGTCTTGAACAACAGGTCGATCGCCTCGACCGCTCGCTCGGTGGCCCGCACCTGATCCCGCCGGGTACGCAAGCGCAGTTGCAGCGGGATCTCCGCGCCCGCCCGCGCCAGCGTCCACAGCTCACGCATATTACGGTCGAGCTGGAGCGTCGCCGCGTCGATATCCGATGCTGCCCGTCCCACCGCGACCTGCGCGAACGGATCGTCCACGAAACGTCCCCCACCCAGACTCAGCCGCACCCGCTCGCGCATCGCCGACAGATACTCGTCGTAACATCCGGCGACCACTCCCACGATGGGCACGGCGACGGTGGTGGTGAACATGGCGGCGAACGGAAGCCGATAGAGCGGACCGGTGTTGACCTTCTGGCCCGGTCCTCGCAGCTGCGAGGTCTCGTAGTTGCTCTTCACCCGGTAGCCGGGGACGAACACGTCGTCGACGACGATCTCGTTGCTGCTCGTCCCTCGCAGTCCCACGACGTTCCACACGTCGCGAATCACGTAATCGCACTTCGGAACGAGAACGGTGACGACATCGACGGGTTGCCCCTCCGACCCGACGATCACCGCACCGAGCAGCGCCCACGACGCGAACCCGCAGCCGGAGGAGAACATCCACGTTCCGGACAGGCGGTAACCACCACCGTCGACGGGGACGAGTCTTCCGACCGGGGCGTACGCCGAGGAGATGAGCACGGAATCGTCCTCACCCCACACGTCGCGTTGCGCCCGGTCGTCGAACAGAGCGAGATGCCAGGGATGGACACCGACGATGGAGGCGATCCATCCCGTCGAGCCGCAGACCTCCGAAATCGTCCGCACCACTTCGTAGAACCGCGCGGGTTCGGTCTCCGATCCGCCGTACCGGCGGGGCTGCAACATGCGGAACACCCCGGCCGAGACGAGATCGCGGATGGTCTCGTCGGGAATGCGGCCGAACTGGTCGACACGTGCGGCCCGATCGGCGATCCCCGGGGTCGATTCCCGGACCGCGTCCAGAACGTCGTCGGCGGTCATCGGACTCCTCGTGTCGTGTGTGCGCTTCCCCCGCAGCATATCCGGGTTCCACGCGCTGCCCCTTGTGCACCCGCGTGCGGCTACGGCAGCGACCGGCCGTGTCGGAGTTCCGGGTGGATACTTCCGCCGCCGCGTCCCGAGGTCACTCGACGCGCAGGAGCGGTGCGAGTTCGGTCGCCACGTTCTGCACGGAGCCGAGATCGCGAACCGTCCGGGCGAGCCGCTCGAGTCGTTCCACGGAGACGAGATCACCGCAGAAGTCCACCGCTTTGCTCATCACGCTGTCCCAGTCCGCACGGGTCTCCGGGGTCCAGGGGTCTCCCCGAGTGAACTCCGTGTCCACCGCGTACTCCCGGCCGCGGGCGCGCACCGTCATCGAGGCACGGGTTCGGCGGGGGCGGCCGATCGTCGAATCGGCCACGGCGTCTCCCCAGTCGCGGTCGAGTTCGGGATCGGGTGCCGTCACGATTCTGGACGCGATGTCCCACACCTTCGGATCCTGAGTGTGGATCGGATCGAACCACGCGGGTCCGGGTGTGATCTGCAGGACGGCCAGTGCGAGCAGATAGGGGATGTTGAAGGCTCCGTGGATCGCGGCACGATGGTCGGGTTCGATCTCCGTTGCCGGCGTGTGGAACACCCGCTGGCTGTAGGCGCCGGGGTTGAGCCGAACCTCGATGTGTTCGATATCGTCCGGCCCCCAGCCGTGTTCACGGACGAGCGCGCGCAACGCATCGATGGGGCACCCGTGTAGCGGCAGGCCGGGTAGTACTTCACGGCACTGTCGAGTATCCACCAGTGGTCTCCGATGTCCTCGGTGATCGCCTCGCGCCGCACCGAACGGAATCCCTGGGCCTCGAAGAATCCCGGTTCGAGGTCGAGCAGGTCCGGTTCCCCCAGATAGCCGGCCTCGGCAAGGATCAATGCCGTCATTCCTGCCTGCACCACATGCATGTTCGGGCAGTACTTGTAGGTGGCCAGTTCCGTGCGTTCGGTGTTGTGGGTGTTCCGGGCCGTCGGGGCTGTCGCCGCAGCGAGCGCGAGCGCGTGGATCATCCGGTCGCGGGACACACCCGACACCAGGCCGGCGGAGACGACCGTGCCGAGAGTGCCGTATCCGCTCCCGAAGAGTTCCGACCACTTCATCTTTCCGTCGACGACCTCCATGAACGAGCATGCGAGGTTGAGCCGCGCGGTCATGTCGTAGCCGACAGCGACGGCACGGAGCAGGTTGTCGCCGGACGCACCGACGCGTTCGGCCTCGGCGAGGGCCGAGGAGACCACGATCGTCGCGAAGTGCGCCGAGTTGAAGAGCGTGTCGTCCGCGTCGAGCGCGTAGGTGATCTCGGAGTTGAACGCAGCGGCGACGGCGGCAGGCGCTTTGGTCGAACGGCCGAACACCGTGGCTTCCTCGGGCCCACCGAGGCGATCGATCACCTTGTGTGCCATGCGAGTACGTTCCATGCGTGCTGCGGCGAGGCCGCACACGAGGGTGTCGAAGACGATGAGTCCGGTGTAGTCGGCGACTTCCGGCGGCAGCGCGCGGGCATTGCGCGCGGCGGCGAAGTCGGCGATTCGTTCGGTCAGCAGTGACGTCACAGGAGCACCTCGGGCATGCGTAGGGACGGCCCGCGTCGAGATGCGTGAGGATCCGGCACGAGCTGTAATCCACATCACTCTTGCCGAAGCCTGTGACGCACCGCCTTCCGGTCCCGCTCACCGGGAGCCACCCTCCCCGGTGCACCGGGGCGATCGGACAGGGCCACCGACGCGACGATGCCACGGCGTCGTACGCCGTGGCATCGTCGGAAGGTATCCGGGTGGACGAACTCGATCAGCCCACCGGAGGCGAGAACGCCGCGAGCGGTTCGGAACCCGACCAGTCGTGGCCCCAGTAGCTGTCCGCGGTGATTTCCTCTGCGGTGTAGAAGGCCTCGTCGACGAGCATCCCCTCCGTGCCGAACTCGATGTCCCATCCGCCCGGAGCCCGGACATAGAACGAGACCATCTTGTCGTTGGTGTGGCGGCCCAGCGTCGACGAGATCGAGAAACCGAGCTTGTTCACCCGATCGAGGGCCTGACCGACCGCGTCGAGGGTGTCGACCTCGAGCATCAGATGCACGAGACCGGGCGCGCTCCCGGGCGGGGCCGGGCACAGCGCGAGGCTGTGATGGCGGCGGTTGACGCCGAGGAAACGCACTCGCCGGACCGGCGGGGGGGCCGAGAGTCCGCCGAGCCGGGTCGCTCCGCGCGGGAGGAAACCGAGCACCTCGGTGTAGAACTCGTAGGACTCGGCGAAGGCTGCGGTGGGCAGGACGACATGTCCGAGCCCTTCCTCACCGGTGTGGAAGGTGCCACCGAAAGGCGTCACGATCGGGCTGTGGTCGAGCACCGGCCCGAAGAAGACCTCGGTGCGAGTTCCGCCCGGGTCGTCGAAAGCGATGACCTGCTCGGCGTCGCGGTAGGTGGACTCTTCCTCCGAGAGCACCTCCACCTCGATACCGGCCTTCTCGACCGCCTCGCGCACGCGGCGGAGAGCGAACTCGTCGCGCACCTCCCAGCCCACGGCGAGCGCCTTGTCGACCTCGCCGGGAAGCACGATCAGACGTGCACGGCGCTCGTCGATACGCAGGTAGAGACCGTCGGCCTCGGGCCCGGTACCGACCGCCATGCCGAGCCCGTCGACGACGAGTTCTCGCCACCGAGTGATGTCTGTGGTCTGGATCCTGAGATAACCCAGGCCCCGGATGTCCGTCATATCCGAATATTCCTTCGCCGTCAGTGGTGTGATGTCAGATCATCGACCGCATCATGCCCTGCGGCTCCTCGCCGAGCTGGCAGAGCGTCGCGGCATGGAAGATGGATCCGGGCACGTGGATGGCGTGGCTCAGACCCGCGTGGGCGTCGCGCCAGAAGCGCTGCAGCGGATTGCTCAACTGCAGTGCGCCACCGCCGGCACGGCCGAAGATCTCGTCGACCGCTGCCACGGCCCGCCAAGCGGCGGCCGTCTGCGTGCGCCGGCCGATGGCGCGCTGTTCGAAGGTGACCTCCACGCCCTTCTCCGTCAGATCCCAGAAACGATCGACGGTCTCGAGGATGGCGGCCCGGGACGCGGCGATCTCCGCGGCAGCGTTGCCGAGGGACGACAAGACGTAGGGATCCTGCTTGATGGCCGTGCCGGACACCGTGACCCGCTCACGCTGCGACTCGATGTAGCAGTTCAGAGCGCCCTCGGCGATACCGATGAGCGACGAGGTGATACCGAGCGGGAAGATGCACGAGAACGGGAACTTGTAGAGCGTTTCGTCCCGGCCGGCGTCCTGCCATGCCACACCGCCCATGACGCGCTCCGCGCGCAGGGTGCGGTACTCGGGGAGGAAGGCATCCTTGACGATGAGGTCCTTGGATCCGGTGCCACGCAGACCGACCACGTTCCAGCTCTCGTGGTCGATGGTGTAATCGGACCGCGGCAGGAGCACGTGCAGGCTCTGTGGCGGGTTGAGCCGGTTGCCGTCCTTGTCGCCGACGGCCGCGCCGATCATCACCCAGTCGCAGTGATCGGTGCCCGAGGAGAACGACCAGCGGCCGTTGAGGATGTACCCGCCGTCGACGGGGGTCGCGACACCCATCGGCGCGTACGGGGAGGCGATCCAGGTGTCGGGATTCTCGCCCCACACCTCTTCCTGCGCCTTCGGGTCGAAGAAGGCCATCTCCCACGGGTGCACACCGACGATGCCGCTGACCCAGCCGGTCGCGCCGTCCATCGCACCGATGGCCATGGCCGTCTCCGCGAATTCCCGCGGGTGCGCTTCGAGACCGCCGAATTCCTTCGGCTGCAGGAGCCGGATGACACCGGCGTCACGGAGTCTTTTTGCGCTGCGGTCGGTCAGACGCATGAGGGTGTCGCCTTCGGCGCCGTCCGCGCGGATTTCGTCTGCGAACTCCGAAACGGAGTCGAGCACCTGTCCCATGATCTCTCCAGCTCTGTGAGGGTGACGCCCCCGGTACGGCATGGTGAGCGTCGGTTCCGTTGGCGCTTACGGTCCCAGGAGAACGGTTCTCGTATCGTGGATTTTCCACTGAGCGGGAACCGCTCGGCCGGCGCCGAGGGTTCCCGGCGGGGACCCTCGGCGACCGGTGCCTAGGAGTCTTCTCGGGTGAGGAACGCGAGCACGGTCGACAGCCATGCCTCGCGTGCTTCGATCATCGTCCAGTGCCCGCAATTGGGGAACACGTGCAGTTCACCCCGGCGCAGCTCGCGCATCGGGAGCATTCCCATGTCCACGGGACTGACCCGGTCGTCCCGGCCCCAGGTGAGCAGGGTCGGCGCGGTGATCTTGTGCAGCTGAGCCCAGTACGGGGTGGCGTCGGAAGCGGCCGCGGCCTTCGCGGAGGCGGCGAAAGCAGCAGTGCTGTACATACGCCGCGCGATCTCGAGGGTCTTCGGTTCGGTGGCGAGTGCCCACCGCTCCTCGATGAGTTCCTCGGTGATGATCGCCGGGTCGTACACCATGGAACGCAGCCAGCGGACGAGCTTCTCCCGGGTCGGATCGTCGGTGAACTCCATGAGCAACCGGATGCCCTCGCCGGGGGACGGAGCGAAGACCGACCGTCCCGCCCCTCCGATGGTGACCAGCTTCTTCACCCGATCGGGCTGGGCGATGGCGAATTGCGTTCCGACGATTCCGCCCATCGAGTTACCGATGACGGAGACCCGGTCGAGGCCGAGTCCGTCGAGGAAGTCCGTCACGGCCACCGACGCCATCGCCATCGGGTGGCCCTCGCACGGATCGCTCACTCCGAAGCCCGGAAATTCCAGGACCAGGCAGCGGAAGTGCTCCGCGAGATCGGCGAGCACACCTCGGTAGTTCCGCCAACCGGTGACACCCGGCCCGGATCCGTGGAGCAGCAGGAGCGGTTCACCCTGGCCCGCTTCGTGATACCGGAGGGTGCCGCGGTCGGTCGCGAGTTCCCTCGCCGTGGTCTCGAAACTCAATTGCGTCGTCATACCGACGAGGTTTCCAGTGATCCCACTCACGTCGCGCGTACGCTCCCGATCACCGGGATGCCCCGAGCAGGGACCGGGGGTGCGGGCGTATGAGTGTTACATCCAGCCGTCGGACTGCGTTGCGAGCATGCGTTCCATGACCTGCGGTGACCACGACGCATCCGCCGCCCGAGCGGCACGATTGCGGCGGGGGGTGCTCAGTTCGGGGTACAGCGTGCGGGAGATGTCCCGGACGGCGTTGGCGACCAGCGGTGCAATGCGTTCGAGGTGTCCGGGGCGGGTGGGCCCGCACAGGGAGATCGCGGCGACGGGCGACGCAGGGCTGCGGATCGCGGCGCCCACGCAGGACATACCGGCGGTGGCCTCGCCGGTTTCGAAGGCCAGGCCGTGACGGCGGCGGATCCGGTTGAGTTCGAGATGCAGGGTCGACAGGTCGGTGATGGTCCGCTCCGTGCGCGGGGGCAGTTGCGGACCCACGTAGAGAGCATCGACCTGCTCGGGTTCGAGACCTGCGAGCAGTGCCTTACCGCCGGCGGTGGCATAGGCGGGTGCGCGTCCCCCGACACGGGAGGGCAGCGCTGCGGCGAGCTGACCACCGATCTTGTCGAGGTAGACGCAGTCGCGACCGTCGAGCACGGACAGGTGCGCGACCATGCCCGTCGTCATGTGCAGTTCGTGGAGCAGGGGCGCCGCCGCCTCGCGGATGCGGATGTGCCCGCCGTCGCCCTCACCCATGGTCTTGGCGCGGCGACCGAGGCAGTACCCGAAGGATGCGTGGTCGATCCAGTCGAGCCGTACCATCTGGTCGAGGATGCGGTGGACCGTCGAGCGCGGCAGGTGAGTGCGGCACGCGACTTCCTCGAGGGTGAGCCTGGAGGACATGTCGTCGAACGCGTCGAGAATGAGGGTCATACGTTCGACCATCGACGCGGGCAGTTCGCGCTTCGATGCCTGGGAGACCTGCGCATGTTGCGAGTCGGACATCGCCACCCTTTCTCCGAACCTGGTCACCCACCACAGCGACGAAACTGAAATTGATTCTTGTGGGCGCTCTCCAGAGTACTCGATGGTGACCTGTTGCACAATTCTCGTTGAGCGGACACCCCGCGGGCCGGACGTCCTCGCCGCTCCCTCCGCGCGTCTCACTGAGCAGGAGATACTCGGCCTCGCGGCTCGGACTGTGGGTACAACCGAGGCGCGGGCCGAATCCGCCCTGCAGCCGTCATCCTACGAGTCGAAAGAGCCGAGACCGCGATGCCAGAAACCGAGTCCCCCCTCTTCCGCCCCCTGACGGTGCGCTCTCTCGAGCTCCGCAACCGCATCGTGATGTCCCCGATGACCCGCTCCTACTCGCCGGGTGGCGTGCCCGGTGCGGACGTCGTCGAGTACTACCGACGCCGGGCCGCGGGCGGTACCGCCCTGATCGTCACCGAGGGTGTCGCCATCGACCACCCGACGGCGGTCGACAACTCGCGGGTGCCGCACATGTACGGCGAAGCAGCCCTCGAAGGCTGGCGCCGCGTCGTCGATGCCGTCCACGCCGAAGGTGGACGTATCGTTCCTCAGCTCTGGCATGTCGGCCCCCTCTGGGGGGCGATGACCGCCGATGTCGATCCCGCTCTCACCCCCATGCGGCCGTCCGGTATCTGGGGCGAGCTCGGCGTCACGTCCTACGGGAAGAGCTACGTCGAACGGGCATCCGCCCCCACACGGGCCATGACCCTCGAGGACATCGAGCAGGTCGTCGCCGCCTACGCCGACGCCGCCGCCGCGGCGGCCCGGGTCGGCTTCGACGGCATCGCCCTGCACGGAGGGCACGGTTACCTGCTCGACTCGTTCCTCTGGGAGGGAACGAATCTCCGTGACGACGAATGGGGCGGAGACCTCACGCGCCGCACCCGCTTCCCTGCTGCGGTTGTCGCCGCGATCCGCTCGCGCATCGGCGACGACCTGCCGATCTTCTACCGGTTCTCACAGCACAAGCAGCAGAACTACGAAGCGCGGATCGCCCACACGCCGGACGAGCTGAAAGCCGTCCTCACGCCGTTGGCCGAAGCAGGTGTCGACGTGTTCGACGCGAGCATCCGACGTTTCGACATGCCGGCATTCGAAGGCAGCGACCTCACGCTCGCGGGCTGGGCGAAGAAGGTCACCGGAGCACTCTCGATGGCGGTGGGCAGCGTGGGAATCGCGACCTCCTTGCGCGAGAGCCGCCTGCAGGGCAGTGCGCCCGTGCGCAACAACGTCCCCGAACTCGAACGACGTTTGGGCGAAGACGAATTCGACCTGATCGCCATCGGACGTCTGCATCTGGCCGACCCGGCGCTCGCAACGACCCTGCGCACCGGTGCCGAGCTGCCCGAGTTCGATCGCACGGTGCACGAGGCCGCACTCATCTGATCTCCGGCACGCGGTCCCGCTCATCGGGATCACAGAGCGGGACGACTCTCACCTGCTCTAGAAAGTGATCCGAGACACTCCCATTCGTGGGTCGGGAACCGCGGCCCGAGATCGGGCCGCCGAGAGTATGGAATGTGCTGTGACGTCCTACGCCAACGAACTCTCCCACTCGGAATCCGTGACCCGCACAGGCCGGGGTCGGTTCGACCGGCGGCAACCGGTGTGGGTGATCGTGTCGGTTCTGATCGCCGTCGAGATCATCAGTGCGTTCGAAACATCCATGATGTTCGCCGCGATTCCGACGCTCATCACCGAATTCGGTAGCGACGCATCGACGGTCGGGTGGGCCGTGACGGCCTTCCTGCTCGTGTCCGCGGCATCCGCCGCGGTGTGCGGGCGGCTCGGCGACATGTACGGCCGGGAACGAATCCTGATGATCCTTCTCGCCGTCGCGGCGGTGGGCTCGACGATCAGCGCCGTCGGTGACAGCCTCACCAGTATCATCGTCGGTCGCGCGATCCAGGGCGTGGCCGGTGCGATTCTGCCGTTGTGCATCGGACTGGCACGCGAACACCTTCCGGTCGAGCGCGTTCCCGTCGCGGTGGCACTGATCTCCGGTTCCGCCGTCGCCGCGGGTTCGGCGTCGCTGCTCGTCGCCGGCCTGCTGATCGACAACGCAAGCTGGCACATGATCTTCGTCGTGGCGGCCGTCTATGCGCTCTTCGCGCTGCTGCTCGTCTGGTTCGTCCTTCCCTGGCGCCGCCCCACCGGGACCTCCGAGAAGATCGACTACCTCGGAGCGGTGGGCTTCGCCGGTGCTGTCGCCGCGATCCTGCTCGGTGTCAACAAGTCCCAGGCGTGGGGTTGGTCCGATGCGCGCACCCTGGGCCTCATCCTCGGTGGCACCGTCGCACTGGTCCTGTTCGTGCGGTGGGAACTCCGGATCCCCTCCCCCATCATCAACGTGCGCCTGTTCACCGATCGCAAGTTCTCCCTCACGATGCTGGCCACCGTGGCGATCGCGGCAGGACCACTGGGTGTGATCACCATGATCATCCCGATCATCATGCAGACGCCCTCGACCGGCGGCTTCGGCCTCGGTCTCAGCGCGACGCACGCAGGCTGGCTGTCGTTCATCGGCTCTCTGTTCGGCTTCGTGTGCACCCCGCTGAGCGGACGGATCTCCGCCGCAGTGGGTTCACGGGTGTCGATGCTGCTCGGTACCGGCCTCTTCGTCGTCGGAACCGTCGTCATGCTCACGGCACACCACTCCGTGGTCGCCATGACCGCGATGGTCGTGGTGGTCTCCGTCGCCACCGCCTTCGCCTACACGGCAATTCCCAATCTGATCGTCGAGGCAGTGCCCGAGCACAACACGAGCGAGACGACCGGCACGAACGCCGTGCTGCGCACCGCGGGCCAGGGTGTCGGTACGTCGATCGCCACCATGCTGCTCGCCTTCGCGGCGACCCCACTCGCCGGAATCAACATGGTCGGTGTCATGCTCATCGTCCTGTCCGTGGTCACGATCGGGATCACCGTGCTGATCCCCCGCACCGCACGCGCCGCCTGATCCCGAACAGCCTGTCTCCTCCCGGTGTCCCGATTACCGGGAGGAGACGCGCGTGTGTATCGGGCGGCGTTCTACCGTGGTCCGATCGAAAATTGTTGTATCGAAGGGAACCCGCTGCGATGACAGCCGTCCAGGCACCGGTCAGTTCACGTTCCGCTGTGCTGACCGTCAGTGCAGTCGTCCAGGAGACCGCAGACGCGTGTTCACTGGTGTTCGACGTACCACAGGATCGCCGCGCGGACTTCACCTACAAGCCCGGCCAGTTCCTGACCTTGCGCATCCCCAGCGAGGTGACGGGTTCCGTGGCTCGGTGCTATTCCCTGGCGAGCTCACCGCACGCCGACGAACCGCTCAAGGTCACGGTCAAGCGCACCGCCGACGGATACGGCTCGAACTGGCTGTGCGACAACATCACCGCCGGCCAGAGCATCGAGGTGCTGCCTCCCGCAGGAGTCTTCACCCCGGTCGACCTCACCGAGAAGCTCGTACTGTTCGCCGGCGGAAGCGGGATCACCCCCGTCATGTCGATCCTCAAGTCGGCACTGCACAGCGGAAACCGTAATGTGGTGGTGATCTACGGCAATCGTGACGAGAAGTCGGTCATCTTCGCCGAAGAACTCCGTGAGCTCGCCGCACGACACTCCGACGCCCTCACCGTCGTCCACTGGCTCGAGAGCGTGCAGGGCCTGCCGTCCCCGCAGCAGCTCGCGACCTTGATCTCCTCCTTCGCCGATCACCGCGCGTACATGTGCGGGCCCGGCCCGTTCATGGACACCGTCCGTAACAGCCTGCTCCTGGCGGGTGTCCCCAAGGACCGGATCCACGCCGAGGTCTTCACCTCGCTGTCCGGCGATCCGTTCGCCGACGTCCCCCTCGTCGAGATCGACGAGTCGGATGCCGACGCGACCTCTGCGACAGTGCAACTCGACGGCGAGGAGCACGAGCTCGTGTGGCCGCGCAGCGCCACTCTGGTGGACATCATGCTGTCCAAGGGCCTGGACGTGCCGTATTCGTGCCGTGAGGGCGAGTGCGGATCGTGCGCGTGCACCGTCGTCGAAGGAGAGGTGGACACCCCGCCCTCCGCGATTCTCGACGAGGAGGACATCGCCAACGGTTACGTCCTCGCGTGCCAGGCCCGGCCGAAGAGCAAGAACGTGCGCATCGACTTCTGAGTCCCCCACAACGAGATCGTCCCCGGATGCCGTGAGGCACCCGGGGACGATCCGTATGTGGTGGATCAGCGATTGAGCAGTGCCCGCATCGCTGCCGCGGCACCGTGGACGAGCTTGTCGCGAGGGAACCCGCTGCGCTTGACCGCGGCCTCGTAGTTGCCGCCCGCGACCCATACGGGACCGTCCTGGAGGTGTTCGAGACCCTCGCGCGCGACATCCTCCGGCTCGGCGACGAGCATCCCGGGAATGTCGAAGTTCAGACCCGCGCGCACCATCGCGGGCGTACGGGTCACACCGAGGACGAGTTCGACGACGTGCACACCGTGCGGCGCGAGTTCGAGCCACAGGCTCTCGGCGAAGACGCGGCTGAACGCCTTCGATGCCGCGTAGATGCTCTGATGCTCGGCTCCCATGTACCCGGAGAGCGATCCGAGCAGCATGATGCCACCGCGACCGCGTTCCTTCATCGGTCCACCGAACAGATGCGACAACTCGACCTGACGGTGGACGTTGAGTTCGATCACACCGCGGAATCCGTCGATGTCACCGGTGACGAACTCGTGGCCGTAGCTGTTGGCGCCGGCGTTGAAGATGAACAGCCCGACCTCGATGTCCTCGGTCGCCCGGCGGATCTGGTCCACCGCGTCGTCGTCGAGGAGGTCCAGCGCGAGAGTGCGCACCTGCACGCCGTTGCTGCGCGCCTTGTCCGCCGTCTCCTCGAGAGGTCCCGGCTTACGGGCGATGAGCACGAGATCGAATCCCGCGCGGCTCAGTTCGTCGGCGAACGCCGCACCGACACCTTCGGATCCGCCGGCGATGACGGCCCACGGGCCGTAGTGCGAGCGATCGAGGTCGAGACGTTCGGTCATGATCGGGTCCTTACGGGAAGTAGTCGGAAAACGAGAGTTCGGTGCGTGGACGTCAGTGCACGATGGGAGGTTTGATCGGGGTGTCGTCGAACACCTCGATGACGCCCGCGGTGGCCGCCCGGGTGATCGCCGCATCCAGATGCGGGCACGACATCCGGGGCGCGCCGGGGCGGCCGTCGCGACCGTCGTCGTCCTGAACGACAGGACAACGACGGCGCGCGTCGGCGTTCCACTGGATGGACGTGTGCTCCCAGCTGTTCTTCTGGACCAGCACCTGCGCGGCGCATTCGCCGCACCGCAACGGCTCCATCCGGTTCTGCATGTTCTCCGCTCCTAGTCCGCGGTGGTGGACTGCTGCGCGCCGGCCTGTTCGGCAGCGCCGGCTCCGTCGAGGGCGGTCTTGCGAGCGATGTTCTCCTCGACCTCCTTCATCCAGGCCGCCACCGGACGGGTGGTGTCCATCTCGAATTCGAAGCGGTCGGTCATTTCCGGCTTGACGTCCTCGACGTCCACATAGAACTGCTCGTACCAGCGACGCAACTGGTAGACGGGGCCGTCCTCCTCGCACAGGAGCGGGTTGTCGATGCGCGTCTTGTTCCGCCAGATCTCGATGTCCTGCTCGAAGCCCTTGGCGATGAAGGTCCCGAACTGCTGAGCGGTCTGCAAGGCCTGCTCGCCTTCGAGACGGTCGGACTTCTTGACGATCATGCCGTACATCAGCACGAACTTGTCCTGGGAGACCGGATAGTGGCAGTTGATCAGAACCGACTCGACGTCGTACCCCTCGTACTGGTAGACGAGGTCGTCGATCATGAAGGACGGTCCGAAATAGCTCGCATCCGAGCGGCTGCCCAGCATCTTCGGCTGTCCGGCCGCATGCGGACGGGCATCTTCTCGGGCCTGACCGCGCATGAACTGGCTCGCCACCTGCCCTTCGAAGACGTTCTTGAAGTACGTCGGGAAGGAGTAGTGCACATAGAAGAAGTGCGCCATGTCGACGATGTTGTCGATGATCTCACGGCAGTTCGTGTCGACCTCGGTGGTGTACCAGACCCAGTCGGTCCACTCGTCGCTCGTCGCACCTTCGATGCGCGGGATGGTCACGTCGGCCGGCGGCGGGTTCCCCTGCGGGTCGTGCCACACGAAGAGCATGCCGTCCTGGTCGAGGGTGTGCCATGCGCGGGTCTTCGCGATCGGAGGAACTCGCCGCGCATACGGGATGTTCTTGCAGCGACCGTTGCCGCCCCAGCGCCAATCGTGGAAGGGACACGCGATCTCGTCGCCCTTGACGGTGCCCCGGCTGAGGTCCCCGCCCATGTGCCGGCAGTACGCGTCGAGGATCTTGATCTCGTCGTTGCTGTCGGCCCACACCACGAGCTTGGTGCCGAAGGCCTCGACCGAGTGGGGCTTGCCGTCCTTGAAGTCCTTCGACAGACCCAGGCAGTGCCAGCCCCGGGCGAAGCGGGCGGGAGTCGACCCGGCGACGATCTCACGGATCTCGGATTGTTCGGAAGTGCCGAGGCTCACGGTCATCCGTCCTTTCGGGAGGAAGGGAAGCGTTGGGGTTCAGGCGGCGGAGTCCGATGAAGCGTTCCGTCGCTATACGACCTGCACGCTAGGTGATCGGAATCACCCCTGATGAGGGCATCTCACTGGTCGAGACCTCCGCCGGTGCCGGAAACGAAGGCCCCCTGCGATCACGCGACCGTAGCGGGCTCCGCGGTCGGCAACAGGGCCGCCCGGCCGTTGGCGACGAACTCCTGCTCGATGCGCGCTCGCGCCTCGTCGTCGAGCAGAACGTACTCCGGCGTCCGTCCGACACGCACGTAGACCGGATCGGTGGTGTTCCACGCCACCGCCCGCAGCGGTGCCTTGTTCACCTTGTTGCTCCCCGTCAGCGGGATCTGTGCGGTGACGCGCACGAACCGCGGCCACCACTTGTCACCCATGTCGGGCTGCTCGGCGAGGACGGCCCCGAACACCGCCGGATCGAACTCCGCGCCGGGGTCGAGTTCGACGGCGCACATGACCTGATCCCCGGTGGTCGGATCGGGCACGGCGAAGACCGGGGCGGACAGGATGCCCGGAACCCGGAGAACGATTCGTTCGACGGGGGCGGCGGAGAAGTTCTCGCTGTCGACACGGAGCCAGTCGGAGGATCTGCCCGCGAAGTAGAAGAAGTCGTTCTCGTCGCGGTATCCGAGGTCTCCCGACCAGAAGTCGTTCCCCTTGATCCGGTCGGCCATCGCCTCGGGGTTCTTGTAGTAGCCCTCGAAGGTGTGTGCGGTGTTGCAGGCGACGATCTGGCCGACGGCCTCACTGTTGAGGAGACGACCCGACTCGTCGAAGCGTGCGCGGGGACATTCCTTGCCCGTGGCCTCGTCGAGAATGCGGACGTCGACGTCACCGACGGCGACTCCGAGCGAACCGGCCGGGGTGTCCGGGGTGCGGTTGATGCGGAAGACCCCCTCGCTCATGCCGTAGCCTTCGACGACCGTGCACCCGAAACGTTCGGAGAAGCGGGCCACGTCGGCCTCGGACGCCTCGGTGCCGAACGCCAATTCCAGGGTGCTCGTGCGGTCGCGGGGGTCTTCGGGACGGCTCAGGACATACGACAGTGCCCGTCCCACGTAGTTGACGAAGGTGGCGCCGTAGCGGTGGATGTCGTCGGAGAACCGGCTTGCGGAGAACTTCCGGATGAGGCAGACGGTCGCACCGGCCCGCATGGCCGTGCCGAGGTTGAGCATGACCGCGTTGCCGTGGAAGAGCGGCATGCACAGATAGGCGACCGAATCCTCGCGCATGCGCACACGCTCGGTGAGCGGCCCGAGAAGGCGGGCCAATCGTCCCTGCCCGACGATGACGGCCTTCGGCGCACCGGTGGACCCGGAACTGAACAGCAGCAGCGCGATGTCGTCGGCGGACGGGATCGTCTCCGGCAGGTCTGCACCGCGGAACGGCTCGAGGAACTGCCCGTACCGCGCGTCGTCGATGTCGTAGATCCTGTCGTCGGCGAGACCGTGATCGACGCCCTCGAGCAGGTGCGCGAGCCGGGATTCGGTGATCACCAGGTCGATATCCGCGTGCCGGATGTCCCGGGCGATCTCCGGGCCGCTACGGCTGGCGTTGATGCCCACGACTGCCGCCCCGGCCATCGCGCCGGCGCCGATCCAGAAGACGAAGTCGGGGACGTTCTCGAGCAGCACCCCGATGTGGCGCTGCCGATCTGCGGGAGCAGGCACGGTCGCGATGAGCGCGGCGGCACGATCCGAGCTCTCCTGCACCACCTCGTCCCAGGTCCACTGCCGGTCCTCGAAACGCAACCCCACCTTCGGGTCACCGTGACGAGCGCGCACTACTTCTGCGAACGTGTCCAAGTCTTTCCTCCAGACGGTTGTGGCAATCAAGCGAATACGGCGCGACCGCCGGACAGGACGGAACCGGTCTCCGTGACGACGTCGAACCGGGCGTCCGCGGCATCACCCCAGGCGCGCACCTGCGCGGTGTCGCCGGGGAAGACGGGGGCCGCGAACCGGCCGAACAACGTCGTGAGGTCGGCGGGGTGGACCCCGAGCATGCGTGCGAGCGGCAACGTCGCGGCGGCCAACGTGCACAGTCCGTGCAGGATGGGGCGGGGCTGCCCGATCCGCGCCGCGGCGTCGGGATCGATGTGGATGTGGTGCCGGTCACCGGTCAGCCGATAGAGAACGGCCTGATCCGGGCTGGTCACGAGGGTGCCGACGAGGTCGGCGTCACCCTCCGGCGCCGCCGGTGCCGACGGCCCGCGTTCGCCGCCGAAGCCGCCCGCTCCGGGCGCGAACAACGACCACGTCGCGACGAAGAAGTCGCTCTCCACGACGACCTCGAAGACGGCCGCCCGGCCCTTGTCCCAGACCTCCCCCACGCGCGCGGACATCGTGATCTGCCCTGATCGCGGCAACGGCGCGCGAACCTCGAGACTCTGGGAACCGTGGAGCGCGGTGCTCGTGTCGAATGCGCCGAGCGCACCGAGCGCATCCGGCGCCCACTGGGCGAGGGTCAGCGCGAAGGTCGGCAGTACCCGCAACCGGTCCTCGAACACGAGGTCGAGGTCGGTCGCGCCGGCCCCCACGGCAAGCGCGTACAGGATCGCGTCCCGTTCGTCGTAACCGATCGTGCGGGTGCCCAGATCGTGGCCGCGCCACTGCGCGGGCGACGACGCGGTCGTTGCGGTCATGCGGATGGAAGTCCTTTCTCACAGAGGGCGCCGGGCGGCGGCCCGACCGAGACAGGACCTCGCTTCCCACAGACGCCCAGGTCACAGGCTAAAGAGACCGGTGGTGCCCGTCACCGCCCGTCCCACTCACCGGTACATTCGAAGCCGGGGTGACCGGCCGTGAGATTCTGGCGGTACGCACTGGATGGAGGAGGGGACGTTCGTGAAGCGTGCAGGGGAACAGATGGGATTCGAGCGATGACCATCCCCTCCGATCCCTCCCACTACGTCGATCAGCTCGTGTCGCGACTGACCGGTCCGGGCGGCGAGTTCGAAATCGCGGTACAGGACGTCCTGGGTACCGAGATGCCCGTCATGCGCAAGCGCGATCTCGCCGTCGCGGATCTGCTCTCCCAGTCCCTCGTCTGGGGCGACCGCGAGTACCTGGTCACGTCCGATCGGCGCATCACGTTCGCCGAGAATGCGCGCATGTCCTACGCCCTCGCGGCCGCACTGCACGAGCGATACGGGGTGCGGACGGGCGACCGCGTGGCGATCCTGTCGGCGAACCGGATCGAATGGATCACCGCGTTCTGGGCGACGCAGGCTCTCGGCGCGATCTCGGTGGGCCTGAACGCCTGGTGGGTGCAGCCGGAACTCGAGTTCGGTATCCACCACTCCCGGCCCCGGGTGCTCTTCGTCGACGGTCCCCGCGCTGCCGCCGTGGCCGGCATCGACCGCGCACGGACCGTGGTGCTGTCGATCGAGGAGGACCTGCCGCGCCTCATCGCCGAATTCGACGGCGCGCAACCGCCTCCCCCGCGGGTCGCCGAGGACGATCCGGCCGTCCTCCTGTACACCTCCGGCACGAGTGGTGATCCGAAGGGTGCGCTGCACTCCCAGCGCAATCTGCTGGCGGTGGTCGACTACCACCGGTACCTCGACGCGATCACGACGATCTGGACCGGCGGCACCTACACCCGGGCCACGCCGTCGGATGCCCGGTATCTGCTGACATCCTCGCTGTTCCACATCACGAGCCTGCACAACACGATCGTGCCCCGCCTGGCCACCGGCAGCACCGTGGTGATGAACCAAGGGTGGTTCGGAGTACGCCCCGTCCTCGAACTCATCGAGTCCGAGCAGGTCACGCACTGGATGGCCGTGCCGTCGATGGCGGCGCGAATGCTCGAGGACGAGGACCTCGACGGCTACGACCTCACCTCCCTCACGCGGTTCACCCTGTCGTCGGAGCCGCTGACACCCGAGTTCAAACAGCAGCTGCGCGAACGGCTTCCGTTCGGCCGGCAAGCGATGGTCGACAGCTACACCATCACCGAATGCAGTACCTCGATCGCGGTGGCCTCCGCCGCGGAACTCGAGCAGTATCCGGGCACGGTGGGCGCACCGATCATCACCGTGAGCCTCGAGATCCGGGATCAGACGGGCGCGTGGCTGCCCGACGGGCATGTGGGTGAGGTGTGTGTCCGCAGCCCCTTCGTGATGTTGGGCTACTGGGACGACGAAGCAGCGACGGCGGAGGCCATCACCCCCGACCGCTGGTTGCGCACAGGGGATTTCGGTTTCGTGGAGGACGGCCGGTTGCGCCTGGTGGGCCGGCGGGCGGATCTGATCCATCAGAACGGCGAGAACGTCTATCCCTCGGAGGTCGAACGCGTGCTGGCCCAGCACCCGGCCGTCCGCGAGTGCCTGGTGACCGGCGTGCCCCACCCCGAATGGGGGCAGGAGGTCGCCGCGGTGGTCGCGCTCGTCGAGGGCTCCTCGGTCACCTCCGAGGAACTGACGACCTTCGCTTCCGAGCATCTCGCCTACTTCAAGGTCCCGACGCAGTGGACACTGACCCGCAGTCTGCTGCCGCGCAACGCCACCGGAAAGATCATCCGCAAGCGCTGGCGGGACACCCACGGACCCTGGTGACCCCCTACGAATCCTGACTGCCGCTGCGGGTGGGCCGAGACCGGACCCGGCCCACCCGCGAGGCATTCCGTCAGCTCAGGCGCTCGAGCACCATCGCCATGCCCTGGCCGCCGCCGACGCACATCGTCTCGACACCGAACTGCTTGTCGTGAGTGCGCAGATTGTTGATGAGCGTCGTGGTGATCCGGGCACCGGTCATACCGAAGGGGTGACCCAGTGCGATCGCCCCACCGGCGACATTGAGCTTGTCCTCGTCGATACCCAGCTCACGTGCCGAACCGAGCACCTGCACGGCGAAGGCCTCGTTGATCTCGAACAGGTCGATGTCGCCGATGCCCATGTTCGCATTCGCGAGGGCCTTGCGGGTGGCGTCGATCGGCCCGAGGCCCATGATCTCCGGCGACAGGCCCGAGACACCCGTGGAGACGATCCGGGCGAGCGGGGTCAGCCCGAGTTCCTTCGCCTTGACGTCGGACATGATCACCAGGGCGGCCGCACCGTCGTTGAGCGGGCACGCGTTGCCGGCGGTCACGGTGCCGTCCGGACGGAAGACCGGCTTGAGCTGGCTGACCGCCTCGTAGGTGGTGCCCGGACGCGGGCCGTCGTCGGTGGACACGACCGTGCCGTCGGCGAGGGTCACCGGGGTGATCTCCCGCTCGAAGAAGCCGCTCGCGATCGCTTCCTCGGCGCGGTTGTGCGAGCGCACGCCCCAGCGGTCCTGGTCCTCGCGGGAGATCCCGGTGAACGACGCGACGTTCTCCGCGGTCTGCCCCATGCCGAGGTAGACATCCGGCAGGAGTCCCTCGCTGCGCGGGTCGGTCCACTTCACGCCGCCTTCGGCGAGCGTGGCACTGCGGGCCTGTGCATCGTCGAACAGCGGGTTCTTCGTGTTCGGCAGACCGTCGGCGTTGCCGGTGACGAAGCTCGACACCGACTCGACGCCGGCCGAGACGAACACCTCGCCCTCGCCGGCCTTGATGGCGTGCAGCGCCATGCGGGTGGTCTGCAGCGACGACGAGCAGTAGCGGTTGACCGTGACACCGGGCAGGAAGTCGTAGCCGAGCTGGACGGCGACGACGCGGGCGATGTTGAAGCCGGACTGGCCGGCGGGCTGACCGCAGCCGAGCATCAGGTCGTCGATCTCGGCGGGGTCGAGGTCGGGAACCTTCGCCAGCGCCGCCGCGACCATCTGCGTCGCCAGGTCGTCCGGGCGGATCGACGCAAGCGAGCCCTTGCGTGCTCGTCCGATCGGCGACCGTACTGCGGACACGATTACTGCTTCGGGCATCTTCTCTCCTCGGTGTTCCGGTCGTACTGCGACCTTACGACCCTCTGGGTCAAGCGGCTATCCTGTGCTAACTTACCAAGCAATCGCTTGGTTCGGTACAGACGTTAGGAACATGCCATGGGCATCACCTCGACCTCCGACAGCGCCGGTATCACCACGGTCACCGTCGACTTCCCGCCCGTGAACGCTCTCCCCTCACAGGCCTGGTTCGACCTGGCCGAGGCCGTCACCACGGCCGGGCGCAGTCTCGACACCCATGTGGTGATCCTCCGTGCCGAGGGCAGGGGCTTCAACGCAGGTGTGGACATCAAGGAAATGCAGGCCACCGAAGGGTTCGACGCCCTGATCGCCGCCAACCACGGTTGTGCTGCCGCATTCGCCGCCGTCTACGACTGCGAAGTACCGGTGATCGTCGCCGTCAACGGCTTCTGCGTCGGAGGCGGCATCGGCCTCGTCGGCAACGCGGACGTCATCGTCGCCTCCGACGATGCGATCTTCGGTCTGCCCGAAGTCGACCGTGGTGCGCTCGGAGCCGCGACGCATCTCGCGCGCCTCGTCCCCCAGCACATGATGCGAACCCTGTACTACACGGCACAGAACGTGACCGCGCAGCAACTCGAGCACTTCGGCTCGGTGTACAAGGTCGTGCCGCGCAGCGAACTCGACGCTGCCGCACGCGAGGTCGCCGAGATGATCGCCGCGAAGGACACCCGCGTCATCCGCCGCGCGAAGGAAGCCATCAACCGCATCGACCCCGTCGATGTCAAGACGAGCTACCGCCTCGAGCAGGGTTTCACCTTCGAGCTGAATCTCGCCGGCGTCGCCGACGAGCACCGCGACGAGTTCGTCGCAACCGGAAAGCCGCGCAGCAACAGCTGACGCCCATACCACCAGGAGTTCGGAACACCATGCGTGACAAGAGAATGTCGCTCGACGACGTGGTCGGCGAGCTGCGCAGCGGAATGACCATCGGCCTCGGCGGCTGGGGATCGCGCCGCAAGCCCATGGCCCTCGTCCGGGCCATCCTCCGTTCGGACGTGAAGGATCTGACCGTCGTCACCTACGGCGGTCCCGATCTGGGTCTGCTGTGTTCGGCGGGCAAGGTGAAGAAGGCGTACTACGGATTCGTGTCGCTCGACTCGGCACCGTTCTACGACCCGTGGTTCTCCAAGGCCCGCACGGGCGGCGAGATCATCGCCCGTGAGATGGACGAGGGCATGGTCAAGTGCGGCCTGGAAGCCGCCGCCGCGCGCCTGCCGTTCCTGCCCCTCCGCGCGGGCCTGGGTTCGGCCGTGGTCGACTTCTGGGAGGGCGAACTGAAGACCGTCACCTCGCCGTATCCCGGACCGGACGGCACCGAGACCCTCATCGCCATGCCGGCGCTGAACCTCGACGCGTCGTTCGTGCACCTCAACATCGGCGACAAGCACGGCAACGCCGGTTACCAGGGCGTGGACCCCTACTTCGACGACCTCTACTGCATGGCCGCAGAACGTCGCTACGTCTCCGTCGAGAAGATCGTCGAGACCGAGCAGCTCGTGAAAGAGGTTCCGCTGCAGCAGCTCCTGCTCAACCGCATGATGGTCGACGGGATCGTCGAAGCGCCGAACGGGGCGCACTTCACCCTCGCCGGCGACAGCTACGGTCGCGACGAGAAGTTCCAGCGCCACTACGCCGAGTCCGCCAAGGACCCCGAGTCGTGGAAGGCATTCGTCGACCGCTTCCTTTCGGGCAGCGAGGACGACTATCAGGCCGCAGTTCAGAAGTTCGCACAGGAGCAGTCATGACCACCACCGAGACCGTGACCCGCGCCGAGTACTGCGCGATCGCCTGCGCCGACATCTTCTCCGGTGCCGGCGAGATCATGGCGAGCCCGATGGCGACGCTGCCCCAGATCGGGGCGCGGCTGGCCAAGCTCACCACCGAGCCCGACCTGCTCATCACCGACGGTGAAGCACTCATCCTCGCCGACGTCCCGGCTCTCGGAGCGAAGGCACCGGTCGAAGGATGGATGCCGTTCCGCAAGGTGTTCGACGTCGTCGCGTCGGGTCGCCGTCACGTGGTGATGGGCGCCAACCAGATCGACCGCTACGGCAACCAGAACCTGTCGGCCTTCGGCCCGCTCCAGCAGCCGACGCGTCAGATGTTCGGTGTGCGTGGTGCTCCCGGCAACACCATCAACCACGCGACCAGCTACTGGGTCGGCAAGCACTCCTCGCGCGTGTTCGTCGACACCGTCGACATCGTGTCCGGTGTCGGATACGACAAGGTCGATCCCGAGAACCCGGCGTTCCGCTTCCTGGACATCCCGCGGGTCGTCACCAACCTCGGTGTCTTCGACTTCGGCGGCCCCGGCCACACCTTCCGGGCATTGACCCTGCACCCGGGTGTCGAGGCCGCGACCGTCGCCGAGAACACCTCCTTCGAGGTCGCCGGTCTCGACGAGGCCGGTGTGACCCGTGAACCCACCGCCGAGGAACTGCGCATCATCCGAGAGGTGATCGACCCCAAGGGATTCCGCGATCGCGAGGTCGCGCTGTGAGCACCCTGCGCACAGCCCTGACGGAGCTCGTGGGCATCGAGCATCCCATCGTCCAGACGGGCATGGGCTGGGTGTCCGGCCCGCGCCTGACCGCCGCGACCTCGAACGCCGGTGGTCTCGGCATCCTCGCGTCGGCGACGATGACCTATCCCGAACTCGAAGCGGCGGTCGCGAAGACCAAGTCGCTCACCGACAAGCCGTTCGGCGTCAACATGCGCGCCGACGCTTCGGACGCCGGCGAGCGCATCGACCTGCTGATCCGCGAGAAGGTCAAGGTCGCGTCGTTCGCGCTCGCCCCGAAGAAGGAGCTGATCGCCAAGCTCAAGGACCACGGCATCGTCGTGGTGCCGTCGATCGGTGCGGCGAAGCACGCCGTGAAGGTCGCATCCTGGGGCGCGGATGCTGTGATCGTGCAGGGCGGCGAGGGTGGTGGTCACACCGGACCGGTCGCGACGACGCTGCTGCTGCCGAGCGTGCTCGACGCCGTCGACATCCCGGTGATCGCCGCCGGTGGTTTCTTCGACGGTCGGGGACTCGCAGCTGCGCTGTCGTACGGTGCCGCGGGCGTCGCGATGGGCACGCGCTTCCTGCTCACGAGCGACAGCGCGGTGCCCGATTCGGTGAAGCAGCAGTACCTCGCGCGGGGTCTGCAGGACACCACCGTCTCGCTCAAGGTCGACGGCATGCCGCACCGCGTGCTCAACACCGAACTGGTGAACAGCCTCGAGAAGTCGAGCTACGCCAAGGGACTGGTCGCAGCCGCACGGAACGCGACGAAGTTCAAGGCCATGACGGGTATGAAGTGGTCGACCCTCGTCAAGGACGGCCTCGCCATGAAGAAGGCGAGCGACCGCACCTGGCAGCAGATCATCATGGCCGCGAACACCCCGATGCTCCTCAAGGCCGGCCTGGTGGAAGGCAACACCGAAGCCGGTGTACTGGCTTCCGGTCAGGTCGTGGGCATGCTCGACGACCTGCCGAGCTGCCAGGAACTGATCGACCGCATCGTCGCCGAGGCCGTCGAGCGCATCGACGCCCTTGCCGGCCTGCGCGATCAGGGACGTCCCGTCGCCTGATTCCGATCCCGAGCACGTCGAGACCGGCGTCGTTGTCGAATATCCGCGAGAAATCGACAACGACGCCGGTCTCGTTCGTTTCCAGCGACCGCTACTCGGCGGCGAGCGCGCTCAGGTTGCCACGATCCCAGCCGCCGAGCTCGGCGGCCGCGTCGTAGGTGCTGCGCAGGAACTGCAACAGTTCCGCGTCGGGGTCGGCCGCGGTCCGCACCGCCTCGTAGGGCAGCACGAACTCCCCCAGTTCGGCAGCGTAGTGAGCGGCGTCGGGGCGCACCGGGTACTGGGCGAAGCCCTCCAGTGCAGGGTAGACGTACGAATAGAACGCGCCTTCGTCCCCACCTCCGGGCCAGAATCCACAGCTGCTGAGCTCGTGGGAGTAGGCCTCCCTCATCACTGCGTCGGGACAGTTCGGGATTCCCCCGGGATGGGGCGGAGCAGGGCGCCCGGAGAATCGGGTGCATGCGAGGTCCATCGCACCCCAGAAGAAGTGCACCGGACTGACCTTGCCGAGGAACTCTGCTCGGAACCGGAGCAGGACACGATGCGCCTGCACGAGTTGCCGCCAGAAGAGATGGGCCGCCTCGGCGTCGTACGAATCGTGCTCACGGTCCTGGGTGAACGGGATCGCCGGGTCCACCTCGTTGGGCGTAGCCTGGATCCGGGTCGCGATACCCAGCTCGTCCAGAGCCGTGAAGGTGCGGCTGTAGAAGTCCGCGACCGGTTGCGCGACCAGAGGGACGGAACGACTGCGGCCGTCGCTCGCCCGGATGTGCAGGCGGTGTTCGAAGAAATCGAACTCCATGTCGAAGACGGAGTGCTCGTACGGAATCGACGAGGTGCCCAGCCCTCGTGGCGTGACGTACAGCGTCGTCTGCCACCAGTGGTTGACCATCGGTGAATGGGCCATGCGGATCTTGCCGACGATCTGCAACCACATGTGGAGCGTGTCCCGGGTGTCGGTCCATTCCGCCGTGCGCAGGCTCGGCCACGCCTCGCCGGAAACAGGTGCTGGGTCGTTCACGATGCCTCCCGCGGTCCGGGAATCGACCCTACTCCGCCGAAGCCCGGCCCATGGCCCGGTCAGGAGGATTCCCGAGACCGCGTCACAGCAGTTCCCCACAATTTCAGGGAACTGTGTTCGGAAGCGGACCGGAGCTGCCGCACCGATCAGGCCTGTCACGACGACAGCGAGAAACGAAACGGCGGTGATGGAGATCGCCAGTGGGAACGGACTGTGACGCAATCGCTTCCAGCCCGATGGCAGTCAGGTTTCCCGGTCCGGATCCGAGTACGAGCACGATCGTGCTCCGACCGAGTGCATCCCGGAGCAGGTAACGAGCGAAAGCCCCGACAGCGCCGAGGTCGTCGAGGTGAATCGGCCTTCGGCGCAACGGAGATCTCGGGGACCGAGGAACATGCATCCAGCGTCGCCGAAGGGGTATCCCGGGCGCCGCGCATGGGTCGAGTTCGCTCATCCATCGAAAGTCGGAGATCCAGGATCGGTACGGCACGGTGGCGGACGGCGGGACTAGAGTGGCGAGATGCGGAGTTCCGATGTGTCCCACGCGGGCGGGGCCCTGCCGGTGCTGCGCGCCATGCAGCTCGGCGCCCATCTCCTGTTCTTCCTGCTTCTCGCGGTGGGTGTCGTACGCACGGTTGCCGACAGTGCTCATCCCGTTCCGATCATCGCGCTCGCTGTCGTGGTGGCGGGATGGTACGTCTTCGGAATCTTGTTCGCGCGACGTAAGGGCTTCGAGAACGGGGAGCCGGTACAGCGCCGATGGGGACAGATCTGGTTCGCGGCGCTTGCACTGGGATGGCTGGCACTCGTGGTGGCGGAGGTCAACTTCGTCTGGCTGGCGTTCGCGTTGTTCTTCTTGTGCTTCCCCTTGTTCTCCACTCCGGTCGCGTTGACGGTGACGAGCGTACTGACCGCGGCGGCGATCGCGGCGACCCTGTGGCACGGCACCACGAACACGGTTGCCTCGATTCTCGGTCCGGTGTTCGGAGCGGCAGCCGCTGCCGGCATGGCCGTCGTCTATCAGCAGCTGGTGCGGCAGTCCGCGCAGCGACAACAGTTGGTGGACGAGCTCACCGAGGCGCACCGTGAACTGCTCGGCGCGCAGGACGAATTGGTGGCGCTGCAACGGGAAGCGGGCGCACTGACCGAACGTTCCCGCCTCGCGCGCGACATCCACGACACACTGGCGCAGGGATTCTCGTCCATCCTGCTGCTCTCTCGTGCCGGGCAGCGCGCGTCCGACGACCCCGCCGCGATCTTCGTGCAGATAGCGGACACCGCGCAGCAGAATCTGGTCGAGGCCCGCCGAGTGGTCGACGCGCTCGCACCGGTTGCACTCGAGTCCGCGCCGCTCGAATCCGCACTGCGGCGCCTGCTCGAGCAACTCGAGCAGCAGACCGGGATCAGCGGTGAGCTGCTCACCGACGGCGAGCCGGTCTCGCTCGTGATGGACTTCGACGTCGCCCTGCTGCGTGTCGCCCAGAGCGCCCTCGCGAACGTGCGGCTGCATTCGCGGGCCCGTCGGGTGCGGGTGACATTGAGCTACGCCACCGACGAAGTGCGGCTCGATATCGTCGACGACGGTATCGGATTCGATCAACGTCAGGATGGTGGATTCGGCTTGCGGTCGATGCGGGAACGACTGGCCGAACTGGGCGGCACACTCGTCGTGGAATCGGCGCCCGGAGACGGAACCGCGGTTGCCGCAACCCTTCCGGTCGGTCGGGTCGCATGAGCGCGGTGCGTGTACTGCTCGTCGACGATCACCCGGTGGTGCGGGCGGGACTGCGCGCGTTGCTGGCGTCGCACGACGACGTCGTGGTGGTGGCGGAGGCATCGTCGGGTGAGGAGGCCGTGGCGTCGGCGGCTGCCGCGAAACCGGATGTGGTGTTGATGGATCTGCGTCTGGGATCGGGGATCGACGGGGCGCAGGCGACCGCCCGGATCGTGGCGGCGGCCGATCCGCCGAGGGTCGTCGTGCTCACCACCTACGACACCGACGCGGATATTCTGCGTGCGGTGGAGGCCGGTGCGGCAGGTTATCTCCTCAAGGACACCGACCCGAAAGTGCTGATCGAATCGGTGTTCGCGGCGGCCCGTGGGGAGACGGTCCTGGATCCGGACGTGGCCCGGCGCCTCTACCGCCGCATGCAGCAGCCCCGCGCCGACCTCAGCGCCCGTGAGATCGAGGTGCTCTCGCTCGTGGCCGAAGGGTTGTCGAATCGCGCAATCGCGAAACAGCTCTTCGTCAGCGAGGCAACCGTGAAATCTCATCTGGTGCATGCCTTCACCAAACTGGATGTGGACAACCGCACCGCCGCGGTGGTGGCCGCACGCGAACGGGGCCTGATCACCTGATCCGTGGCCGGGACCGGATCAGGAGAACGAACCGTGGCGGCCCTCGCCGGAGGCGAACCGCGCGGCCCCAGCGACCGTGTCGCTTCCGACGGACTCCAGGCCGATGGCGAATTCGAATCCGAGCGCCTCGGATTCGGAGCGGCCGAACTGTTCGTGGACCGACCGACGATCGTTGCGCATGCAGGTCTGCGGGAATCCGGCGATCTCCCGCGCCAGGTGTTCGCCGGCGTCGCGTGTGGTTCCGGGTTCGACCACACGGTTGGCCAGACCGAATTCGCGCGCTTCCGCCGCACCGACGGGTCGACCCGTCAGGATCATGTCCATGGCCCGGCTCGTGCCGATCAGACGGGGCAGCCGAACGGTGCCGCCGTCGATCAACGGCACTCCCCACCGGCGGCAGAAGACACCGAACACCGCGTCGGAGGAGACGACGCGCAGATTGCACCAGATCGCCAGTTCGAGCCCACCGGCAACCGCGTAGCCTTCCACCGCCGCGATCACCGGCTTGGAGAGCACCAGACGCGTCGGTCCCATCGGACCGTCGCCGTCCACGCCGAGAACGTTCTGCCGGTCGGTACCGATCGCTTCGAGATCCGCTCCTGCACAGAAGTTTCCGCCGTCCCCGTAGAGGACCGCCACATCGGCGGCAGCGTCTGCGTCGAATGTCCTGAACGCGTGGGCCAGCTCGGCGGCCATCGGACCGTCGACCGCGTTCCGGCGCTCGGGGCGGTCCATGATCACGGTCGTCACCCGATCGCGCGTCTCGACGCCGATCGATTCGTACGGCGTCATACCCGTCCTCCCCCGCTCAACAGCATCGACTTGCCGGGTTCGCATCCGCTGCGGCATGCCGCTCACGCCAGTAGTCGCGTTCGCTCGGCGGCGGCCGATCGGGATGCAGGCGGCGGTGCAATTCGACGTACCTCGCGTAGTCGTGGTCGCCCATGACCGCCCCGACCCACCACCACGCGCGACGCAGTGCCGTGATCACGACCCACCTCCGTCCCCGTCGCGATGCCGCGAGGCGTGGGTGTGTGCGGCGCCCGGGGCGCGGACCCTGCCGGATGCGATCAGCTCGTCCCACTCCTTCTGCAGTTCCCGCTCGGCCGCGGTCGGCACGAAACCCGCGGGCGCGAATATCTTCGACGGCACGTCGGGTGTCTCGGTGGTGGGCATACCTCCGGCCCGGACCGATCTGATGCACACCACAACACCGGCTGTGACGACGATCAGTACGAGACCCGCGAACACGATCGACAGGGTGCCCTGGATGAACGTGTTGCGGATGACGGCGTCGATCTCGTCGGCCGTCTTCGCCGAACCGAAAGTGGTCGCGCCGGAGTTCTTGGCGTCGACGAAGGCCCGGTGCTGCGCCCAGTAACCGACCGCGCGGTCGCCGGAGAAGATCTTCTGCCACGACGCCGTCATGGTCACGATCAGATCCCACACCAACGGCACACCGGGGATCCACGCCCACTTCACCAGCCCCTTCTTCACGACGATGGTGAGCACGACCGTCAGGGCGATGGCGGCGAGCAACTGGTTGGCGATGCCGAACAGCGGGAACAGAGTGTTGATACCGCCCAGGGGGTCGGTGACGCCCATCAGCAGGATCGCACCCCACAGGCCGACGACCACCGCGGAGCACAGCCACGCACCGGGGCGCCAGGACGGATCCTTGAAGCGGCGGGCCGGACCGCCGAAGTTGCCGAGCGAGTCCGACAACATGAACCGCGCGACACGCGTTCCCGCGTCGACGGTGGTGAGGATGAACAGCGCCTCGAACATGATCGCGAAGTGGTACCAGAACGATTTGAGGCTGTCGCCTCCGAACAGGTCGCTGAGCACCTGCGACATGCCGAAGGCGAGCGTCGGTGCGCCGCCGGTGCGGGAGATGATCGATTCCTCGCCGACCGATTCGGCAGCGGCGGAGATCTGTTCGGGCGTGATGTCGGGCGCACCCAGCCCGAGACCGTTGACGTAGGCCGCTGCGGTTTCGGGGGTGCCGCCGGTCAGGGCCGCAGGGGCGTTGAGCGTGAAGTACAGGTGCTGGTCGATGATGCAGGCGGTGACCAGTGCCATGATCGCGACGAACGACTCGGTGAGCATGCCGCCGTAGCCGATGAGCCGGATCTGCTTCTCCTTCTCGATCAGCTTCGGTGTGGTGCCCGACGAGATCAGGGCGTGGAAGCCCGAGAGTGCACCGCAGGCGATGGTGATGAACAGGAACGGGAACAACGATCCCGCGAACGCCGGACCATCACCGTCGATCGCGAACGACGTGACGTCGGGCATCTCCAGGTTCGGTCGTGCGACGAGGATCCCGATCGCGAGCAGGACGATCGTGCCCACCTTCATGAAGGTCGAGAGGTAGTCGCGCGGGGCGAGCAGCAGCCAGACCGGCAACACCGACGCCGCGAATCCGTAGGCGATCATCAACCACGAGATCGTCACCGGGGACAGGGTGAACCAGTTCGTCCCCCAGTCGGTCTCGGCGACCCAGCCGCCCGCGATGATCGCGACGAGCAACAGGACGACGCCGATCAGCGACACTTCCGCGACCTTGCCGGGTCGCAGGTACCGGAGATAGACCCCCATGAACAACGCGATGGGGATGGTCATCGCGATCGAGAACAGTCCCCACGGGCTGTCGGCGAGCGCATTCACGACCACCAGCGCGAGCACCGCGATGAGGATGATCATGATGACGAAGACCGCGATCAGGGCCGCGACGCCACCGATCGGTCCGAGTTCCTCGCGGGCCATCTGACCGAGGCTGCGGCCGCGGCGGCGCGACGAGATCCACAGGACGAGGAAGTCCTGGACCGCACCGGCGAAGACGACACCGACGATGATCCAGATCGTGCCGGGCAGATAGCCCATCTGGGCGGCGAGAACCGGGCCGACGAGCGGGCCGGCGCCGGCGATGGCGGCGAAGTGGTGGCCGAACAACACCCGACGGTCCGTCGGCATGTAGTCCTTGCCGTTCTCCAGTTCTTCTGCGGGTGTCGCACGATCGTCGCGTGGCTGCACGATCCTGCGTTCGATGAACTTCGCGTAGAAGCGGTAGGCGACGAGATAGGTGCACACGGCGGCGATGACGAACCAGACCGCGTTGATCTCCTCACCGCGCACCAGCGCGATGATCGACCACGCGACCGCACCGAGAATCGCGAGCACGAGGAAGACGATGCGCGCGGTGGGCGAGATCGGTGTCCGGTCGACGACACCGACCGGTGGAAGATCGGGATCGGTCCGGAGGTACTCGACTTCGCTCGTTCTCGACGCCGGATCGACGGCCATATCGGCTCCTCACCAGGACCGTCGCGACTCCGTATACCGCCCGTTACGGTCCTCGACAACGTGCACGCTGCTGACCAACGTGACGCTACCCGACCCGGCCGGTTCGCCGACGGGACTTGCATGTCTCGATACGCCGTCTCCGAGCGCAGCACATGCGCCGGTCGCGGGTATGCGAGGTGATCACCGCCGAGCGGGCCGACGTTCGAGTTCCGTACCGTTCCGGACCGGCGCCACCCGCTGTACCACGACTCGACGACCCGGTCGCGGGTCAGCCGCGTGCGGCGATCCTCGCGCGTACCTCGGGTCGCCGAAGCGGCGGAACCGTCGGCGGCGGTTGCCGCCGCGCGGGAAGCGCCCCGAGCAGCCGAGTGGTCGTCGCGGTGACCTCGGCGACGGCCTGTTCGAAGGGTTCACGCGTGGCATCGGAGAGTGTGGTGATTCCGCTGACCTTACGGACGTACTGCCGTGCGGCCGCTTCGATCTCCTCGGCGGTCGCAGCCGGCTCGAGCCCGCGCAGCTCCGTGATGTTCCGGCACATGCTTCGAGGGTAGACGCCACCCGAGTGCCGGACCATACATCCGCGCGCCCGCTGTCCATCCGCTACAGCAATCGCTGTAGCGGATGACGAACGGGCGCGCGGAGGTGAAGGAGCAGATCAGACGCGTTCGATGATGGTCACATTGGCGGTGCCGCCACCCTCGCAGATGGTGAGCAGGCCGTAGCGGCCACCGGTGCGCTCGAGTTCGTTGAGCAGCGTCCCCATGAGCTTGGTGCCGGTCGCGCCGAGCGGGTGGCCGAGGGCGATCGCACCACCGTTGACGTTGACCTTCGACGGGTCGGCGCCGATCTCCTTGATCCACGCCAGGACGACGGGCGCGAAGGCCTCGTTGATCTCGATCAGATCGATGTCGTCGATCGTCAGACCCGTCTTCTCGAGCGCGTACTGCGTCGCCGGGATCGGAGCGGTGAGCATGAAGATCGGGTCGTCGCCGCGGGCGCTGAGATGGTGGATGCGGGCGCGCGGCTTCAGGCCGTACTTCTTCACGGCCTCGTCCGAGGCGAGCAGCACCGCGGACGCACCGTCGGAGATCTGGCTCGCGACCGCCGCGGTCAGACGGCCCCCTTCGACGAGGGTCTGCAGCGAGGCCATCTTCTCGAGGCTGGTCTCGCGCGGTCCTTCGTCGACGGCGGCGTCGCCGAGCGGCACGATCTCGTTCTCGAAGCGACCCTCGGCGATGGCCGACTTGGCGCGCTCGTGGCTCTGCAACGCCCACTTCTCGAGTTCCTCACGGCTGAGGTCCCACTTCTCGGCGATCATCTCGGCGCCCTTGAACTGGGAGACCTCGTCGCTGCCGTAACGCTCGGTCCAGCCGGTCGACCCGCCGAAGGGGGTGTCGAAACCGTACTGCTGGCCGACGATCATGGCCGCGGAGATCGGGATCTGCGACATGTTCTGCACGCCGCCGGCGATGATGAGGTCGGCGGTGTTGCTGAGGATCGCCTGGGCTCCGAAGTGCAGCGCCTGCTGGCTCGACCCGCATTGACGGTCGACGGTCACGCCCGGCACGTGCTGCGGGTAACCGGCGGCGAGCCACGAGGTACGGGCGATATTGCCGGCCTGCCCACCGATGGCGTCGACGCAGCCGAAGACCACGTCGTCGACGTCGGCCGGGTCGATACCCGTGCGTTCGACGACGGCCTTGATGACGTGCGCGCCGAGATCGGCCGGATGCACGCCGGACAGACCGCCGTTCTTCTTGCCGATCGGGGTGCGTACCGCGTCGACGATGTAGACCTCGGTCATTGCTGCTCCTTAACTGGAATTCTGGTTCGACAGTCCGTCGAGAACGATGGAGAGATACTGCTGGGCAACCTGTTCGATACTGAGCGGCCCCCCCGGCCGGTACCAGCGGACCGCGACCCAGACCGTGTCGCGCAGGAACCGGAAGACGAGTTCGACGTCGACGTCCGGCCGGAACGAGCCGTCTGCGACACCGCGTTCGATCACCCCCACCCACAGCTCTCGGAACTCGATGTGAAGTTCGGCGATGTACGCGAAACGCTCCCCTTCGAGATGCTTGGCCTCGCCCTGATAGATGGCCACTGCGGGATGCGACTTGTCGATCGCGTCGTAGGAGGTCGTCACGAGTGCCGCGAGGGTGTCGCGGGAAGAAAGACCGGACGCGACGATCTTGCGGTACCGGTCGAACAGGTCGTCGAGGAACGCGCGCAGGATCTCGTCCACCATGGACTCCTTGGAGTCGAAGTGGTGGTAGAGGCTGCCGGAGAGGATTCCCGCCGCGTCGGCGATGTCGCGCACGGTGGTTGCTCTGACACCGCGGGAGGCGAACAGATCGGCGGCGATGTCGAGCAGTTCGGCACGGCGTCCGGACTTGCCGTTGGTGTCGTCGCGGGATGGAGTCATGGAGACATCCTTTCAAGCTGCCGTGCGCGGTTCCCGAGCGCAGGCGTGACGGGAACCGCGCACGGACGCGGTCACGCGCGCTGCGAGGAGATCGACACGACCTCGCCGGTCAGATAGGTCGTGTAGTCGCTGGCGAGCATCGCGATCGTCGCCGCGACCTCCCAGACCTCCGCAGCCCGTCCGAACGCCTCACCGGCGGCCAGATTGTCGAGCAGTTCCTCGCTGGTGACCTTCGCGAGGAAGGGATGCCGGGCGATGGACGGGGCGACGGCGTTGATGCGCACACCGTATTCGGCGGCCTCGATCGCGGAGCACCTGGTGAGTGCCATGACGCCGGCCTTCGCCGCCGCGTAGTGCGCCTGCGAGTGCTGCGCGCGCCAGCCGAGCACCGACGCGTTGTTGACCAGCACACCGCCGTGATCGACCGAGCGGAAGTACCGCAGTGCCGCGCGGGTCGCGCGGAAGGTGCTGGTGAGGGTGATGTCGAGGACGCGATCCCATTGCTCGTCGGTCATGTCCACGACCGGGGTCTCACCGCCGAGACCGGCATTGTTGATCAGCACGTCGATACGCCCGAGAGTCTCGGCCGCACCGCTGATCAGGGCGTCGACCTGTTCGGTGGACGAGACGTCGCACACGATCGACGCGACCTGCTGTTCCGGGAATTCCGCGGCCAGCTTGTCCGCGGCCTCCCCGAGACGACGCTCGTGGAAGTCGGAGATCAGCACATCGGCACCCTCGAGCAGCGCCCGCCGTGCGGACGAGAATCCGATCCCGGTGCCGGCCGCGGCGGTGACGACGACCTTCTTACCGGCGAGGAGGCCGTGACCGGGGGTCTCGGCGGGCGGGGTCGCGAGGGGCGAGGTGGTGTGGGGTGAAACGGTCACGGACGTGCCTCCCGGGGAAGGCCGAGCACACGCTCGGCGATGATGTTGCGCTGGACCTCGTTGGATCCGCCGTAGATGGTGTCGGCGCGGGTGAACAGGAACAGGCGCTGCCACTCCGCGAGTTCGAGATGCTCGGGGTCGGTGATGTCGGAAGGAGTCCCGGCATGGTCGTGGTCCGGTCCGACGAGCGACGACGCGCCCTGCACGTCCATCGCCAGCTCCCCGAGGTCACGGTGCCAGCCGGCCCACAGCAACTTCGCGACCGAGGCTTGTCCGGGGTCGGCGTCGCCGAGTGTACGTAGCGCGTGAGCGCGCATGACACGCAACCCGATTCGCGCGCGTGCGATCCGTTCGCGGATGTGCGGATCGTCGAACGCCCCGTTACCGCGGGCGATCTCGACGACGCCGTCGAGCTCGCGGGCGAAGCCGATCTGCTGACCGAGCGTCGAGACGCCGCGTTCGAAGGTCAGCAGACCCATCGCGACCTTCCACCCGTCGCCGGGGGCACCGACGACGAGGTCGGCGTCGGTGACGGCGTCGTCGAAGAAGACCTCGTTGAACTCGGAGGTACCGGTGAGCTGCTGGATGGGCCGCACCGTCACGCCGGGCTGATCGAGCGGGACGAGCAGGAAGCTCAGACCGTGGTGGCGGGTCGAGCCGGGTTCGGTCCGGGCGACGACGAACGCCCATTGCGCGACGTGGGCGAGCGACGTCCAGACCTTCTGGCCGTTGATCACCCACTTGTCGCCTTCGAGGCGCGCGGTGGTGGAGACGTTGGCGAGGTCGGAGCCGGCGCCCGGCTCGGAGTAGCCCTGCGCCCACAGTTCGGTGACGTTGCGGATCCCGGGCAGGAAGCGCTTCTTCTGCTCCTCGGTCCCGAAGGCGATGAGGGTGGGGCCGAGCAGTTCCTCACCGAGGTGGTTGACGCGTGCGGGCGCGTTCGCCTTCGCGTACTCCTCGTGGAAGATCACTCGTTGATCCATGCTCGCACCGCGACCGCCGTACTCGGTGGGCCACCCGATGCAGGTCCATCCGGCGGCCGCCAGGTGGCGGTCCCACGCGAGTCGCTGATCGAAGAATTCGTGTTCGCTTCCGGGCCCACCCTTCCCCCTGAGCTCGGCGAACTCGCCGGTCAGGTTGTCTTCGAGCCACTGTCGTACGGTGGCTGCGAACTCCGCATTGTCCTGGCTCTCGCTCTCGTGCACGTCTGTACGATAACCTACCAAGCAATTGCTAGGTAGGGAGCTACGTGAACACAACACCCGGAACCACGCCGGCCGCCCTCAACCGTGCCGTCCGCGACCACGCCGACCGGTGCGCCCTCGTCGACGGCAACATCCGATTGAGTTTCGCTCGACTGCACGAACACGTCCGGGCTTTCGCTGCCGCGCTCGTGGCGCGGGGTCTGCAACCCGGTGAGCGGGTCGCGATCTGGTCCCCGAACACCTTCCACTGGGAGGTCGCCGCACTGGGCGTGCACTGGGCGGGTGGGGTCGTCGTCCCCGTCAACACCCGGTACACCGGCAGCGAGGCAGCCGACATCGTCGAACGTGTGCGGGCCGCCGCTCTCGTCGTCGCGGGCGACTTCCTCGGCTCCGACCGATTCGGCGCCCTGCGCGAGGCCGCGCCCGACCTCACCGTTCCCACGGTGATACGAATCCCACTGGGTGGCAACGACACCCCGCGCGGCGATGTCTTCGAGTGGGAGGACTTCCTCGGTCTTGCCACGGAGCGATTGCTCGAGCTGGCGGACGAGCGCGCGCGATCGGTACGGCCCGACGACGTGTGCGACATCCTCTTCACATCCGGTACGACAGGTCGCAGCAAAGGCGTCCTGAGCGCACACCGTCAGTTGATCGGTGTCGCACAGGCCTGGGCCGAATGCGCCGCGCTGACCCCCGACGACAACTACCTGATCATCAACCCGTTCTTCCACAGCTTCGGCTACAAGGCGGGTTTCGTCGCAGCGCTGCTCGCCGGCTCCACCGTCGTGCCGATGGCCGTCTTCGACACCGAGAAGGTCATGGCCATCGTCGCGCAGGAGAACATCAGTGTGCTGCCCGGCGCACCGACGATCTACCAGAGCATCCTCGACCACCCGCGTCGCGGCGACTACGACCTGAGCAACCTGCGCATCGCCGTCACCGGCGCCGCACCCGTGCCCGTCTCCCTCGTCGAACGTATGCAGACCGAGCTGAGCTTCGACGCGGTGCTCACCGCCTACGGGCAGACCGAAGCCGTGGTGGCCACGATGTGCCGTATCGACGACGATCCCGTGACCGTGTCGACCTCGTCGGGCCGCGCCACCGCCGACTTCGAGGTACGCATCGGCGACAAGGGTGAGATCCTTCTGCGCGGCCCCAATGTGATGTTGGGCTATCTCGACGACCCCGAAGCCACCGCGAAGACGATCGACGAGGACGGCTGGCTCCACACCGGTGATGTGGGTGTCCTCGACGACCGCGGTTATCTCGACATCACCGACCGGCTCAAGGACATGTACATCAGCGGCGGATTCAACGTGTATCCCGCCGAGGTCGAGGCGGCTCTCCTGCGCCTGCCGGGTGTACACGAGGTCGCCGTGATCGGTGTCCCCGACGGGCGCATGGGCGAGGTGGGACGCGCCTTCGTCGTCCCGCTGGACGGGTATCCCCTCACCGAGGACGACGTGATCGCGTATGCCAGAGAGAAACTCGCCAACTTCAAGGCACCGCGCTCGGTACGGTTCGTCGATGCGCTGCCCCGAAACCCGTCCGGCAAGGTACTGAAGAACGTTCTGCGTGAGGAGAAGTCATGACCGTCCCGTACGAACCCGATGTCGTCACCTACGAGGTGCGCGACGGCATCGCGATCGTCACTCTCAACCGACCCGACTATCGCAACGCCCAGAACTCGGTCATGACCTACGCCCTCGACGCGGCCTTCGAGAAGGCCGTCGAGGACGACGAGGTGAAGGTGATCGTGCTGGCCGGCAACGGCAAGCACTTCTCCGCCGGTCACGATCTGGGCACCCCGGGCCGCGACCATCACGTCCACTACGAGAACAAGGCCGTCATGTGGTGGGACCACGTCGACAAGGAGGGCGGCGACCAGCGCTACGCGCGTGAGATGGAGGTGTACCTGGGGATGTGCCGCCGCTGGCGCGAGATCCCCAAGCCCACCATCGCCTCGGTGCAGGGTGCGTGCATCGCCGGCGGCCTGATGCTGGCCTGGGTGTGCGATCTCATCGTCGCGTCCGACGACGCCTTCTTCTCCGACCCGGTCGTGCGCATGGGTATCCCGGGTGTCGAGTACTTCGCCCACCCGTGGGTCCTCGGGACGCGTTTCGCGAAGGAGATCCTCTACACCGGCGATCGTTTCTCGGCGCAGCGCGCGTACGAGGTCGGCATGGTCAACCGTGTCGTCCCGCGTGAGCAGCTCGAGTCCGAGACCCTCGCCCTCGCCGCCCGCATCGCGGAGATGCCCCGTTTCGGTCTCGCGCTCACCAAGCGTGCCGTCAACCAGTGCGAGGACCAGATGGGCATGCGCAACGGCATGGACTCGGTCTTCGGTCTGCACCACTTCGCTCATTCGTACAACGCCGAGGTCGGCACCGACTCTCTCGGCGGCATGAACGCCAAGTCGATGGCCGCGAGCGCGCGCCCGGTCCAGGAAGGGTCCAAGTAGTGAATCTCGAACTCGACGATGCCACCGTCGCGTTCCGCGACGAGGTGCGCGCCTTCCTCGAGGCGAACGTTCCCAGCACACCGCTGAAGTCGATGGACACCGCGGAAGGCTTCGAACAGCACCGTGAGTGGGAACGGCGGCTCGCCGACGCACGACTGGCGGTCGTCTCGTGGCCCGAGGAACTCGGTGGCCGCGATGCGACGCTCGAACAGTGGGTGGTCTTCGAGGAGGAGTACTACCGTTCGGGCGCACCCGGACGTGTGAGCCAGAACGGCATCTTCCTGCTCGCCCCCACTCTGTTCGAGCACGCGCACCCCGAGCAGCTCGCACGCATCATGCCCCGCATGGCCCGCGCCGACGACATCTGGGCGCAGGCCTGGTCGGAGCCGGAATCGGGTTCGGACCTCGCGTCGCTGCGTTCGACGGCCACGAAGGTCGACGGCGGCTGGCTGCTCAACGGCCAGAAGACGTGGAGCTCGCGCGCCTCCTACGCCGACATGGGCTTCGGCCTGTTCCGGTCCGATCCGGAAGCTCAGCGCCACAAGGGAATCACCTACTTCATGTTCGACCTGCGGGCCGAAGGGGTCACGGTCCGACCCATCCCGCAGCTCGACGGCGAACCCGGTTTCGCCGAGATCTTCCTCGAGGACGTCTTCGTGCCCGACGACCCCGAGAAGCCCGGTGAGTCCGGCGTCATCGGTGGGGTGAACGAGGGCTGGCGTGTCGCGATGAGCACGGCGTCCAACGAACGCGGGCTGTCGCTGCGTTCGCCGGGTCGCTTCCTCGCCGCCACCGACCGGTTGCTGCGCTCCTACCGCGACTCCGCCCTGCACGGCGATCCCGCCCTCCGTAACCGCGTCGCCGACGCCTGGATCGGTGCTCGTGCCTACGAGCTGTCGACCTGGGCCACCGTGACCCGGCTGCAGGCCGGTGGGCAGCTCGGCGCCGAATCGTCGATCAACAAGGTGTTCTGGTCCGACTGGGACATCGCCACTCACGAGACCGCGCTCGACCTGCAGGGTCCCGACGCGGAACTTGCCGATGGCTGGACCGACGGTTACCTGTTCTCCCTGTCGGGACCGATCTACGCCGGCACCAACGAAATCCAGAAGAACGTCATCGCCGAGCGGCTGCTCGGCCTCCCGAGGGGTGACCGATGAGATTCGCACTCGACGAGTCCCATGAGGACTTCGCGTCCAGTATCGATGCCCTGCTCACCAAATCGGACATGCCCGCCGTGATCCGCGCCTGGAACGACGGCGACACGGCTCCCGGTCTGCAGGTGTGGCAGCGACTCGCCGAGACGGGCGTCAACGGCCTGCTCGTGGCCGAGGAACACGACGGACTCGGCGCCGACGCGGTCGATCTCGTCGTCGCCGTCGAACAGCTCGGCCGCCACGCCGTGCCGGGCCCGGTGGTGGAGACCGTCGCGGTGGCCCCGGCCCTGCTCGCATCCGTGGCACCGGAACGGCTCGCGCTGCTCGCGGCGGGTTCCCTCGCCACGGTCGCGATGCTCCCCCACGTTCCCTATGCGGTGGACGCGCACGTCACCGATCTCGCGCTGCACGTTGCCGACGGCACCGTCTCGGTGGGCACCGCCGGAGAAACACGCAGGTCGGTCGACCGGTCCCGGACGCTCGCCTCGCTCACTCCGACCGAGTCCCTCGGATCCTGTGACACCGCCGCGGCCTTCGACATCGGTGTGCTCGCCGCGGCCGCCCAATTGCAGGGTCTCGGCCGGACGCTGCTCGACACCACGGTCGAATACGCTCAGCAGCGCAAGCAGTTCGGGCGGGCCATCGGTTCCTTCCAGGCGGTCAAGCATCACCTCGCCGAGGTGGCGGTCGCACTCGAGATGGCGCGTCCGTTGCTGCACGGCGCCGCGCTCGCCGTCCGCGACGGTCTGCCCACCGCGGCCCGCGACGTCTCGGCCGCCAAGGTCGCGTGCGGCGATGCCGCGTACCTCGCGGCGCGCACGGCCCTGCAGGTGCACGGCGCCATCGGTTACACCCAGGAATACGATCTGTCGCTGTGGATCACGAAGGTCCGCGCGCTCGTCACCGCATTGGGCACCCCCGACGAGCACCGGGCACGCGTGGTCGCGGCACTCGAGAGCGAGGCGTCGTGACGTTCGAAACGGAAGAGCGTGCCGCACTGAGGGAATCGGTGCGCACTCTGCTCTCCAAGCATTCCGATTCGGCTGCCGTCCGGCGCGCGATCACCACCGCCGACGGTTACGACGGCGACCTGTGGACGATGCTCGTCGAGCAGATCGGTGTCGCGGCCCTCGCCGTCCCGGAGGAATACGACGGTGTGGGTGCGTCGTGGGTCGAAACCCACGTGGTGCTCGAGGAACTCGGCCGCACGCTCACGCCCTCCCCCTTCCTGGGTTCGGCGGTGCTCGCGGCGCAGACCGTGCTGTCGTCCGGTGATACCGACGCGGCGGCGCGCCTGCTTCCCGGCATCGCGGCCGGCGAGGTCGTGGCGGTGTGCTGGGCGTCGGCCGCCGGATGGCAGCGTCCCGGAGTGAGCACCGACGGGGACGTGCTGACCGGTACCGCGCACTACGTGCTCGGAGGTGACACCGCGTCCGTCCTGCTCGTTCTCGCGGCCGACGGCGACTCGGTGGCCCTCTTCGAGGTCGATCCGGATGCCGACGGGGTGATGCGACGCCGCGTGCCCACGATGGATCCCACGCGTGCCCTCGCGGAGGTGTCGTTCTCCGCGGTGACCGGTCGTCGCCTGTCGTCGTCCGACGATCTCGTCGACCGGCTGCGGGTGGCCGCCGCGATCGCCCTGTCCGCCGAGCAGGTCGGCGCCGCGCAGGCGGTACTCGACCTGACCGTCGAGTACACGAAGAACCGCAAGCAGTTCGGACGCGTCATCGGCTCCTTCCAGGCGCTCAAGCACCGCATGGCCGACATGTACGCACTGGTGGAGACCGCACGTTCGATGTCCTACGCGGCGGCACTGTCGCAGGATCCGCAGGACGCGTACGCCGCGAAGATCTACTGCTCGGAAGCTCTCCAGCAGGTCGCCGCCGAGGCCGTGCAGCTTCACGGCGGGATCGCGATCACCTGGGAGCACGACGCACAGTTGTTCTTCAAACGGGCGCACGGCAGCGCCCAGCTGTTCGGGCAACCTCGCGAATACCTGGGCGCAATCTCGGCCTGAGCAATATCGTCGGCGGCGATCCCTGCGGAAGGAGATACATGAGAGTCCGATACGCGAGTGCCGCCGCCGTCCTGTCCGCCGCTGCGATCACCCTGGCCACGCCGGGCGTGGCCGGGGCCGCAGCGACCGCGGAGGTCGTCCCGGGACGCACCCGGATCATGGTGACCGTGCACGGTGTGCCGGTCCATCCGGAGAGTTGCCGGGTCGACCCCGACGCGAACGGGAACACCCGGAGCCTGCCGGTGGAACCGTCGGGGACGATGATCGCGCACTTCGTCGACCCCGGTCCCCGGCGGGTCCTGGTGTGGTGTCCCGACGGAGGCATCGTCTACGACCGCATCGTCGACGTCCGGCCCGCCGATCCGCTCGCCGATGCCGCCGACACGGTCTTCCGCACCGCCGGGAGCGGCGACCGCGTCACCGACCCGACCCTTCGGTGACGAGCCTCCTCGATTCCCCGGTATCCGCGGTCCGGAACCCCTGATCATCCGGGATTGCTCGCGCCCGCCGCGGTGGCTCGCTAACGTCGGAGAGATGACACCTCCCACGATCACGCTGAATTCCGGAACGACGATCCCGCAGCTGGGCCTGGGTGTCTGGCAGGCCACAAACGACGAGACCGAACGCGCGGTCCGATACGCGATCGACGAGGCCGGCTACCGGCACATCGATACGGCCGCGGCCTACGGCAACGAGGAGGGCGTCGGTCGCGCGCTCGCCGCATCGCCGGTGCCGCGCGAGGACATCTTCGTCACCACGAAGCTGTGGAATTCGGATCAGGGTTACGAACCGGCGCTGAAGGCCTTCGACACGAGCCTGAAGAAGCTGGGCACCGAGTACGTCGACCTGTACCTCATCCATTGGCCGCTGCAGGACCGTGAGCGGATCCTGCGTACCTGGGACGCGCTCGAGAAGATCGCCGAGTCGGGTCGCGCGAAGGCGGTCGGGGTGTGCAATTTCGAACCGCACCATCTGCAGGTGCTGGTCGATCGCGGCGGACTGTTGCCGGCGGTGGATCAGGTGGAGTTGCATCCGCATCTGCCGCAGCAGGGGATCCGCCGGTTCGCGTCCGAACACGGCATCGCCGTGGAGTCGTGGAGCCCGCTCGGGGGCACGAGCAACTCGGGGTGGGGTCCGAACTCGAAGCCGAACACCCTGCTCGTCGATCCGATCGTCACCCGTATCGCCGATCGTCACAGCAAGTCGGCCGCGCAGGTGCTCATCCGCTGGCACCTGCAGAACGGTCTGATCGTCATCCCGAAGTCGGTACACGAGCAGCGCATCTCCCAGAACATCGACGTCTTCGACTTCGAACTCGACGAACTCGACCTCAGCGAACTCGACACCCTCGACGACGGCACCCGGGTGGGCGCGCATCCCGACGAGATGAACATCGGCGCACCAGCCTGATCCCTTCCCTCCATAATTGGAACGTGTTCTCATTACTGGAGTGCGCACGTCCGACTTCCGGAAGGCAGCGATGAGCGAGACGACGACGCATCTCGTGTTGGGCAGACCGGTCACGATGCCCGTGCAGGTCCGGACCGCCACGGCGTTCATGGGGATGTTCTCCGTTCCCGTGCACCCCGCGCAGGAACTCGTCGCCCACACCGGGCTCGAGATCCTGCAGTACCGGCCGGGTCACGGGATCTGCACTCTCGTCTTCGTGGACTACGTCGACGGGGATCTCGGTCCGTACAACGAGTTCGGGGTGTGCTTCCTCGTCCGCGATCATCCCGACCGCGGAGACGGCATCATCGGAGACTGGCGGAGCCTCCTCGGCGGGCGCGCCGGGGCACTCATCCACCACCTGCCCGTCGACGGGGACTTCACCCTCGCGGCCGGACGCGGCATCTGGGGCTTCCCCAAGACCCTCGCCGACTTCGACGTCGACCACGACAGCAGTACCGGACGCGGTTCGGTCTCTGCGGACGGAGCGCTGATCGCCGAATTGACGGTAGTGCCAGGAATTCCCGTCCCCGGCAAAGGTCTCGCCGCGTCGCTCGCCGCGTATTCGCACATCGACGGCATCACCCGGCGCACGACCTGGGAGATGAACCCGAGCGGGGTGCGCACCCGGTTCGGCGGCGCGACCCTGCGGTTGGGTACGCATCCGATCGCCGACGAACTGCGTTCGCTCGGCCTGCCCCGCCGCGCACTCGCCTCGTCGTCGATACCCGACCTGCGGATGACCTTCGGCGACGCGACCGTCGTCCGACGACGACCACCGCGCTCAGGAGAGCGCGCCCGTCACGGCGAGAACGATCACCGCGACACCCAGGAGGGTGTCGAGTACGCCGCAGAACTCCGCCAGCGAGCGAGCGACCACGGTGTTCCGCCGGAAGTGGAGACAGTCCCACGCAGCGTGGCCGAGCAGTCCGAGTCCGACGACCACTCCGGCCGGGACGGGAGCGAGCATCAGTGCAGCCACCGCGACGGCCCCGAATCCGAGCATGGCCACGGCCGACGGCCCGACGAGCATCGTCCGGCCGGCCGGGGTGCGCGCGAGCCCGTAGACGGCGCCGGCGGCACCGAGAGCGACCATCACCCCGGTGACCGGCACCGGTATGCCGAAGGCGACGACGGCGACCTTGCCGATCCCGATCAGCACGACGGCGCCGAGGAACAACGGCCAGGCCGTACTGCGGCGGCCCAGTACGGCCGCACCGAGATAGACGAGCGCCGCGCCGGTCAGGATCGCCGGGAAGTCGGTTCCCCCGTCCGCGAGGACGAAGGCGGCGAGGGCGACCGCGACGAGGCTCGGCCACCGACGCAGCACCCCTCGTAGCAGCACCTTCGGGCCGGCGCCCGCCGCAGGTCGATCCACGGGGACAGTGGTGATGCCGGAACTCGTCATGGCGATCCGCCTAAGTTGAACAGTGATGTTCGATTTGTCGATCAGCGTAACCTGAACACCGGTGTTCGACAAGAGGAGGATCCGTGACCACCGGTAAGACATCCCCCCGATCCGAAGCCGTCCGACCGAGCTCCCCCCGCGTCAGGAAACGCGCGGACGCCGAACGGAACATCGAATCGATTCTCGAGGCCGCACGGATCTCTCTGAGCCGCAACCCCGACGCGAGCATCGGGGAGATCGCCGAGACCGCCGGCGTCGGTCGCGTCACGCTCTACGGCCACTTCCCCACTCGCGCAGAACTCGTCACAGCGGTGGTGCACCGCGCGCTCGCCGAGGCGGAGGAGACCGTGGACCGGATCGACCTCACCGGCGACCCACGCCACGCCCTGCGCCGCCTGATCACCGGTTCGTGGTCGCTGACCGCGGACGCAGGGGCACTGCTCGCCGCCGCCGGACAAGCGCTGCCCGCCGAGGAGGTCCGTGCCGCCCACGACGGCCTGCTCGCCCGCGCGACCGCCCTCATCGATCGCGGTCGAGCCGAGGGGGTCTTCCGCACCGACCTGCCGTCACCCTGGTTGGCATCCGTTCTGCACAGCCTGGTCCATTGCGCCGCAGTCGAAGTCGTCGCCGGACGACTGTCGACGAAGGACGCCGCGGACTACATCGCCGCGACGGCCCTGTCGTCGTTCACCCCACCCGACTGACCGGCATCAGCTCGAGGCGATCACGCCGTCGACGTCCTGACGCTCGCGGAGCCGGGTGACCGTGTCGTGCAGGTGCTCGTCGAGCAGTCGCCGCACATCGTCCCGGTCGGCGGTACGGATCGCCTCCCGGAGCACGACGTGCTCGTCCACCTGCACGTGCAGGTCGGGATAGGTGGTCTGCAACGCGCCGAGGCACATTCGTGTCTCGACGAGCAGGGTACGGGCAGCCCGCACGAGCCGCGGACTCTCCGCGCTCGACACGAGGATCTCGTGGAAACGACGGTCGCCGTCCGAGACACCGGTGGCGTCCTCGCGCTCGGCGGCGGTGCGCATCTCGTCGATCGCGGGTTCGAGAGCCTTCCACGTCTGCTCGCGACGGCCGTTCAGCACCAGGTCGAGGGCGCCGCCCTCGATGACCCGGCGACTGCGGTAGATGTCGACGACGTCGTCGAAGGTGAGCTGAGTGACGAAGATCCCGCGATTGCGGATGCTGTAGAGCAGTCCTTCGGACAGCAACCGCTGCATGGCTTCCCGCAGCGGCCCACGGGAGACCTGGAAGTGCGCCGCGAGTTCGGCTTCGCCCAGCTGCGCGCCGGGGGCGAGCACGCCCCGGACGATGGCCGACCTGATCTGCTCGGCGATGAGCTCGGCCGTGGACGGACGGGTGACAGGACGTAGATCTCCCAGATCACCGAGCACCATGATCGGCATCCTCCTCGAACAGCGAGCCCAGCTCCGGGCATCCCACTGTATATCCGGCGAGTTCCAGGCCGTGCCATACGGTGACCTGGTTGGCGGTGAGGACCGGTTTGCCGGTCTCCTTCTCGAGCTCCCGCACGATCCGCAGCGTGTGCATCGCGGTGTCGGGCACCAGCACCGCCTGGGCGTCGGGGTGATCGTTGGTTCGCACGAAGTCGAGCACCGCCTCCCCGGTCAGGGCGCCGACCTCGGCGGCGGTGTCGATGCCGGCATCCGCGAGCGACACGATGTCGATGCCGGCGTCCGCGAGGAAGGCGACGAACAGGTCGGCGACATCGCGCGGATAACTCGCCGCCACGGCCGTCCGGGTGATCCCGAGGGACCGGATCGCGGCGACGAACGCGATGCCGGTGCTCGTCGTGGGCACACCCCCGGCAGCCCGGGAGAGCCGCTCGATCTGAGTGCGTGCCCCCTCGGGCCCGTAGACGAAGCTGCCCGACGTGCACGCCCACACGAGGGCGTCGAGGCGCTCACCCGCGAACTGTGCCGCCCCTCCGGCGAGCCTGGCGGGGCTCCCCAGGTCGAGGAGTTCGGGAACGGCATGCAGGTCGGTGCCGTAGATGTGGGCGACGGGCAGGTTCACCCCCAGGAGTTCTGCGGCGAACGGATAGTCGTCCTCGGCGGCATGATCCGGATAGACGATCCCGACGGTCGGGCGGGCACGATGCATTCAGAAGACTCCTCTCAACCATTTCCCGGGCCCGGTCATGGGCAGTTTCATCCGGCCGAGGCACGCCCAGATGGTGAGCTGGTTGGCCGTGAGGACCGGCTTGCCGAGTTCCCGTTCGAGCGGTGCGATCAGGTCGTAGGTCGGCAGGTTGGTGCAACTGACGAAGATCGCCTGCGCATCGGGTGTGTCGGCCCCGATGATGTGTTCGGCGATGGTGCGGTAGTTGACCTTCCAGATGCCGCCGCCCAGACCGAGATGCGACGATCGGACGACCTCGGTCCCGGCTTCGTCCAGGAAGTCGCGCAGCAGGTCGGTGAGTTCCCGGTCGTAGGGAGTGATCACCGAGATGCGGGTGAGGTCGAGCTTCCGGAGCGCTTCGAGGAGCGCGCCGGAGGTCGTCACCGCGCACGAGGCGCCCGCCTCGCAGATCGCGTCGCACAGGGCCTTCTCGTAGGTCACCCCGTTGACGAAACTTCCCGAGGTACACAGATACGCAACGACTTCCGGTTCCACCGACAGGACGTCGCGGGTCGCGACCATCAGGTGCCGGCGGTCGGAGACCAGTTCGGCCATGGCACGGCTCACCGGCACCGGTTCGTAGGGGGTCCGAGCGAGGTGCAGGCTGACCTCGAGCGGCGCCCATCGCCACAATTCTCGTTCCAGAGCGAGATCGAAGGGTGCGATCACACCGATGCCCCGCTGAGCCAGAGGACCTTCGAATTCGGGAATGTTCAGTTCCATACGGTCCCTCGGCTTCGTCGAGAGTTCCCTCAGCCTCGAGGATTGTTGACAATAATACGAGGCGCTCCTACGGTGTCAACGTGGATGCCGAGCCGGTCGTTGCAGTGCTTCATGCCGAAGCCGTGCCGGACCGCGCGCGGATGACCCCGGTGGCCGAACGTGCCGCGGTGCGCTGTACCGACGCCGCCGGTCTGGTCGCTGCGCTCGACGGTGCCGACATCCTGTTCGCGTACGACTTCCTCACCGATGCCCTGCCTGCGGCCTGGCATGCCGCGACGTCCCTGCGATGGATCCACGTCGCCGCGGCCGGGGTCGACGCCCTCATGTTCCCCGAGCTGCGCGACAGCGACGTGGTCGTCACCAACTCCCGCGGAGTCTTCGACGGGGCGATCGCCGAATACGTGCTCGCCCAGATACTCTCCTTCGCCAAGGACATCCCCGAATCGCTGCGGCTCCAGCACGGGCACATCTGGAAGCACCGCGAATCCGAACGCATCGCCGGGCGCTCCGTGCTCGTCGTCGGCACCGGTCCGATCGGTCGCGCGATCGCGCGGCTGCTCTCCGCCGTGGGGATGACGGTCCGCGGCTCCGGCCGACGGCCTCGCCACCACGACCCCGATTTCGGCAGCGTCACCGCGACCGCCGATCTTCCGGCCGCCCTGGCCGACGCCGATTTCGTCGTCGTGGCCGCGCCGCTCACGGAGCAGACCCGGCACCTGTTCGACGCCCGGATGTTCGCCGCGATGAAGCCGCAGGCCCGGTTCGTCAACGTCGGGCGGGGCGAACTCGTGCGCACCGGCGACCTGGTCGAGGCACTGCGGGCCGGCACGATCTCCGGCGCCGCACTCGACGTGTTCGACGTCGAACCGCTCCCCGACGACCATCCGCTCTGGGACATGCCGAATGTCTCGATCACCCCGCACAATTCGGGAGACTTCGTCGGCTGGCGCGACGCGCTGGTGGACGTCTTCGTCGACAACTTCCACCGTCACCGCAGTGGCGAACCTCTTCGGAACGTGGTGGACAAGAAGTTGGGTTACGTGCCCGGCGCGTGAGAGTCGGCATCGTCCGACGAGAAGGAGGCACGATGGAGCCCACAGAGATGACCGCCGTCGAACTCGTGTCGGCCTTCTCCTCGGGCAAGTTGTCTCCCGTCGAGGTGACGCGAGCCGTGCTCGATCGGATCGCATCCCACGACCGCGAGATCAACTCGTTCTGCCTCGTCGACGAGGAGAAGGCACTCGACCAGGCCCGTAGGTCCGAGGAGCGGTGGCGGACCGGTTATTCGAAAGGTCTGCTCGACGGGGTCCCCATCTCGATCAAAGACGTCTTCCTCACCGACGGATGGCCGACCCTGCGAGGTTCGCAGGCCGTCGACGAGAACCAGGACTGGAACGTCGACAGCCCGGTCGCGGCCCGGCTGCGGGAGGACGGGATGGTGTTGGTGGGCAAGACCACCACTCCGGAGATCGCATGGAAGGCGGTGACCGATTCGGCACTCTACGGGGTGACCACGAATCCCGCCGACACGACGAAGACCGCCGGTGGCTCGTCCGGGGGCAGCGCGGCGGCGGTCGCGGCCGGATTCGGTCCGTGCTCCGTCGGCACCGACGGTGGGGGCAGCATCCGCATCCCCGCGTCGTTCTGCGGCGTCGTCGGATTCAAGCCCACCCACGGGCGGATCCCGATCTTCCCCGCCAGTCCGTTCGGGCCGCTCGCGCATGCCGGGCCGATCACCCGGACGGTCGAGGACGCGGCGCTGCTCACCGACATTCTCTCCCTGCCCGATCCCCGGGATCCGACAGCGCTGGCACCGCCCCTCACGACCTTCCGCGGTGGCCTCCACCGTGAGGTGGTGGGGATGGACGTCGCCTACTCGAAGACCCTCGGATACGTCCACGTCGATCCCGAGGTGGGTGAGATCGTCGACCGGGCGGTCCGCGTGCTCGACGAGGCAGGACTACGGGTGACCGCCGCCGATCCCGGTTTCACCGACCCGCTCGAGGCTTTCGAGAACCTCTGGGCGGCAGGCGCAGCCACGATGCTGAAGACCTTCCCCGAGGGCACGCGGGACAAGGTGGACCCCGGACTCGGACGCGTCTGGTCGCGCGGCGAACAACTCGGTGCCGTGGACTATCTCGAAGCCCGCGCGGTCGCGGCGGCGGTCGGCATCACGATGGGGATGTTCCACCAGAAGTTCAACGTTCTGCTCACCCCGACGATGCCGATCCCCGCATTCGAGGCCGGCCACGACGTGCCGCCGGGGTCGTCGCTGACCTCGTGGCCGCAGTGGACCCCGTTCACCTATCCCTTCAATCTCACGCAGCAGCCCGCCATCAGCCTGCCCGTCGGGACGACCTCGGCGGGCCTGCCCGTGGGTCTGCAGATCGTCGGGCCGCGGCACTCGGACGACCTGCTGCTCGCGGTGGCGAGATTCGCCGAGCACGCACTGAGCTGACCCACCGAACGGCACCACACATCGCGCGGTACCGTTCGGTTCGGCGCCCGTCTACGCGCGGGCGAAGCTCAGCGTCTCCCCTACGACACCCCCGATCCACAGGTCGTTGCACGCGACGGCGAGTTCGGGCAGGCCGTCCTCGATGCTCGCGAAGACATTGCCCGGCACCCAGCCCACGTCGCCGTTGAGCAGCAGATTGTTCCGTCCGTAGAACAACGCGAGATCGGTCGCCCCCTGCGAGGCATGGGCCTGCGAGCCGGGTTCGTAGCCATAGGCGGGATTGCCGATCTCCCACGGTTCGAAATCGAACAGGCACACGTCGCCGGGGATCGGCGTCACCGTCGGATTCTCCCGGTGCGGTGCCCCGGCGATCCTCGGCACCAGGGTGTACAACTCGTTGCGAGCGTACTTGGCATGGAAGGCGGCACCGCTCTGCGGCAACGCATCCCACACCGCCGCGCAGGTGAGCGGCGCTTCGTCGTCGAGAAGTCGTGCTCTGCACGTGATGTCGCGCTTGTCGAGAGCGATCGTGATGTATCGGGCCACGCGGACTCCCTCGTTCGACGGATTATCGGACCTCTGCGAGGACTTCGGACCAGATGCCGAGCGCATCATCGATCTGCTGCGCGGTGACGATCAGGGGTGGGATCATACGCACCACATTCATGTGGGCACCACAGGTCAACAGCAGCAATCCCTTTCGGGATGCGAGTTGTTGTGCGGCGGTTGCGCGGTCCCGATCGGGAGACCCCTCGGTGGTGAATTCGAGGCCCACCATGAGACCGAGCCCCCGCACGTCGCCGATATCGCCGGTCGCGCGCTCCCGCGCACCGGAGAGCAGTTCGCGTCCACGCGTGGCCGCGTTGTCGACGAGCCCTTCCTTCTCGATCACGTCGAGAGTGGCCACGGCCGCCGCGCACGAGACGGCATTCGCCCCGTACGTCCCGCCCTGCGATCCCGGGCGGGCGCGCTCCATGAGCTCCTCGGAGGCGGCGATACCCGACAACGGGAAACCGCTCGCGAGCCCCTTGGCGATGGTGATGACGTCGGGTCGCACTCCGAAGTGCTGGTGGCCGAAGAACTTTCCGGTGCGGCCGAAACCGGTCTGGATCTCGTCGAAGACGAGCAGGATGCCGTGCTCGTCGGCCCGTTGCCGCAATCCGCGGAAGAACCGCGTGTTCCCCGGTACGTAGCCGCCCTCGCCCAGGACCGGTTCGACGACGAAGGCCGCGATCTCGTCCGGTGCCACCAGGGTCGCGAACAGGTAGTCCAGTTCCTGCAGCGCGAAGTCGGTCGCCTCCTCCTCCGACCAGCCGTATCGATAGGCGGTGGGGAACGGAGCGACGTGTACACCACCCATGAGCGGTGAGAATCCAGCGGAGAAGCGGGTTCCCGAGGTCGTCATCGTCGCAGCGGCGACGGTCCGGCCGTGGAAACCGCCGTGGAAGACGACGATTCCGGGGCGTCCCGTCGCCTGCCGGGCCAGCCGCAACGCCGCTTCGACGGCCTCGCTACCCGAATTGGCGAAGAACAACGAGTCGAGCCCTCCGGGCAGTACCGTGCCCAGCCGTTCGGTGAGTTCGAGCAGGGGCCGGTGCATCACGGTCGTGTACTGCCCGTGGATGAGCGAGCCGATCTGCCGGCGCGCGGCTTCGACGACGTGCGGATGACAATGCCCGGTGCTCGTCACGCCGATACCGGCGGTGAAGTCGAGGTAGCGGCGTCCGTCGGTGCCGTGGACGTAACACCCCTCGGCATGGTCGACGGTGACGGACGTCGCCTGCAGCAGGCGGGGTGACAGTCGGGTCATGACGATCCCTCCGAACAGCCGAGGGAGCGAACCCTCATGCTTGTTGTCGGATTGTTGACAATATGGATAACACGCGGAGAGGGGTCGCGCAACGGCGAGCGGTGTGACAACGGCGTTTCGTCACTCTCACCGGAGGGCATCCGCACTGCAGTAAGCCGCATCGCCCACGGATGAGGACATCATGATCAGCAACGACGACATCGACACCCTCGCTCGCGCCACCGCGTACGGGCCCGACGGTGACAAGCTCGGACGCGTCGGAGAGGTGTACCTGGACAACGACACGGGCCGACCCGCATGGATCACCGTCGTCACGGGACTGTTCGGCACACGCCGGCACTTCGCCCCCATCGACGAAGCCGAACTCGACAGCAGCGGAGTGCGCCTGCCCTTCGACAAGGACACGATCACCGGCGCCCCGAACATCGACGAGAACGGTGAGCTGACGCCGCTCGAAGAGGACGAACTGTACCGCTACTACCGCCGGTTCGGGGACACCCATGCAGAGGGTGGATCCACCGGCGACCGGGGCGGATTCACGGACGAGCGGGCTGGGTCGACCGACGACCGGACCGGGTTCACCGACGACCGGAGGGGCCTCGACGACCGGAACACGGCCGGTGGTGGCGGTCTCGTCGGTGGTGCAGCCGGCGGACCGGGCAGTACCGGAGCGCCGCACACCGGCGAGTCGTACGGCACCGCAGCGCCGGCGGGAACAGCACAGTCGCCCACTGCGGGGACAGCACAGTCGCCCACTGCGGGGACCGCACAGTCGCCCACTGCGGGGACCGCACAGTCGCCCACTGCGGGGACCGGGCATGCGCCCACCGCGAGCACCGGGCATTCGCCGACGCCGCCCGATGTCGCTCGTGAGGAGATCGCCGGCAACTACCGGCCGAGCGAGGGCCAGAGGGACGAATCGCTCGAGCACTCGATGCCCGGGCATACCGCGTCGACACCGGCCGCCCCGTCCGGCACCGCGCACCCGTCCGGCACCGCACACTCGGCGGCGGACACCGCCCGCCACGCGGCGCCCGGCGGCACCGGCGGTGAGCAGGAGATCGTCGGTCCGGGGCCGACGGGGCCGGCGCACTTCACGCCGCCGCAGCCGGCCGGCACCGACACGGGCACGACCGACGCGAAGACGGACACGGCCGCGACAGGCAGCGCGGACGACGATCGACCGCGCAAGCCGCGCCTGGTGCGCCGCGTCGTGACCACGGAGTACTACGAGGAATCGCCGGACGACGCGACCGACACCGACCGTTCCTGATCCACATACGAAGCCGGGACGGCCACATCGCATGTGGCCGTCCCGGCTTCGTCGTGCGGTCTACAACCAGGTGTCCTCCGTGACCGAGGTGAGGAACGCTTCGAGGTCGTCGCGCCAGGGCGCCGGAGTGGTCTTGTCCGGTTCGATCCCGGTGTACTGCCCCCGGTAGAAGAGCAGCGGGCGCTCCTTGTCGTCGCGCACTTCGCTCAGCGACGACACACGCCCGAACACCACCCAGTGGTCTCCCCCGTCGTGCACCGTCTCGACCGTGCAGTCGATGTGCGCGAGCGATCCGGTGAGGACGGGTGAGCCCAGCGGTGAGGACGTCCAATCGAGGCCGGCGAACTTGTCGGGTTCGCGGGAGCCGAACCGCGCGCAGGTCTGCTGCTGCTCCTCGGCGAGAACGTTGACGCAGAACCGGCCGGCTCGTTCGATCGCCGCCCACGACCGCGACTGCTTCGTGGGACAGAACAGCACCAACGGCGGGTCGAGCGACAACGCGGCGAACGACTGGCACGCGAATCCCACCGGCGTCCCGTCGTCCTCGGTGGTGGTGATGACGGTGACGCCGGTGCAGAATTGCCCGAGCACGGTGCGGAACGCCCGCGGGTCGATCGCACCGTCCCGTCCGGCCTCCGGCGCGGTCATCACTGCATTCCCACCGAGAAGTCGTGCCCCCACAGGCTCACGGCCGTGGATTCACGGGCGATCCAGTCGGCGTCCTCGACCTGCAGCCCCTCGCAACCGAATTCCACGTCGAATCCCCCCGGGGTCTTCATGTAGAAGGACAGCATCTTGTCGTTCACGTGGCGCCCCAGCGTCGCGGACATCCTGACCTTCTTCCGCAGCGCGCGGTCGAGGGCGAGACCGACGTCGTCGGAGTTCTCCACCTCGATCATGAGGTGCACGATGCCCGACGGGGTGGGCATGGGCAGGAAGGCCAGACTGTGGTGGCGCGGGTTGCATCCGAAGAACCTCAGCCAGGCGGGTTTTCCGTCGGCGGGCCGGCCGACCATCTGCGGGGGCATCCGCATGGAGTCGCGCAGACGGAAACCGAGCACGTCGCGGTAGAAGCGCAGCGATTCCTCGTCGTCGCGGGTCGAGAGCACCACGTGCCCGAGACCCTGTTCACCGGTGACGAACTTGTGCCCGTACGGGCTGACCACGCGGCGATGTTCGAGCGCGGCACCGTGGAACGCCTCGAGCGTGTTGCCCGACGGATCCTGGAAGACGATCAGTTCGTCGACGCGACGATCGGCGAGCTGCTCGGCGGTGCCTTCCTTGAACGGCACGCCCGCCGCCGAGAGGCTGTCGCGAACGGACTGGAGATCGGCGGCGTTCGCGGTCTCCCACCCCGAGACGAGCAGCGTGTCGGACTCGTGCGGCTCGATCACGAGGCGGGCCGGGAAGTCGTCCATCCGCAGGTACAGCGCATCGGAGTGGACGCCCTTGCCCTCGATCATGCCGAGGACCTTCAGACCGTACTCGCGCCAGGCCGGTACGTCGGTTGCGCCGATCCGCAGATATGCCAGCGACCGGATACTCATCTATTCGACTCCATCCGTGAGAAAATCCACTGTCAGGCGGTTGAATTCGTCGAACTTCTCGAGCTGTGCCCAGTGGCCGCATCCACCGAACACATGCAGTTGGGCGCGGGGGATCATCTTGAGGGCGACGAGAGCACCGTCGAGCGGGTTCACGCGGTCCTCGCGGCCCCAGATCAGCAGGACCCGCTGGCGGAGCTTGTAGGCGTCGCGCCAGAGCATGCCCTTCTCGAATTCGGCGCTGGAGAACGACTTTCCCATCGCCTTCGCCGCGGCGAGCGACTCGGGGGTGCTCGCCGACGCGAACCGCTCCTCGACGAGCTCGGGAGTGATCAGCGACTGGTCGAAGACCATGATCCGCAGGAACGCCTCGAGATTCTCGCGGGTGGGCTCGTACGAGAACCGGCCGAGATTCTTGACGCCCTCGGTGGGATCGGGCGCGAACAGGTTGACGCTCAGCCCACCCGGGCCCATCAGGACGAGCCGTCCGGCGCGCTCGGGGTGGTCGAGGGCGAACCGCACAGCCGCGCCACCGCCCAGCGAGTTGCCGAGGAGGTGGACGCGATCGGTGATGCCGAGGGTGTCGAGCAGATCCTTCAGCGCCGACGAACTGTGGACGAAGTACTGCGGGTGCTCGGTGGGCTTGTCGGATCTGCCGTAACCCGGCTGATCGACGGCGAGCACGTGGAACCGTTGTGCCAGCACCGGGATGTTCCTGGCGAAGTTCGACCACGACGACGCGCCCGGCCCACCGCCGTGGAGCAGCACGATCGTGGTGTCGTTGCCGACGCCGGCCTCGTGGTAGTGCAGGCGGAGGTCGTCGCGGACCTGCGCGAAACGGGAGGTCGATTCGTAGGTGATCTCGTCGAGTGCGGTCACATCCACCCCTAGACCATCGTGTCGGTGATCGGCAGGCCGAACTCGGCGGCACCGAACATCACGTAGGCGCGTTCGGCATCGTTGGCGGCGTGCACGCGACCGGCGTGTGCGTCGCGCCAGAAACGCTGGATCGGTGTGCCGTCCGCGAGTGCGGTGGCACCCGAGTTCTCGAAGAGACGGTCGATCGACGCGATGGCACGGCCGGTCGCGCGGACCTGGTCGCGACGTGCCCGCAGACGCAGTTCCATCGGAACCTCCCGTCCGGCGACCAGATGGGCGTATTCGTCGGCGACGTTGCCCGACAGCTGGCGCCATGCGGCGTCGATGTCGCTGGACGCCTCGGCGATGCGGATCTTGGCGAACGGATCGTCCTTGGCCTTCTCGCCGGCGTAGGCGGCGCGGACCCGTTTGCCCTGATGCTCGACGTGCGCCGCGTACGCGCCGTAGGCCATACCGACGATGGGTGTCGAGATGGTCGTGGGATGGATGGTGCCCCACGGCATCTTGTAGACGGGTGCGGTGTTGCGCTCGAGCCCGGGCGAGGTGAGATCGTTCATGCTCTTGAAGCTGAGGAACCGGTGGGTGGGGACGAAGACGTCCTTCACCTTCACCGTGTTGGATCCGGTGCCCCGCAGGCCGACCACGTGCCACACGTCGTCGATCTCGTATTCGGAACGCGGGATCAGGAAGCTGCCGAAGTCCACGGGCCGGCCGTCCTTGATGACGGGGCCACCGACGACGACCCAGCTCGCGTGGTCGCATCCCGACGACCAGGCCCAGGCACCGTTGACCTTGTATCCGCCGTCGACGACCTCACCGGCGCCCATCGGCGCGTAGGACGAGGAGATCCGCACGTCGGTGTCGTCGCCCCAGACCTCTTCCTGCGCCTGCTGCCCGAAGAGCGCGAGATGCCAGTTGTGGACGCCGATGATGCCGGAGACCCATCCGGTCGATCCGCACGCGCTCGCGATATCGCGTACCGCGGTGTAGAAGGTGACGGGATCGGCCTCGTATCCGCCCCACTGCGCCGGTTGCAGAAGTTTGAAGAAACCGGCTTCCTGGAGTTCCTTGATCGAGTCGTCGGGTACCCGGCGCAGATTCTCGGCCTCCTGCGCCCGTTCGCGCAGCGTGGGCAGCAGAGCGTCGATCCGCTGCAGTACCTCGTGGCTGTCGTGGTCGCCCACTGGACGCTCCCGTCTGTTCAGGAAATGATCGCTTGTACCGAGACTAGAACATGTTCTTATTCGTGTCGAGGTGCAGGCGCACCGCAGGTAGGTGATCCCTATAGAGGGACCAAAGTCCCCGAACCCTTCCCCTCCGCACGCGAGTTCTATAACGTGTTCTAGAGATGATTTCCGGAAGGAAGTGAGCGGACATGGCACAGATTCGCGAGATCGACGTCGGAGAGGTCCGGACGCGTTTCGCGCGAGGCTGGCACTGCCTCGGCCTCGGTCGCACGTTCAGGGACGGCAAGCCCCACGCCGTCGAGGCCTTCGGCACGAAACTCGTGGTGTGGGCCGACAGCAACGGCGATCTGAAGGTGCTCGACGCGTACTGCCGCCACATGGGCGGCGACCTGTCGCAAGGGGAGATCAAGGGCGACTCGGTCGCCTGCCCGTTCCACGACTGGCGGTGGGGCGGCAACGGCAAGTGCACCGACATCCCCTATGCGCGTCGCGTCCCACCGCTCGCGCGGACCCGGGCGTGGACGACGATGGAGCGCCACGGACAGCTGTTCGTCTGGAACGACCCCGAGGGCAACGAGCCGCCGGCGGACGTCACGATCCCCGAGATCGAGCAGTACGGCAGCGACGAATGGACGGACTGGACCTGGAACCAGATCCTCATCGAAGGTTCCAACTGCCGGGAGATCATCGACAACGTCGTCGACATGGCGCACTTCTTCTACATCCACTACGCCTTCCCCACGTTCTTCAAGAACGTCTTCGAGGGGCATATCGCCGAGCAGTACCTCAACACCCGGGGGCGGCCGGACAAGGGCATGGCGACGCAGTACGGCATGGAGTCGACACTCCGGTCGTATGCGGCCTATTACGGCCCGTCCTACATGATCAATCCGCTCGAGAACAACTACGGCGGGTACCGGACCGAATCCGTGTTGATCAACTGCCATTACCCGATCACGCACGATTCGTTCATGCTCCAGTACGGCGTCATCGTCAAGAAGCCCACGGGCATGTCGGCGGAGCAGTCGGATGCACTGGCCGCCAAGCTCACCGAAGGTGTCGGTGAGGGCTTCCTGCAGGACGTCGAGATCTGGAAGAACAAGACCAAGATCGAGAATCCGCTGCTGTGCGACGAGGACGGTCCGGTCTACCAGCTCCGGCGCTGGTACGAGCAGTTCTACGTCGACGTCGCCGACGTGACGGAGAAGATGACGGGCCGCTTCGAGTTCGAAGTCGACACCGCCAAGGCGAACGAGGCCTGGGAGAAGGAAGTCGCCGAGAACCTCGAACGCACGAAGCGCGAGGAAGAACAGGGTCAGCAGGAAGCGGAGGTCTGACGATGAGCGCCTCGGCCCGACAGAGCAGGTGGGCGAAGTCCCCGGACTTCTCCGAGTGGCCCGGCCGGGCCGAGGCCGTCGCCGCTCAGACCGCCATCGACAAGATCAACTACCTGGAGTCCGGCCAGCACGAGGTACGGTGCCGCGAGTGCGGCACGTGCGTCCTCGTCCGCAAGAGCAGCCTCTCGCACACGAGCGTGCAGTGGCAGGAGGATCCGGACACCGTGTGCCCGACCTTCCGAGGAAGCACCTCGACGCGAGGTTCGTCCATCACGCCGCGCGAAGGGTGTCCGCAACTCGGGGCGAGCATCGACCGGGCCGTGCTCGACGGCACCCTTCCCGTGCCCGACGGATCCCCCACCTGACCGACCCGGTCACCGGTCCACCACGCGACAGCACCGTCCCACCGACGGTGCTGTCGCGTTCCCTTTCCTCGGTGATATCCGGTTCCACTGCCGACATCACGCCGTCTTCGGTTCACGCCCAGGACTCTTCGTTTTCGGGGATGGACTCGGCACCGCCATTTCTATAACGTGTTCTACATGACGAAGCAGGAATACGACATCGTTGTCGTCGGCAGCGGTGCCGGCGGGATGACCGCCGCCGTCACCGCCGCCCGCAAGGGTGCCGATGTGGTCCTGATCGAGAAGGCGCCGCGCTACGGCGGGTCGAGCGCCCGATCGGGTGGAGGTGTGTGGATCCCGAACAACGAGGCACTGAAGGCCGCCGGAGTGGACGACACCCCCGAGGAAGCCCGGAAGTACCTCCACAGCATCATCGGCGACGACGTGCCCGCCGAGAAGATCGACACCTATATCGATCGCGGACCGGAGATGCTCTCCTTCGTCCTGAAGAACAGCGCGCTCGAACTGCAGTGGGTACCGGGCTATTCCGACTACTACCCCGAGGCGCCCGGCGGACGTCCCGGGGGCCGTTCGGTGGAACCGGCGCCTTTCGACGGGCGTCGCCTCGGCGAGGACCTCCCACTCCTCGAACCCGATTACGCCCGCGCTCCCAAGAATTTCGTCATCACCCAGGCCGACTACAAGTGGCTGAACCTGCTCATGCGCAATCCGCGCGGACCGGTGCGCGCCGTGCGTGTCGGGGCGCGTTTCGTCTGGGCGAATCTCACCAGGAAGCACCTGCTCGTCCGTGGCCAGGCACTCATGGCCGGTCTGCGAATCGGCCTGCGCGACGCCGGCGTCCCCCTCCTCCTGGAGACCGCGCTTACCGACCTCGTCGTCGAGGACGGCACCGTGCGCGGTGTCGAGGTCGTCGCGAACGGTGAGAAGCGCATCATCCGCGCCCGCAAGGGCGTCATCCTCGCCAGCGGCGGTTTCGAGCACAACGCCGAGATGCGGGCGCAGTACCAGCGTCAGCCGATCGGCACCGAGTGGACCGTGGGGGCGAAGGCCAACACCGGCGACGGCATCCTCGCCGGACAGAAGCTCGGCGCCGCAGTCGACTTCATGGACGACGCCTGGTGGGGGCCGTCCTTCACGCTCACCGGCGGCCCGTGGTTCGCACTGTCGGAACGCAGTCTCCCCGGTTGCCTCATGGTCAATACAGCGGGCAAGCGCTTCGTCAACGAGTCGGCGCCTTACGTCGAGGCGACCCATGCGATGTACGGCGGCAAGCACGGACGCGGCGACGGTCCGGGAGAGAACACCCCCAGCTGGCTGATCCTCGATCAGCGTTACCGCGACCGCTACACCTTCGCCGGCATCACACCCCGCACCCCCTTCCCCCGCCGGTGGTTCGAGGCCGGCGTACTCGTCAAGGCCGGTTCCATCGCCGAACTCGCCGAGAGGATCGGGGTGCCGGCCGACGCCCTCACCGAGACCGTGCAGCGGTTCAACGGGTTCGCACGCGCCGGGAAGGACGAGGACTTCGGCCGCGGCGAATCCCACTACGACCACTACTACGGGGACCCGCGCAACAAGCCGAACCCGAGCCTCGGCGTGGTCGACAAGGCCCCGTTCTACGCGTTCGCGGTGGTCCCCGGTGATCTCGGCACCAAGGGTGGCCTCGTCACCGACGTCCACGGCCGGGTCCTGCGCGAGGACGGCACCGTGATCGACGGCCTCTACGCGACCGGCAACGTCAGCTCGCCGGTCATGGGCCACACCTATGCCGGCCCCGGCGCCACCATCGGACCGGCGATGACCTTCGGCTACCTCGCGGCACTCGACATCCTCGACCGCACACGTGACGACCACACCGGAGAAATGCGAGCATCCGCCGACACCGTGTGACCCGACCGACCCGAGTTCGAGCCGTAGAAAGGAAGCGCCTGTGCCCATCGATCCCTCGGTTGCCGTCGGAGCCGAACTGCCCGCCCAGGAATTCGAGTGGAACAGTACCGATGTCCAGCTCTACAACCTCGGCATCGGTGCCGGTTCCCGCCCGACCGACGCAGGCGAACTCCGATACCTCCACGACAAGGAGCCCCAGGTGCTCCCCACCTTCGCGACCGTCGCCGCGACCTTCCACCAGGTCGAGCCGCCGAAGGTGTCGTTCCCCGGAATCGAGATCGATCTCGCCCGAGTCGTCCACGGCAGTCAGGAGGTGACCGTGCACGCACCCGTCCCGGCTTCGGGCAAGGGACGCACGATCACCCGCATCGCCGAGGTATGGGACAAGGGCAAGGCCGCTGTCGTCGTCCAGGAATCGAGGACCGAGGATCTCGACGGCACCCCCCTGTGGACCGCACGGTCGTCGATCTTCGCTCGCGGCGAGGGCGGTTTCGGCGGTGAACGTGGACCGTCGGAGTCGGTGGAGTACCCCGATCGCGCGCCGGATGCCGAGTTCGACGTGCCCACCCTGCCTCAGCAAGCGTTGCTGTACCGGCTGTGCGGCGACCGCAACCCGCTCCATTCCGATCCGGAGTTCGCTTCCGCGGCAGGATTTCCCGCACCCATCCTGCACGGGCTGTGCACCTACGGCATCGTGTGCAGGGCCGTGACCGACAACCTGCTGGATGCGGACGCGTCCCGCGTGAAAGGATTCCGTGCCCGTTTCGCCGGCGTGGTCTTCCCCGGCGAGACACTCCGGGTGCGCGTCTGGAACGACGGCGAACGCAAGCTCGTCACCGCATCCGTGGTCGAACGCGACCTCGCCCCCGCCCTGACCGATGTGGTACTCACCGTGGCCTGAGCGCCACGCCCCCCGAAAGAGCGACATACGAAATGACACTTCGTGATTCGTCGCCGCGCCTGTCGCGGCGCGGCTTCCTTGCGGCCGGTGCAGGCGCGCTGGCCGTCACCGCGATCGGCGGCTGGACTCCGGTCCACGCGGTTCCTTCCGGATCGGCAGGGGCGACACTCCCTACCCCACCGGGCTTTCCCGAGGGCATCGAGCTCTATCAGCAGGCGTACCAGAACTGGTCGAAAGAGATCATGCTGGACGCGATCCAGACCTGTGCGCCGCGCACTCCCGACGACATCGTGCGTCTCGTGAACTGGGCACACCGGAGCGGATACACCATCCGACCGCGCGGAGCGATGCACGGCTGGACACCGCTGACGATCGTCAACGGTGCGCCCGTCGACCGGGTGATCCTCGCCGACACCATGCTCCACCTCAACCGGGTGCAGGTGAACCCCGGCGGCTCACCCGCGACCGTCACGGCCGATCCCGGCGCGACACTCGACGCGATCACCGCGGCACTGCAGGACCACGGTCTCGGACTCGCGAATCTGCCTGCGCCCGGGGTGTTGTCGATCGCAGGGGCACTCGCCGTGAACGCCCACGGCGCCGCTCTGCCCGCGGATGGTGAATCCCCCCTTCCCGGACACACTTTCGGGTCGATGAGCAACCTCGTCACCGAGCTGACTGCCGTCGTATGGGACGGCAGCGCCTACGCGCTGCGCACGTTCACCCGCGCCGACCCCGAGATCACTCCCCTGCTCACCCACCTCGGCCGCACGTTCATCACGTCCGTCACCCTGCAGGCCGGACCGAACTACCGGATGCGGTGCCGGTCCTTCACCGACGTCTCCTGGCAGGAACTGTTCGCGCCGGCCGGAGCGTCGGGTCGGACCTTCGAATCGTTCGTCGCCTCTGCGGGTCGCGCCGAGGCGATCTGGTATCCGTTCACGGACAAACCGTGGATGAAGGTGTGGTCGCTCGCGCCGGAGAAGCCGGCCACCTCGCGGGAAGTGACCGGACCGTACAACTATCCGTTCTCCGACAACGTGCCCGAACCGATCACCGACCTGCTGGGGCAGATCACGGCCGGGAACACGTCGATCGCACCGGCTTTCGGGCAGACCTACTACGGCGTGACGGTGGCCGGTCTCGCGGCGACGGGATCGTCCGACATCTGGGGCTGGTCGAAGGATCTGCAGTTCTACATCAAGGCGACCACTCTGCGTCTCACCGAGGGCGGCGGCGCGGTGCTCACGAACCGGGCCAACATCGCCAACGTGATCCACGACTTCACCCACTGGTTCGCCGAACGCATCGAGCACTATCGCGGCCTGGGGCAGTTCCCCCTCAACGGCCCGGTCGAAATCCGTTGTTGCGGACTGGATCGTCCTGAGGACGTCCTCGTCCCGTCTGCAGGGCCTCCGACGATCGCCTCGACCCGTCCGCGGCCCGACCACCCGGAATGGGACACGGCCATCTGGCTCAACGTCCTCGGCGTTCCGGGCACTCCCGGGATGTTCGCCTTCTACCGGGAGATGGAGCAGTGGATGCGGCAGCGGTACAACGGAAGCGACTCGACCTTCCGGCCCGAATGGTCGAAGGGCTGGGCGTTCGGTCCCGACCTGCCGTACACGGACGAGCAGATCCTGACGCAGGGCCTACCCGAGACCTATCGGGAAGGCGTACCGTCCGACGAGAACTGGGATTCGGCTCGTGCGGTGTACAACCGCCTCGATCCGCATCGGGTGTTCAGCAACACTTTCATCGACACCCTCCTCCCCTGAACTGCGCACGGGCACAGCTCGCTCGGCACGGGCCCAGCGCGGTCCTTTGCTAGGGTTCGCCCCATGCGGAACGTGCGAAGGTGGATCGGTGCTGCTGCTGTGCCCGTGCTGGTTCTCGCGGGAGGTGTGACACTCGCCGGAACGGCCGCGGCTCTTCCCGATACGGGTTCGGTCACCGTGTCGACCGGCAGCGACAGCCCGGTGACCTTCGAGGCCGCCGGCACCACCTTCCACGGCAGTCTGCGCAGTCCGGACGGTGCGACGGTCGCCGCCGCGCTGCTGCTTCCGGGCAGCGGCCCCACCGATCGCAACGGCAATCAGCCCGGCGCCGCGGCCGACACCCTGGTGCGCTCCGCGGACGCACTCGCCGCCCACGGCATCGCGAGCCTGCGGTTCGACAAGATCGGGGCCGGCCGGACAGGTCTCGGGACCTACACCCCCGAGACCGTCGGCGAGTACGGCTTCACCGAGCAGGTCGATCATGCGGAGGCCGCCGTGCGGTTGCTCAGCGAACGCACCGGCGTCGCCGCCGAGGACATCCTCGTCCTCGGACACAGCGAGGGCGGCCTGACCGCACTCGCACTGGCCGATCGCGGCATCGGGAGCGGCTTCGCGCTGTTGGCGCCGCTACCGATGCGCTATCTGGATCTGTTGTCCGCCCAGCTCACCGCGCTCGCCGATTCCGGGCAGCTCGGCGCCGACGCCGACGCCGTGCGAGCCGAGCTGCCGCGCACCGTCGCATCGTTGCGGTCGACCGGCACCGTGCCGGCCGACCAGCACCCGGTCGTCGCGCAGCTCGGCCTGAATGCCGCGAACGCCAAGTTCCTCGCCGAGGCCGACGAGCTCGATCCGGTCGAACTCGCCGCCCGGTTGGCGGCCGACACCCCTGTGCTGCTCACCTGCTCCGACAAGGATCTGAACATCAGTTGTGCGCAGGTCGAACCGCTGCGGGCTGCACTCGCACACACCGACCTGCAGTTCGAGCATTTCGCCACCGCGAATCACGGACTCGAGGAACTCGGCCCCCTGCAGCCGGGGCCGGCGGATCTGATCGCGCTTCTGCCCGTGTCGTCGGAATTCTCGGCGGCCGTCGACCGTTGGGCCGAACGAGCACGCTGAGCGTGCGACGCACGATCGGGGACACGGGATTGTCGTCCCGGTGTGCGGGTATCCACGGCACATGACAGCACTTCACGCCGTGGCACTGAATTGCACCCTCAAGCCGTCTCCCGCCGAGTCCAGCACCGACAAGATGGTGGCGCACGTGTTCGACGCACTGTCGAAGTACGACGTCAGCGTCGAAACGGTCCGGGTCGTCGATTTCGACGTCGCGCCGGGTGTGGAAGCCGACATGGGCGACGGGGATCAGTGGCCGGAGATCGTCGAGCGCATCGGCTCGGCCGACATCCTGCTCATCGCCACACCGACCTGGGTGGGACACATGTCGAGTGTCGCTCAGCGTGTCCTCGAGCGGCTCGATGCCGAACTGTCGAACACCGACGACGAGAACCGGCCACGCATGGTGGGCAAGGTCGGGATCGCCGCAGTAGTCGGCAACGAGGACGGTGCGCACAAGATCGTCGCCGACCTGTTCCAGAGCCTCAACGACATCGGATTCTCCATTCCCGCCCAGGGGTCGACCTACTGGAACGGCGAAGCGATGTCGGGCACCGACTTCAAGGATCTCGACGAGATCCCCGAAGCGGTGCGCTCGACCACCGAATCCGTCGCCCGGAACGCCGTGCACCTGGCCACGTTGTTGCGTCAGCGGCAGTACTCGCCCTACCCCGAGTGAGTCCCACCGGTCCCACGGGGAGGTGAGTTCGGCCGTCAGCGACTGACGGCCTTCTGGTACCTCCGAATCGCGAACGGCACGAACACGATCAGCATCAGAGCCGTCCACATCAGCGATGCGAGGATCGGATTCTGCAGGGGCCACACGTCCGGTGGCGGCACCATGGGATTGGTGTTGCCGAACAACTCGCGCACCGCCTGCGTCAGCGCCGAGATGGGATTCCACTCGGCGATGGTCCGCAGCACCGGTGGCATCGTCGACGGATCGACGAACGTGTTGGCGATGAACGACAGCGGGAAGATCACCATGAAGCTGGCGTTGTTGAAGACCTCGGGTGTGCGGATCCACATGCCGATCACGGCCATCACCCACGACAGGGCGTAGGCGAACAACAGCAGCAACAGGTAGCCGGCGAGGGCCTCTCCCAGCGAGGTGTTGATCCGCCAGCCTACGAGCAGGCCGGTCAACGACATCACGACAAGGCTGAGCACATTGATCAGCACGTCGGTGGTGGTGCGTCCGATGAGCACCGCGGACGGCGCCATCGGCAGCGACCGGAACCGGTCGATGATGCCCTTCTGGAGATCCTCGACCATCCCGAGGCCCGTCCACGTGGATCCGAAGATCACCGTCTGGGTGAAGATGCCTGCGATGAGGAACTCCCGGTACGACATGCCGGGCACCTCGATCGCGCTGCCGAAGACATAGGCGAACAGCAACACGAACATGATCGGGGAGAGCGTGGTGAACACCAGGAGATCCGGTACACGCTTGATCTTGATCATGTTGCGCTTGGCGATGGTCAGGCCGTCGGTGGCGATCGTTTCGAGCGTGTTCACGACACCGCCTCCTCGATCTTGTCGTCCGTCCCGTGCCCGGTGAGCGTGAGGAACACGTCGTCGAGTGTGGGTTTGCGGAGCGCGACGTCGGAGACCCGGATACCTGCGGCCGACAGTTTCCCCAGTGCGGTCACGAGACCGTCGGTTCCGCCACCGGAATCCGCGCTCACCGGAACGGTGATACGGCCGGTGCTGCGCTCGACCCTGATCTCGCCGGACGCGACCGATTCGAGTTCGCGGACCGCCCGCTCACGCTGCTCGACCTCGGCCACGCCGAGTTCGATGCGCTCGCCACCGACGCGGCTCTTGAGTTCGTCGGCGGTGCCACGAGCGATGACCTTCCCGCGATCGATCACGGCGATGTCGTCGGCGAGGCGTTCGGCTTCGTCCATGTATTGAGTGGTCAGCAGCAACGTGGTGCCGCGTTGCACCAGCGTGTCGATGACCTCCCACAACCCGAGACGGGCACGCGGATCGAGCCCGGTGGTCGGTTCGTCGAGGAAGAGCACCGGGGGATCGGCGACGAGAGCACCGGCGAGGTCGAGGCGACGCCGCATACCGCCCGAATAACCCTTGACCGGGCGATCGCCCGCCTCCTCGAGGTCGAACTGCTCGAGCAGTTCTCGTGCCCGGAGCCGACTTCGTTTGGTGCCGAGGTGGTAGAGACGACCGACCATCTCGAGGTTCTCGAAGCCCGTGAGATATTCGTCGACCGCGGCGTACTGCCCCGACGCGCCGATCCGGGACCGGAGTGCGCGCCCCTCGGTGAAGACGTCGAATCCTGCTACCTCGGCGCGACCGGCATCGGGAACGAGCAGTGTCGTCAGGACGCGCACCGTGGTGGTCTTACCGGCCCCGTTGGGGCCGAGCAGCGCGGTGACCGTTCCTTCCGGCACCCGCAGATCGACACCGTCGAGCGCCCTGACCTGTCCGTATGTCTTGATCAGTCCTTCTGCAACTATGGCATCGGCCATGAGTGTCTCCCTGACTGTGGTGGCTAGCACAGTGTGCACGAAGAGACCGACACGATTCGACAGGTTTTCTCATCGCATCGACAGATGCTCAGCCGGTCACCCGCGCGGCATTGCCCGCGTCGATCGGCAGCACGGTACCGGAGATGTGTGCGGACGCCTCGTCGGCGAAGAAGAGAACGGCGCGGGTGATCTCGGCAGGTTCGAGCCACGGAACCGGTTGCGCGTGCAGCGAGGTGAACACCGGTGCGACATCGTCGGCGGTCGGGTGCTCGAGGTCGGGCCGCAGCATCCCGTAGAGCGTGTCGTTGTGGATCATCGGCGTGGAGATGTTGCCCGGAGCGACCGCGTTGACGGTGATGCCGTTCTGCGCGAGGTCCAGGGCCGCGCTCTTCGTCAGGCCGATCACGCCCCACTTCGACGCCGCATAGGCGACCATGTTGGTATTGCCGGCCCGGCCGAGCATGGACGACACCGTCACGATGCGTCCGTAATTGCGCTCGATCATCCCGGGTGCCACCGCGGCGACGGTGTTGAACACCCCGGTGAGATTCGAGGAGATCGCTTCGTCCCACATCGCCTGCGGCATGCGGTGCACCGGTGCCGCCACCGACACTCCGGCGTTGGCGACCGCGATGTCGATACGCCCCAATTCGTCGTGGGCGCGGGCTACCAGCGCGTCCATCGCCGGACGGTCGGCGGTGTCGAGTGTCGCCGAGACGACCCGGCGGCCGGTGGCTTCGACGAGGCGCACCGTCTCGGCCAGATCCTCCTCCGTCGCCAGTGGGTAGCCCACCATCGGTGAATCGGTGCACCGATCGCAGATCACCAGATCCGCTCCGGCCTCGGCGAATGCGACGGCATGCGAGCGACCCTGTCCTCGCGCTGCTCCCGTGACGAATGCGACCCTGCCCTCGAAACCCATCATGACGTCCTTCCGTCGGCGCGTGGTTGCGTCACTTGTACCCTGCCGATCGCCGAGGACGAACTCGCGGTCCCGGACACCGGAAGGGTCCGGGACCGTCGAGGCGAAGACGGGATCAGAGTCCGGACCGGGCCTTCACCCGGCCCTGGTCCACTGCGTCGTGCAGTGCCTGCAGGTCGCGCTCGGTCCGGTCCGCGTAGGCCACCGCGAAGGACGCGAGCGCCTCGTCGAACTGGTCGTCCGTGCCGAGATAGGCCGCCAGCGCGATCCGGTCGCCCGCCCGGGCGTGGGCGTAGGCGAGGACCCGCGCGCACAACCGCCCGTAGAGCTTCAGGCCCTTGGGCACCATCTCCTCGATCACCGCCGAGCCCTTACCGTCGCGGAGCTGACGGATGTAGAAGTCCCGGTCCACTCCGTCGGCGCCCGTACCCCGCTGCCAGCCGAGGAAGATGTCGCTCGCGGACTGCATCAGGCGCTGACCGTTCACGACGCGTTCGCCCTCGTTGCGGAAGGACGGCCCGTCCACGTAGTACGACAACACCGAACGCTGGGCTTCCTTCGCCTGCAGGAACAGCGGATCGTCGTCGTCCACACCCCGCAACAGGAGGATCCACGCCCGCGTGCCGACGCTTCCCACTCCGACGACCTTCCGCGCCGCCTGGACCAGTTCGAACTGTTCGAGGAGGACCCGGCGGTCCCACTGCAGCGTCGCCCGGTACGACCGGACGCGGCCGTACAGTTCGTCGTAGATCGCCTCGGCATCGAGATCGGCGAAGACCTCTTCGACGGGCACGATGAGCGGCGGATCGCTGATGATCCGCCGGTGACCGTCGATGACGGTGGTCAGCTTCTCCAGTGCCTGGAGGCTGTCGCGCCGCGAGGCCTTGTCGAGCGCTTTCCGGGTGCGTTTCTCCATCTTCGCATCCAGCACGCCACCCGACTCCGCTATCTCGACCGTGGGATCGAGGTGGGAATACCGCACCGCCAGATTTCCGAGTTGCGCCTGTCTGCACATGGTCTCGCGATACTCGGCCGCACACGCCCGGGTGATCTTCCGGCATTCCTTCGTGGTGAACCCGTTGTCGCGGCCCGCGATCTCGAGGCTTGCGACCAGGCGCTTGACGTCCCATTCGAACGGCCCCGGATACGTTTCGTCGAAGTCGTTGACGTCGAAGGCCGTCTTCCGTTCCGGAGTCGCGAACAGGCCGAAATTGCTCGCGTGGGCGTCGCCGCACAACTGTGTGTGCAGACCGCTGTCGGGCGTGCGCGACAGATCGTCGGCCATCACCAGCGCGGCACCGCGGAAGAACGCGAACGCCGATGTCGCCATGCGGCCGTATCGCACCGGGACGAGCTGAGGGACGCGGGACTGCGCCTGGCTCTCGAGCAGCGCGATCGGATCCCGGGACGACTCCCCGAGATCGGCCAGCGACTCGACGGGAGTGACCCTCCGAGCGGCGAGGCCGTTCCGGACCCGCTGTTCGCGGGTCGGATGCACGACATGTCCGTCCGTGACCGACACGGGTCCTCCCACAGGGATCTCGCCGGAGCGTGGGCCTTCATCGTAGGCAGGCCCGCGTCCCCGTGGGAGCGAAACGGCGTCAGGACCGCGACAGCACCAGTCCCGAGGTCGGAACTCCCGTTCCTGCCGTGACCAGGACGTGGCCGACGTCGTCGACCTGGTTGACCGCCGTGCCGCGGATCTGCCGGACGCCCTCGGCGATGCCGTTCATACCGTGGATGTAGGCCTCACCCAGCTGACCGCCGTGAGTGTTGATCGGCAGCCGCCCGCCGACCTGGATGCCGTCGGCGACGAAGTCCTTGGCCTCACCGCGTCCGCAGAATCCGAGTTCTTCGAGCTGCATGAGCACGTACGGGGTGAAATGGTCGTAGAGGACGGCCGTCGCGACGTCCTGCGGTCCGATGCCGGCCTGTTTCCACAACTGGTCGCCGACGATGCCCATCTCGGGCAGTCCTGCGAGCCCGTCCCGGTAGTAACTGGTCATGATGTACTGGTCGGGACCGCTTCCCTGTGCCGCGGCGGCGATCACCGCGGGAGTCTGCTTCAGGTCCTTCGCCCGCTCGGCGCTCGTCACGACGAGCGCCACGCCGCCGTCGGACTCCTGGCAGCAGTCGAGCAGGTGCAGCGGCTCGGCGATCCACCGCGAGTTCTGGTGGTCCTCGAGCGTGATCGGTTTCCCGTGGAAGAACGCCTCGGGATTGGTTGCCGCATGAGCGCGGTCCGCAACGGCCACGGCACCGAAGTCGGCACTCGTCGCACCGGAGACGTGCATGTAGCGTTGCGCGACCATCGCGACGAACGAGGCCGGGGTGCTCAGCCCGTGCGGGTAGGAGAACGCGTTGTCGGTGCCCGACGAATTCACCTGCGCGGCAAGTGCGGTATTGACCTGACCGTAACGCGCCCCGGATCGTTCGTTGAATGCCCGGTAGGCGACCACCACGTCGGCCACGCCGGTCGCGACGGCCATCGCCGCCTGCTGCACCGTCGCGCACGCCGCACCGCCGCCGTAGTGGATGCGGGAGAAGAACTTCAGGTGAGGGATACCCACCGAACGGGCCACGGCCACTTCGGTGTTGGTGTCCATCGTGAACGAGACCAGGCCGTCGACGTCGTCCGGGGTGAGTCCCGCGTCGTCGAGGGCGGCGCGTACCGCTTCGGCGGCGAGGCGGAGTTCGCTGCGACCGGAGTCCTTCGAGAAGTCGGTGGCACCGATGCCGACGATCGCCGCTGCACCCGACAGGCCGCTCATGCGGTGCCTCCGATCACGAAAGTGGCTGTGGCCGTGATGTGTTTTCCCAGACTGTTGGTGCCGGTGACGTCGACGGTGACCAGTCCGCCCTCGACGGAGGCAACGGTGCCGGAAAGGGTCAGGGTGTCGTAGGCGTACCAGGGCACACCCAGCCTCAGCGAGATCGACCTGATCACCGCTCGGGGTCCTGCCCACTCGGTGACGTAGCGCTGCACGAGCCCGGTGTCGGTGAGGATGTTGACGAAGATGTCCTTCGATCCGCGTTGCTGTGCCTTGTCGCGGTCGTGGTGCACGTCCTGGAAATCGCGGGTGGCCAGGGCCGTCGACACGACGAAGGTCGGATCCGCGTGGATCGTCGAAGTGGGCAGGTTCTCGCCGATCGTGACGGTCGGGGCGCTCACACGTCCTCCTCGAGAGGCTTCCAGGCGTACAGCGTCCACGCTTCTCCCCCGGTCTCGTCATCGCCGGGGAAATCGAGATAGGTGGCTTCCACCGGCATTCCGATCCGCACCTGCCCGGGATCGGCGCCGCGGAGTTCACCGAGCATCCGCACCCCTTCGTCGAGTTCGACGAGTGCGACGACGAAGGGCAGCTGCCGTCCCGGCACCTTCGGGGCGTGGTGGACGACGAAGCTGAACACCGTTCCGCGTCCGGAGGACACGACGTAGTCGGTGGTCTCGGACTTGTCGAGCCAGAGCGCCGGGACGGGTGGGTGCTGCAGCGTGCCGTCGGGGCGTCGCTGGATGCGCAGTTCGTGGGCCGAGACGCCCTCCCAGAAGAACTGCGTGTCGCGGGAGACGGACGGGCGGAGCAACCGTGTGGGGTCGAGATCGTCGGGAACCGACGGTGCCCGGCCGTCGGAGGACGACGCCTCCTCCACCTTGGCCGGCGGGGCGAACTTCAGTATGCGGAACAGCATTTCGGCGACGACCTCGTCGCCGACCCTCCACAGGTTGCGGGTGGTGAAGAACCAGCCCTCCCCCAGGCCGGTCTTCTTCGGGCCGACGACGTCCTCGAGGGTGGACTCGATCGTCACCTGTTCGCCGTGACGCAGGTAGCGGTGGTAGATCTGGTCGCAGTTGGTGGCGACCACCGACGTGTATCCGGCGTCGTCGAGGATCTGCGTCATCCGGCCGAGCGGATCGTCCTTCTCCCGTTCGGCGCCGAGACCGCGCATCGTCCACACCTGCGCCATGGCGGGCGGGGCCACGAGACCGCCGTGACCGGCGGCGATCGCCGCGGATTCGTCGGTGTAGATCGGATTGCCGTCGCCGATCGCCTCGAGCCAGTTACGGATCATCGGCAGATTCACCGGATCGCGGCCGGGCCGGGGTGCGGACGAGCCGTCGCTCCGCACCTGTTCGGCCGCCCGCAGGATCTCCTCCGGGGTGCTTCCCGGAACGTCACGTGTCACCGAATTCTCCTGCGTCACCGCGGCACCCGTGGCATGCCCAGTCCGGCCGTCGCGATCAGTTCGCGCATGACCTCGTTGACGCCGCCACCGAAGGTGATGACCACGTTGCGTTTGGCCATCATGTCGAGCCAGCGGAGCAGCTCGGCGGTGTCGTCGTCGGCGGGGTCGCCGAAGGCACCGACGATCTCCTCGGCCAGACGCCCGACCCGCTGGATCCGCTCGGTGGCGAACACCTTGGTGGCCGAGGCGTCGGCGATGTCGACGGCGTCGTTGCTGCTCGCCGCGACCTGCCAGTTGAGCAGTTCGTTGAGCCGCCAGGTCGCGTGGATCTCCCCGAGTGCGCGTCGCACCTCGGGACGGTCCTGGAGTTCGTGCGCGCGGATCCACTCGACGAGCCGGTCGTAGATGCCCGCCACACGACCGGCCGGTCCGAGCATGACGCGTTCGTGGTTGAGCTGGGTGGTGATGAGCTTCCAGCCCTTGTTCTCCTCGCCGACGAGCATCTCGGCCGGAACACGCACGTCGCTGTAGTAGGTGGCGTTGACGTGATGGGCGCCGTCGCAGGTGATGATCGGCGTCCAGCTGAAGCCCGGGTCCTTCGTGTCGACGATGAGCACGGAGATGCCCCGGTGACGCGAGTCGGCGGGGCCGGTACGGACCGCGAGCCAGATGTAGTCGGCGTCGTGCCCACCGGTGGTGAAGATCTTCTGTCCGTTGACGATGTAGTGGTCGCCGTCGCGCACCGCGGTGGTGCGCAGTGCGGCGAGGTCGGTGCCGGCCTCCGGCTCGGAGTACCCGATCGCGAAGTGCACCTCGCCGGCGAGGATGGCGGGCAGGAACTTCCGCTTCTGCTCGTCGGTGCCGTAGACCTGCAGCGTCGGGCCGACGGTCTGCAGCGTGACGCTCGGCAACGGGACGTCGGCCCGGACGGCCTCGTTGGCGAAGATCTGCTGTTCGACGTCGCCGAAACCGTGGCCGCCGAACTCCACCGGCCAGCCGACGCCGAGCCATCCGTCCTTGCCCATTCGACGGACGACCTCGCGGTAGGTGGGCCCGTGCCGTTCGGTACGCATGATCGCAGCCTCCTCCGGGGAGACCAGATTGCCGAAATAGCGGCGCAGCTCGGCCTGCAGCGCGCGCTGCTCGTCTGTCAGATCGATGAACACCGGGCCCCCACGAGGTCGAGTCGGTACGAGGCGCCGCCGAGCAACCGGGCGAGGTCCTTGGCGGCCGACGAATACTTGTGCAGTGGATAGGTCTCGTCGACACCCACCCCGCCGTGCAGATGGTGCAGCACACGCACGGCCGGAGGCAGTTCGGCCGCGATCCAGTACGCGGTGACATCGAGATCGTCTGCCGCGTCGAGACCTTCGGACAGGCGCCACACCGACGACAACGCCGCGACGTGCAGGGTGCGCGCGGTGACGTAGACATCGGCGATCTGCTGCGCGACGGCCTGGAAGGTCGCGAGCGGTTTGCCGAACTGGTGCCGTTCGCTGACGTGCTTCGCGGTGAGCTCGGTCGCCCCGGAGAGCAGTCCGTCCGCGAAGGCCGCCACAGCGGCGAGCGCGATCCGGTGGAGGGTCGCCACGGCGTCGGCACCGGACTCCGCGAGCAGGACACCGACGGCGCCGTCGGCGCGCAGCGAGAACTCCGGGCAGCCGGTCGAGGTGGGGCTCGGACGCAGGGTCACGCCGGTGGCGTCGGGAGCCACCGCGACCACACCGGCATCGGTGGGCAGGAGCACCAGGCGCGCCCGATCGGCGTAGGGCACGGCGACGAACGACCCGGTGACCGCGTGACCCCCGTCGGTTCGGACGGCGGTGGCGGCCGGCTGTTCCGGGAAGGCGCGGCCGGGTTCACCGAGTGCGGCCGTCAGGACGGCTCCCTCCGCGACGCCGGCGAGCAGTTCGTCCTGCTGCTGCTCGGAGGCGAGCGCGAGGATCGGCAGGACGCCCAGGCCGAGGGTGGCCAGGGCCGGCGTCTGCGCCGCTCCGCGTCCGACCTCGGTGAGGACGGTGGCCACTTCACCGAGCCCGAGCCCCGATCCGCCGAGCCGTTCGGGCAGGGCGAGCGACAGCAGGTCGGCGTCGGCCAGCGCGGCCCACAGCGCTTCGTCGGCGAGGCCGCGTTTCAGGAGACCGGCCGCCACACCGGCGATCTCCTCCTGTGTCTCGTCACGTGCGAAGTCCACCGTCACCCACCTTCGATATAGAACGTGTTCCAGTTGTAGCATTCCCGGGCGTCCGGCGGAAGGACTCCTCAGTCGCGCGGCAGCCCCAGGAGCCGCTCGGCCGCCACGGTCAGCAGAATCTGCTCGGTTCCACCGGCGATCGTCAGGCACCGGGTGTTGAGGAACTCCCGGGTGAGCGGTCCTTCCACCCACCCGGCCTCGCCCGCGAGATCCATGGCGAGTTCGGCGGTGTCCTGCCGCTGCCGCACGCCGATGAGTTTACGGACGCTCGACGCGGCGCCGGGATCCTGTCCCTCGAGTTGCGCGAGGGTGGCACGCAGATCCAGGAGCGAACCGACCGTCGCCTCACCGATCTGCGTCGCGATGCGGTCCTCGGCCACAGGATCGTCCGGCGCCGACAGAGCGAGCAGCTCTTCGATGTGCGGGCCCAGCGACGACTTGCCGCCCATCGCGACGCGCTCGTTGGCGAGGGTCGTGCGGGCGAGCTTCCAGCCGTCGCCGAGTTTCCCGACCACGCACTCGTCCGGCACGAAGACCGAATCGAGGAAGACCTCGTTGAACAGCGCGTCGCCGGTGATCTCCCGCAGCGGCGAGATCGTGATACCCGCGGACTTCATGTCGACGAGGAAGTACGTGATGCCCTTGTGCTTGGGGACATCGCGGTCGGTGCGGGCGAGGCAGATCGCCCAGTCGGCCTGCTGAGCGAGCGAGGTCCACACCTTCTGCCCGCGCAGCACCCATCCCCCGTCGACCTTCTCGGCACTCGTGCGCAGTGCCGCGAGATCCGAACCCGCTCCGGGTTCCGAGAACAGCTGGCACCACACCACGTCGCCGCGCAGGGTGGGCATCACGAACCGTTCGATCTGCTCGGGCGTGCCGTGCTGGAGGACGGTCGGCACCGCCCACCAGCCGATCACGAGATCGGGGCGTTCGATACCGGCAGCGGCGAGTTCCTCCTGGACGACGAGCTGTTCGGCGGCGCCGGCTCCCCGACCGTAGGGTGCCGGCCAGTGCGGTGCGAGCAGACCCGACTCGGCGAGAGCGACACGCTGCTCGGACTCGGGCGCGGCGGCGATGCTCTCGATCTCGGCGCGGATCCGTGCCCGCTCCTCCTCGTGTCCGGACAGGTCGATCCCGAGATGACGACGCGCGCCGTCGCGGACCAGGGTGGTGAGCCGTGACCGCCACACGGTGGAGCCGCCGAGTACCTGCCGGGTGGCGACCGCGCGGCGAAGATAGAAGTGCGCGTCGTGCTCCCACGTGAAGCCGATGCCGCCGAGCACCTGGATCGCATCCTCGGCCGTCCGGACCGCGGCGTCGAGCGCGATCGCCGCAGCAGCGGCCGCCGCGATCGGCAGTTCGTCGGGCTGCGAATCGACAGTGACCGCTGCGTCCCATGCCACGGCCCGGATCTTCTCGGTCCGGCAGAGCATTTCGGCACAGATGTGCTTGACCGCCTGGAACGCGCCGATCGGTTTGCCGAACTGCTCACGGATCTTCGCGTAGTCGACGGCGGTGGTCAGCGCCCAGCCGGCGAGGCCGGCCAGTTCCGCGGCGGCGAGACCGGCGGTGAGGTCGCGCACGAAGCCGGCCGGGACGGTCGCGACACGCCCTGCCGGCACGGTCGCGCCGTCGAACCGGACACGGGCCACCGCGCGGGAGGCGTCGATGGTGTCGAGCGGCTCGACCTGCAGACCCGGATCGTCGGCCTCGACGAGCGCCCAGCGTTCGATGTCCGGGGCTCCGCCGGCGGGTTCGATGTCCGGGGCTCCACCGGCGGATTCGACGGCCGGATCACCATCACCCCCGAGACGCACGAGCACAGCGATCCCGGCCTCGGCGCCCACGGCCGGCCCGGCCTCGCCCCGCAGCACGAATCCGTCCCCTGCCGGTTCGGCGGCCACGGCCGAGTCGAGCGCGAGCGCGGTGGGGACCTCGCCCTCGGCGAGTCGCGCCGTCGTCTTGGCGACAGCCTCCCCGGCGCGGCCGAACACGAGAGCCGCCACGGCGGTCGTCAGGACGGGGCCGGGCGCGAGTTCGCGGGCGGCCTGTTCGAGCATGACGGCCAGGTCCACGGCGGTCGCTCCGAGGCCGCCCGCGTCCTCGGGGACGGCGACACCGAAAAGTCCGAGTTCTGCGAGGGACGACCAGCCGTCGCGCCACGTCGCGTCGCCTGAGCGACGTATCGTCGAGATGGGGTCGACGGTGCGTGACCAGGCCTGCACGGATGCCTGGACGGCTCGCTGCTCCTCGGTCGTGGCGATACTCACAGCGGTTTCCGCCCTTCCGAATGACATCATTGCTAGAACGTGTTCTAATATGACACCGATTCGGAGTCAAGGCGTGAGGAAACGAATTTATGGCCACCCCGTCCCGCTCCCGTGCCAATGGACACGGAACTCTGACCGCCCTCACCGAGGACGATCTCAGTTCCAATGCCCAGAAGGAACGGCGTAAGCGGATTCTCGACGCCACCCTGGCGCTCGCGTCCAAGGGTGGATACGAGGCCGTGCAGATGCGGGCAGTGGCCGAACGAGCGGACGTCGCTGTCGGCACCCTCTACCGGTACTTCCCGTCCAAGGTGCACCTGCTGGTCTCCGCCCTCGGCCGTGAATTCGCCCGTATCGAGGGCAAGGGCCGCATCCCACCCGGCCACAGCCCGCTCGAGCGTATGCACCTGGTCCTGAGTCTGATCACCAAGGCGATGCAGCGCGATCCGCTGCTCACCGAAGCCATGACGCGGGCGTTCATGTTCGCCGACGCCTCGGCCGCCGCCGAGGTCGATCAGGTCGGCACCCTCATGGACCGGCTGTTCGCGCGGGCCATGAACGACGGCGAGCCCACCGAGGAGGAACTCGCCATCGCGCGTGTCATCAGCGACGTGTGGCTGTCGAATCTCGTCGCCTGGCTCACGCGCCGTTCGTCGGCCACCGATGTCGCCCGCCGGCTCGAACTGACCGTGGATCTCCTGCTCGGAGACGGCTCCCGCGCCCCGAAGACGGTCGCCTCGGGAGTATGAGACTCGGGAGTACGAGAGTTGCTTCCCGTCTTCTGTAACCGGAAACACGCACTCGGAAGGCCGACGGGGTCCGACTCCCGCCCGACTCTGACCTAACGTGGTTCAGGTGAGTGCCCACGATCTTCCGATTGACCTTCGACGTGCTCTGGTGGCTGTCGCGCGGACGCCCCGTCTGCTCGTGGCGACCGATTACGACGGCACCATCTCCCCCATCGTGAGCGACCCGGAGAAGGCCTACCCGCACGACGATGCGGTGCGGGCGCTGCGGGGCCTCGCAGCTCTTCCCTCGACGTCCGCGGCGGTCATCTCGGGTCGCGCCCTCAAGGATCTCGCCGCCCTGTCGCGGTTGCCGGTCGAGGTCAAGCTCGTCGGCAGCCACGGTTCCGAGTTCGACATCGGATTCGTCCACGAGGTCGATCCCGAGGCCAGGGACCTGCTCGCCACGATCGTCGAAGGACTGGACGGCGTGGCGTCCCGGTTCGCCGGCGTGCGGGTGGAGGTCAAGCCTGCGAGCGCCGCGCTCCACGTGCGCAACGCCACCCCTGGCGACGCCGAACAGGCCCTCGACCTCGTGCGGAACGATCTCGCTCTCCGCCCGGGTGTGCAGGTGACAGAGGGCAAAGCCGTGATCGAGCTGTCCGTGGTGCCCACCGACAAGGGCAAGGCCCTCGGCGTCATCCGGCATCAGGAGGCCGCCACCGCGGCGGTGTTCTTCGGCGACGACGTGACCGACGAGAAGGCCTTCCGTTCCCTGCAGGGTCCGGATGTCGGAGTGAAGATCGGCGACGGTGACACCGCCGCCGAGTACCGCGTCCGCACCAGCGAAGAGGTCATCGCGGCGCTGGCGTTCCTGCTCGAGGAACGTCGTACGTGGCTGTCGGGTGCCCACGTCGCCCCGATCGAACGTCTGACGATGCTCGCGAGTCCCCGTTCGAAGGCGCTCGTGACCCCCGACGGCACGATCACCTGGCTGTGCCACCCCGATCCCGATTCCGCCGCGGTCTTCGCCCACCTGCTCGGTGGCGACGCCGCCGGTCACTTCTCCATCGGCCCGACCCGCCAGGCGCTGCCGCTCAGCCAGCGTTACGTCGACTCGACGATGACGGTGGTGACCCGGTGGGCGTCGCTCGCGGTGATCGACTATCTCCCGCACGACGTCGAGACCGGCCGCACGGATCTGACCCGCGTGATCACCGGGCGCGCGAGCGCGGTGGTGACCTTCGCGCCGCGACCGGAGTTCGGCCAGGGCCAGGTGACCCTCGAGGTCGAGGACGACGGCATCCGCGTGATGGGCTTCAACGAGCCCTACGTGCTGCGCTCTCCCGGTGTGCGGTGGGACATCACGACCGATGGGGTGCATCAGACGGCCCATGCCGTGGTCGACCCCAGCGAGAACGACATCATCCTCGAATTTCGTTGCGGCACCGATGATCTCGACGAACACCCGGTTCCGGAGGTCGAACGCCGGGCGCAGTCCGAGGCCTACTGGCACACGTGGGCGTCGCGCCTCGAACTCCCGCCGCTCAAGCCCGACCTCATGAAGCGTTCGGCGCTCACCCTGCGCGGGCTGGTCCACGGGCCGACGGGTTCGATCCTCGCCGCGGCGACCACCTCGCTCCCCGAGGAGATCGGTGGGGTCCGAAACTGGGACTACCGCTACTGCTGGCTGCGCGACGCCGCGCTCACGGCGCAGGCGCTCGTGCGGGTCGGATCGCTCGAGGAGGCCGAGAACTACCTCGACTGGGTCCACCGTGTCCTCGAGACCGTCCCCGGCCCCGAACGCCTGCACCCGCTGTACACGCTCGCCGGCGGACCGCTTCCGCCCGAGGCCGTGCTCGACTCGCTTCCCGGTTACGCCGGTTCGCGGCCCGTGCGTATCGGCAACGCCGCGAACCAGCAGGTGCAGCTCGACGTGTTCGGTCCGATCGTCGACCTGATCGCCGACCTCGCGCACAGCCGCGAGGAAGGCGGCGCGCCCCACGATCAGGCCCTCACCGACCGCGACTGGGAGCTCGTCTGCTCGATGGTCACCGCGGTGGAACGGCGCTGGTTCGAGCCGGATCACGGCATCTGGGAGATCCGCCACGCACCTCGTCACCACGTGTACTCGAAGGTCATGGGGTGGCTGACCGTCGACCGGGCGCTGACGCTCGCCGAGAAGTTCGGCCGGACCGCCGGTGAGGGTTGGGCGGCGCTGCGCGACGAGATCGCCGACGAGGTCATCGAGAAGGGCTGGAACGACGACGTCCAGTCGTTCACCTCGGCCTACGACGGCACCGATCTCGACGCGGCCACCCTGTTCATCGGCCTCACCGGACTCGTCGACCCGGAGGACGAGCGGTTCCGGGCGACCGTGGCGGCCACCGAGCGGGAGTTGCGCAGCGGCGCGACCGTCTATCGCTATCACAGCGACGACGGCCTGCCCGGTAGCGAAGGCGGCTTCCACCTGTGCGCGGCGTGGCTCGTGGCGGCCTACCTGCTGATCGGGCAGCGCAACGACGCCGAAGCACTGTTCGCGCAGCTCGTCGCCGCAGCCGGACCGACCGGTCTGCTCAGTGAGGAGTACGACCCGGTCGCGGAGCGTTCGCTGGGCAACCACCCACAGGCGTACAGCCACATCGGTCTGCTGCGCTGCGCCCAGCTGCTGTCGGGGGCGAAGCCGATGGGCGAGCGGATTCGCTGACACCCTGCGGCCGGCGACACTGCCCTATTCCGCGTACCACTCGCTCTCGACCCGGCCCGAGGTGGCGCCGAACCACAGTTGGGTGCCCAGGGTCTCGAGTGCGGGTACACCGGAATGCGACGGGGCGGCGAGGAGCAGTTCGCCGGCGCGCCGCCCCTTGTCCTTCTGCGGTTGCCGCACGGTCGTGAGACCCTCGCGCATCGCTTCGTCGATGCCGTCGAATCCGGTGATCGACAGGTGCCCGGGCACGTCGAGACCCATCTGGTTGGCCCATGCGAGCGCGCCGAGCGCGAGTACGTCGGTGGTGCACACGAGCGCGGTGATCCTCGGGTTGACCCGCATGATCTGCGCTGCGGCGGACATGCCGTCCTCCGCCGTGTGGGTGTAGCGCTCGACGACGGTGAGCGAGTCGGGGGCCAGGCCCGCAGCGCTCATGGCGTCCTGGACGCCGCGGATGCGTTCTCGCTGCACGTGGAAACCGCCGGTCCCGAGGGTCGACAGATCGACGACCCCGTCGTGTCGTTCCCGGCCGAGGCGCATCGACAACATGCCGATCTCACGGTGGCCGAGCTCGACGAGATGGGCCGCGAGATCGCGCATCGCCCGCCGGTCGTCGATGCCCACCACCGGGGTGTGCTCGAGTCCGCGCGGCTGGTCGCACGCCACGACCGGGAGGTGCCGTTCGAGTACGGCCGCCAGATAGGGATCCTCGGCAGGGACCGAGTACACGACGAAACCGTCGACGGACGACCGGTGCACGACCTGTGCGGCCTCGTCGTCGGTGCGTCCGGGTCCGGCGGGGATGAGCAACAGCCCCTGCCCCGCCGCCTCGCACGCCTCGGACAGTCCCGACAGGAAGCTCATGGCGGCAGGATCCCGGAAGGAGTAGCTCAACGCTTCGGTGAGCAGGACCCCGACCGCTCCGGCCTTGCGGGTACGCAGCGACCGCGCCATCGGATCCGGTCCGGCATATCCGCGTCGCTTGGCAACTTCGAGGACACGCTCACGCAGTTCGGCGGACAACTGATCGGGACGGTTGTACGCGTTCGAGACCGTGGTGCGGGAGATCTTCAACTCGGCGGCTATCGACGCCAGGGTCGCCTGTCGGCGCGGCTGACGAGACCTGGACATGAGAGGACCGTAGTCCTGTGTCGGTGCTCACGACCACTCAGGGATGGTGGGAGGGTTTCGCGCCGTCCGCTAAAGTGGAACGGTAACGGTTACCAATAACGTTTGGGTCGGTCGCTCGGTCGTTCCGGACCCCGTTCGCCGAAGACCGCCGATCCTCAGGAGAAGAACTGTGCGACTGTCCTCCCGCACGGCCCTCGCAGCCGCTGCCGTAGCCTGCGCGACCGCACTCGCCGCGTGCGGCACCGATACCTCCGGCGCCGACGACGACGCGATCAGCGTCGTCGCCTCCACGAACGTGTGGGGTTCGATCGCGCAGGCCGTGGCCGGAGACCGCGTCGAAGTCCGCTCGCTCATCACCGAACCGAACGCCGACCCGCACTCCTACGAGGCCAGCCCCCTCGACGCCGCGGCGATCAGCGACGCCTCGCTCGTGGTCTACAACGGGGGCGGCTACGACCACTTCGTCGACGACATCCTCGACGCGAGCGGCGAGAAGCCGGCCGTCGTCGAGGCCTTCACCCTGTTCGAGTCCGGCGCGTACTCGGATCTGCATGCCGGGCACGATCACGGCAACGAGGATTCGGCCGAGAATGATTCGGATACAGCAATTTCCGATGATCATTCGCACGAGACCGGAGACGGTCACTCGCACGAGGGCCACGACCACGGCGGCATCAACGAGCACGTCTGGTACGACCTCGCGACCGCCGACGCCGTCGCGCACGCGGTCGCCGACCGGCTCGCCGAACTCGATCCCGAGGGTGCCGCCGTCTACGAGACCAACGCGGCAGCATTCCACGAGAATCTGCACTCCGTGGCGGATGTCGTCGACAGGATCGCCGACACGCACGGCAACGCTCCCGTCGCTCAGACCGAGACCATCGGTCACTACCTCGTCTCGGCCGCGGCACTCGACGACGTCACTCCCCCGGACTTCACCAACGCCATCGAGAACGGCACCGATCCGTCCCCGGCGGCGATCGCGGCGACGCGGCAACTGCTGGTCGACAAGCAGGTTCGCGTCCTGATCTACAACCCGCAGACCGAGGACCGGATCAGTCGCGAGATGCGCACGGCAGCAGAGTCGTCGGGCGTCGCGGTGGTCGAGGTTTTCGAAACCCTGCCCGACGGTGTCGACTACATTCAGTGGCAGGCCCGGACCGCCGAGACCCTCGCCGCCGCGCTCGAGACCGCCTCCTGACCATCCGATCGAGAACACGGACTTCGGTGACACCTCCTCCATCCGACCGCACACCCACCGTCGAACTCCGCGATGCCCGGCTGGCATTCGGAGATCGCGTCCTCTGGGAAGGTCTCGACCTCGTCGTCGAACCCGGCGAGTTCCTGGCGGTGCTCGGACCCAACGGTGCCGGCAAGACATCGCTGCTCAAGGTGCTGCTCGGCCAGCTCCCGCTCACCTCGGGAACGGCGACGATCGCCGGGCAGCCCGTCCGAACCGGGAACTCCCACGTCGGCTACGTACCGCAGCAGAAGTCACTCGACGAGGGCGTACCGCTCCGGGGACGCGACCTCGTCGGCCTCGGTATGGACGGACACCTGTGGGGCACCGGCCTGCGGACCCGCCGGCGCCGCCGCGTCGCGGTCGACGACGCGATCGCCCAGGTGGGCGCCGAGTCCTATGCCGGCGCCCCGATCGGCACACTCTCCGGCGGTGAGCAGCAGCGGCTGCGTATCGCGCAGGCCCTCGTGGGCGATCCGCGGGTGCTCCTGTGCGACGAACCGTTGCTGAGTCTCGATCTCGCCAACCAGCACCTGGTGTCGTCGCTCATCGACCGCCGCCGCCGCGACCACGACACCTCCGTACTGTTCGTCACCCACGAGATCAACCCGATCCTGCCGCTGGTGGATCGCGTGCTGTACCTCGTCGACGGCCAGTTCCGCATCGGCACTCCCACCGAGGTGATGACCTCGCAGGTGCTCTCCGAGCTGTACCGCACCGACGTCGAGGTGCTCGAGATGCGCGGACGTCTGGTGGTGGTCGGCACCGGCGACGCCATCGACGCGCTCGGCAGCGCCGGCGGACTGCGCCCCGGGGAAGGCGTCCACCACGATCACGAGGACCACGAATGAGCAGCAAGTTCACCGACGCCCTGGGCCGGATGTTCGACGTGGAGACCACCGCCGAACTCCTGCAGTACGACTTCGTGCAGCAGGCGCTGGTCGCCGGTGCGATCCTCGGCCTGCTCGCCGGCGTGATCGGCCCGTTGATCATCAGCCGTCAGATGGCGTTCTCCGTGCACGGCACCTCCGAGCTGTCGCTCACCGGCGCCGCCGCGGCGCTCATCGTCGGGGTCTCGGTGGGGCTCGGCGCCGTCGTGGGTGCCGTGATCGCCGCGATCCTCTTCGGGGTCCTGGGAACACGTGCGCGCGAACGGGACTCCGTCATCGGTGTGGTGATGGCCTTCGGTCTCGGCCTGGCCGTCCTGCTGCTGTGGGCCTACGACGGGCGCACCGGTGCCGCCTTCTCGTTGCTCACCGGTCAGATCGTGGCACCCGGTGGCACCGGCATCGCCCTGCTCGCCGCGTGCGCTGCCGTCGTGATCCTCACGCTGCTGGTGATCTACCGTCCGCTGCTGTTCGCCAGCACCGACCCGGAGGTCGCGGCCGCCCGCGGCGTCCCGGTCCGCGCGTTGTCGATCGTGTTCGCGGTACTCGTCGGTGTCACCGCCGCCCTCGGCGTGCAGATCGTCGGGGCGCTGCTGGTGATGGCGCTGCTCATCACCCCGGCCGCCGCGGCGGCACGCGTGGTCAGCGGACCGCTCGCCGCCACCGTGCTGTCGGTGGTCTTCGCAGAGATCTCGGCGGTCGGCGGCATCCTGCTCGCACTGGCGCCCGGCGTGCCGGTCTCGGCGTTCATCACGACGATCGCGTTCGTCATCTACATGGTGTGCCGCGTGATCGGCACCGCCCGCAGCCGGCGGGGTTCCGGACGGGTCGCCGCAGCTGTCTGACCGACGCGAACGCGATCGTCCCGTGGCCCTGGCATTCGCTCGGTGGTGCGAGCCCGGGCACGGTGTGCGATCCCGAGGCCGGGTGCTCGGCCGGCGCGGGTTGTACGTGCTCGACGGCGCCTAGACTCGGGGCGTGACCCGCATCGATCTCAACAGCGACCTCGGCGAGAGTTACGGCCGGTGGCGTCTGGGCGACGACGAGACCATGCTCGACATCGTCACCAGCGCCAACGTGGCGTGCGGATTCCACGCCGGCGACCCGGCGACCCTGCTGAGCACCTGCCACGGCGCCGCGAAGCGCGCGGTGCGGATCGGCGCCCAGGTCGGATACAACGACCTCGCCGGCTTCGGTCGCCGCTTCATCGAGGTGCCGTCCGCGGATCTCACCGCCGAGATCATCTACCAGATCGGTGCACTGGACGGGCTCGCGCGAGCGGCGGGCTCGTCGGTCGGCTACGTCAAACCCCACGGCGCGCTGTACAACGCGATCGTCCATCATCGCGAGCAGGCCCGGGCCGTGGTGGACGCGGTGCGCGCCTACGACGCCTCACTGCCCGTCCTCGGGCTGCCCGACTCCGTCTTCCTCGAGGAAGCCGAACGGGCCGGTCTGAGGGTCGTCACCGAGGCGTTCGCCGACCGCGCCTACACCCCCGCCGGGACGCTGGTCTCCCGGCGCGAACCCGGTGCGGTACTGCACGATCCGGACGAGATCGCCGAGCGGGTCCTGCGCATGGTCACCGAGGGAGTGGTCACCGCGATCGACGGGAGCGACATCCGTGTGGGAGCGCAGTCGGTGTGCATCCACGGCGACTCCCCCGACGCCACGGCGGTGGCCGTCGCCGTCCGGCGCCGCCTCGACGCCGAGAACATCGACATCCGGGCGTTCGTGTGACTCCCGGGACGCCGCGAGGTACACCTATGAGGATCATCCGCGCCGGGGACAGCGCACTGCTCGCCGAGTTCGAGTCCCTCGACCAGGTTCTCGGCCACTTCCGGGCGCTGGACCGGGAGCGGCCCGGAGGCGTCGTCGATCTCGTTCCGGCGGCTCGGACGCTGCTGGTGAGCTTCGATCCGACCGAGACGAACGTGCAGGTCGTGCACCGGTGGATCGCCACCACCCCACCGTTGTCCGAGGGAGCCACCACCATCGAGGAGGTGACGCTCGAAGTCCGGTACGACGGAGCCGATCTCGAAGAGGTCGGTGAGTCGACCGGCCTGGGCGCCGACGGCGTGGTTGCCGCCCACACCGGCAGCCTCTGGACGGTCGCCTTCGGCGGATTCGCGCCCGGCTTCGCCTATCTCACCGGTGGGGACCCGCGGTTGCACGTGCCGCGCCGCAGTTCGCCGCGCACCACCGTGCCGTCCGGCGCAGTGGGGCTCGCAGGCGAGTTCTCGGGCGTCTACCCACGGCAGTCGCCGGGCGGGTGGCAGCTGATCGGAACCACCGACGCCCCGCTGTGGCAACCGGATCGAACCCCTGCGGCACTGTTGCGGCCGGGACACACGGTGCGCTTCGTAGCACTCTGATCCGCTCGCTCGACCTCGGTTCCACTGCGCCGTTGCGCTCGGTCCCACTGCGCTGTTGCGCTCGGTCCTACTGCGCCGTTGCCCTCAAATACCCAGCACGGTCTTCGCGATGAGGAAGTAGATCACCAGGCCGGTCGCGTCGACGAAAGTCGTGATGAACGGGTTGGAGAACACTGCAGGATCGGCGCGAATCGATTTGGCCACCAACGGCATCGCACCACCGACCGTGGCTGCGAGAGTGCAGGTGCTCACCAGCGTCAACCCGATCACCGCACCCACCGACGAGTCGTAGACCAGGGACGTCAGGACGAACGCGACCGTTCCCAACAGAACTCCGAGGGACAGACCCACCCGGAACTCGCGGGCGATCACCCTACCGATGTCGTGCGGTGTCACGTCGTCGAGTGCCAGCGCGCGGGTGACGGTGGTGGCGGCCTGATTTCCGGTGTTCCCGCCGGTGCCGATGATCAACGGCACGAACAGCGCGAGAGTGACCACCTGGTCGAGGGTCGACTCGAAGACCTCGAGGACCTGGACCGTGAGTGTCGCGCCGAGCGCCAGGACGAGCAACCACACCACCCGTGAGCGCACCAACTGCCCGACCGGTGTCGCGAGATACGGCCGGCGCAGCGGCTCGGTACCACCGATCCGGGCCTGATCCTCGCTGTCGGCGACCTCGAGGATCCGAAGGGCGTCGTCCACGGTGAGGATGCCCACCAGTCTGGTCTCGCTGTCGACGACGATCAACGCCAACAGTTCGAGTTCGGCACATCGGCGCGCGGATTCCTCTGCATCGTCGGTGACGCGGGCCCAGTACGGTTCGTTCATGATGTCGGCGATCACCGTTCCCGGCGACGCCCTCATCAGCGCGCGCAGGCCGATCACACCTACGAGCACGCGCCCGTCGTCCACCACCGGCAGGGTGTACACCGTTTCCGCGTCGTCGAGGCGACGACGTACGGCGTCCATCGCCTCCTCGGCGGTCATGTCCTGACGCAACGACACGAAGGCCGGACTCATCCGCCGGCCGATCGCACGCTGCGGATAGCCGAGAATCGTGGAGGTCATCTCCCGCTCGTCCGGCGGCAGTCCGTGCAGCAGCGACGAGGCGACCGTGGCGGGGAGCTCGTCGAGCAGTTCCACCCGGTCGTCCGGTTCGAGGCCGGCGAAGATCGCGGCCACCTGATCGTCGCGTAGACCGCGGACCAGTTCGCTCCGCATGCTCGGATCGAGATGTTCGAAGACCTCGATCGCACGGTCCTTGGCCAGAAGCCGGTAGAGCACCGCACGGTCGGTCCGGCCGAGCCGTTCGAGCACGTCGACGACCTGGTCGACCTTCAGTTCCGCGACGGCGTCGTGCGCTGCCGGAAGATCGTCGGCCTCGAGGGCCTTCTCGACGAGTCTCGTCGTCGCACGGACGTCCGCTTCCTCCATGCCCGGCACCTCCGTCCTCGATCATCTTCAACCTATCCCGTCCTTTCGGTAGAAGTTCGGCCGGGCAAGCGAACGCGGTGGGTGAGAATGAACGTCGTGGCGTGGTTCGAGGTGATCTCCGGTGGAATGCTCACGACGGTGCAGGATCGCGGACGTCCCGGTTACGGCTCCTCGGGGCTCACCCGGTCCGGTGCCGCCGACCGGCGCGCGCACGACGCGGCGAATCGGCTCGTGGGCAACCGGCCGGACGCCGCGACACTCGAGGTGACCGGCGGCGGTCTCGTCGTCCGCAGCGTCGGCGAGACGACCGTGGCGGTGACAGGCGCCCGCGCCGACGTGACCGTGTGCAATCGTCCGGTCGGCGACTGGGCACGCATCACCCTGCGGAACGACGACGTACTGCGGATCGGCCTGCCGAACGACGGCCTGCGGATCTACCTCGCCGTGCGCGGCGGCATCGATGTCCCGGAGGTGCTCGGCAGCAGATCCACCGACACCTTGTCGAACACCGGACCGTCACCGGTACGCACCGGCGACCGGCTGCTCGTCGGCGCGATGTCGGCCGGCCTGCCCGACGAGGAACAGTTCCCACCGCCGCCACCGATGGGCGATCCCGTGGAGGTCCGGGTGCGGCCCGGGCCGCGCGACGACTGGTTCACCCCCGGATCACTGCGTGCCCTGTTCCATGAGACCTGGACGGTGACACCACAACTCGACCGGGTGGGCATCAGGTTCCATGGCCCCGGCCGCCTGCACCGGGCACGGCACGAGGAGATGCCCAGTGAGGGCATGGTTCCGGGGTCGCTGCAGATACCGCCGGACGGGCACCCGGTGCTGTTCCTCGCCGACCATCCCGTCACGGGCGGCTATCCGGTCGCCACAGTGGCGATCGCCGCCGACCTGCCCGTCGCGGCGCAACTGCGTCCCGGGCAGCGGGTGCGGTTCGTACCGGTCCGGTGATCGGCCGGTCCTGCGAGCGTCAGATCCGGGACCGGACGGACGGATCGGCCTCGTCCGTCGGGTCGGCGGTCGTCACCCGTCGCACGAAGGTGATCGCCTCGTCGAGTGCGTGTTCCGCCGGCGGCGAGATACCCGGCAGGCTGAGATAGCCGTGCACCGTGCGGGGGTAGTCGGTCTCCGTCACGTCACCACCCTTGTCCCGCAACGCCGACGCATATCGAACGGCGTTGTCGCGCAACGGGTCGTGTCCTGCCACTTGCACGAGGGCGGGCACGGCGGCACCGGCGAGCGTGCCGCGTAGCGGTGCCGCGGTCGGCGCATACGGGTCGGCTCCGGCGAGATAGAGACGCACGAACGCCCGCATGCCGCGGGAGGTGAGCACCGGAGCGTTCGCGAACTGCCGCTCCGACGGGAACTCCTCCTCCATCTCCGTCGCCGGATAGATCAGCACCTGACCGACCGGCAGCGGACCGTCCGACCGCCCGGCCACATCGGCGACCACGGCGGCGAGATTGCCGCCGGCGCTGTCGCCCGCGACCACGACGCGGGACGGATCACCGTCGAACTCCGCAGCGTGCGCGACGACCCACCGGAACGCGGCCCAGCAGTCCAGTACCGCCGCGGGATACGGATGTTCGGGGGCGAGCCGGTAATCCACCGACACCACCACGCACGGGGTCCGCGCGGCCGTGTGACTCGCCCACCATTCGTTCTGCTCCGGATTGCCGAGCACCCACCCCCCACCGTGGAACAGCAGAACGACCGGCAGCGGGCCGCTCACACGTGCGGAGGGTCGATAGATCCTCAGACGAGTCCGGACCGGCGAGTCCTCGGCTTCGAGGTCGTCGATCGCGTCGTGCTCGAGATCGACCCACCTGTCCTCGATCCGCACGCCGGGATGCGGCCGGCCCGAGATCAACCGGCCGACCGGAGACGCCAGCAGTTTCGCGCGCGCAGCACGGCGTGCGGGAATCTCGTCGACGCGGGCGTCGGCGATGGACTTGCCGGTGAAGCGTTCGAGGAACGCGAACACCGTCGTGCGGAACGGCAGAGAGGCGGCCACGAGGACAGACTAGGCCCTCGTGGCGGTAGAGCCGGCCGACTCGGCCAGGCCCGGCGCTGCCGCGTAGTCGGTCAGGCCCGGCGCTGCCGCGTAGTCGGTCAGGCCCGGCGCTGCCGCGCGATGTCGGCGAGCACCACACCCGCGGCGACGGAGGCGTTGAGCGACTCGACGTCGCCGGCCATCGGGATCGACAGCACCGCGTCGCAGGTCTCGCGCACCAGGCGCGAGAGTCCCTTGCCTTCGGAACCCACGACCACGACCACGGGATCGGTGCCGTCGAAATCGTCGAGGTTGGTGTCGCCACCCGCATCGAGACCGACGACGCGGACACCCCGGGACTGCCAGTCCTTGAGAGTGCGCGTGAGGTTGGTGGCACGCGCGACGGGCAGCCGCGCTGCGGCTCCGGCACTCGTGCGCCACGCCACCGCGGTCACCGACGCCGAGCGGCGCTGCGGGATCACCACACCGTGCCCGCCGAAGGCCGCGACCGACCGGATCACGGCACCGAGATTGCGCGGATCGGAGATGTTGTCGAGGGCCACGAGCAGCGGCCGCTCGTGATTCTCCGCGGCGCGGGCGAGCAGGTCGTCGGGATGCGCGTAGCGGTACGGCGGCACCTGGAGACCGATGCCCTGATGCATCCCGTTGGCCGACAGGCGGTCGAGTTCGGAACGCGAGACCTCGAGGATCGAGATGCCCATCTCGGCCGAGCGTTGCACGGCTTCCTTGAGCCGCTCGTCGGACTCCGCGCCGAGGGCGACGTACAGAGCGGTCGCGGGGACACCGGCACGCAGGCACTCGACGACCGGGTTGCGGCCCAGCACCATCTCCGGGCCGTCCTCGGCCTTGCGACCTGCTGCGGGGCGACGACCGCCGCCGCGAGGATCTGCGGCCTTGGCCGCGGCCCGGGCACGCCGCGCGGCGGGGTGGTAGGGCCGGTCCTCGGCCTTCGGGGTGGCACCGCGCGCTTCGAGGCCGCGACGCCGCTGCCCGCCGGACCCGACGACCTGGCCCTTCTTCGTGCCGCCCTTACGAATAGCGCCGCGACGCTGGGAATTGCCTGCCATCACTGTCCTGCTTTCAGAGACCACTCGGGTCCGTTGGGCGTATCGGTCACTTCGACCCCCGCAGCTGCGAGACGATCCCGCACCTCGTCGGCCACCGCCCAGTTCTTCTCGGCCCGGGCGGTCGTGCGGCGTTCGAGATCCGCGCCGACCAGGACGTCGAGGGCCGTGAGCGCGGCCGATCCGGAATCGTCGGTGGAGCACCAGTGCTCGTCGAGCGGGTCGACACCGAGGATGCCGAGCATGCTCCGGATCTGCGACGCGATCTGCACGGCCGCGTCGAGATCACCGTTGTCGAGCGCCTTGTTGCCTTCGCTGCGCTTGCGGTGGATCTCGGCGAGCGCCTTGGGCACACCGAGGTCGTCGTCGAGTGCTTCGGCGAAGGCGTCCGTCCAGGCACCCACGGGTACCTCTCCGGCCCGGTCGCGGGTCTTGAGCACGAACGACTCGAGCCCCCGGTAGGCCGCCGCCGCTTCGGCGAGCGCGTCGTCGGAATACTCGAGCATCGAACGGTAGTGGGCGCTGCCGAGGTAGTACCGCAGTTCCTGCGGGCGGACCCGGGCGAGCACGTTGGGGATGGACAGCACGTTGCCGAGCGACTTCGACATCTTCTCGCCGCCCATCGTCACCCAGCCGTTGTGCAGCCAGTAGCGGGCGAAGCCGTCGCCTACGGCGCGGGACTGGGCCATCTCGTTCTCGTGGTGCGGGAAGACGAGGTCCATGCCTCCGCAGTGGATGTCGAAGGTGCCCCCGAGATAGAAGCCCGCCATCGCGGAGCACTCGAGATGCCAACCGGGACGACCGCGCCCCCACGGGGTGGGCCACGACGGCTCCCCGGGCTTCTCGGCCTTCCACAGCGTGAAGTCTCGCGGGTCGCGCTTGCCGAGTCCGGCGCTCTCACCCTGATGGACGTCCTCGATGCGGTGACCGGAAAGGGCTCCGTATTCCGGATAGCTCAGCACGTCGAAATAGACGTCGCCGTCGGCGGCGTAGGCGTGCCCGGCGTCGATGAGACGCTGGATGAGTTCGATCATCTGTGTGATGTGGCCGGTCGCGCGGGGTTCCACCGAGGGGGGAAGCACACCGAGCGCGTCGTAGGCGCGGTTGAAGGCCCGCTCGTAGGTCGAGGCCCATTCCCACCACGGCCGGCCCGCTTCTGCTGCCTTGCGAAGAATCTTGTCTTCGATGTCTGTGACATTTCTCACAAACAGGACATCGAGGCCCTTGGCTCCGAGCCATCGGCGGAGCACGTCGAACGCAACGCCGCTGCGTACGTGCCCGATATGGGGTTCGCCTTGGACGGTGGCCCCACACAGGTACACCGAGGCCTGGCCGGGGGTCAGCGGTTCGAAATCCCGCACGGCCCGCGATTCGGTGTCGTATAAGCGCAAGGTCACGACCGTCGATCCTACCGCTCGTCCTGCTGCGCCAGGACCAGTGCGGTCGCAACCGCGGCCACACCTTCCCCCCGGCCGGTGAGGCCGAGTCCGTCCGTCGTGGTTGCCGACACGGAGACCGGACCGCCGAGCGCCGCGGACAGCACCGCCTGCGCCTCCTCGCGTCGCGGCCCGATCTTCGGGCGGTTCCCGATCACCTGAACGGCGGCGTTGCCCACCACCCAGCCGGCGTCGGCGAGCAGACGTCGCACCTCCTCGAGCATGGCGACGCCGGAGGCACCGGCCATCTCGGGTCGCCCCGTACCGAAGACGGCTCCGAGGTCGCCGAGACCGGCGGCCGAGAGCACGGCATCGCACAGGGCGTGCGCGGCGACGTCACCGTCCGAGTGGCCCGCGCAGCCGTCGGCGTCCTCGAACAGCAGACCGGCCAACCGGCAGGGCCGACCGGGCTCCACGGGATGCACGTCCGTTCCGATACCGACACGCACGATGCTCACATCTCCTTCTCGGTGCGAACGCCGGACGCGAGCACGGCACGTGCCAGCACCAGGTCCAGCGGGGTGGTGATCTTGAAAGCGAGCGGATCGCCCGCGACAGTGGTGACGCGTTGGCCCGACCGCTCGACGAGTCCCGCGTCGTCCGTGGCGTCGGCAGCGTCGCGGTTCGCCCGCTCGAGCAGCGCGACGTCGAATCCCTGCGGGGTCTGTACCGCGCGGAGGGTCGAGCGGTCGGGGGTGCCGGTGACAGCGCCCTCGGCGTCCACACTCTTGACGGTGTCGACGACGGGCAGGACGGGGATCACCGCGTCGCTGCCCGCCCGCAGCGCGTCCACGACCCGGACGAACAGATCGGCCGGGGTGAGCGCACGCGCGGCATCGTGGACGAGGACGAACCGTGCTCCCGATGCCGCCGAGAGACCGGCACGCACCGAGTCGGCGCGTTCGGCACCACCCGCCACCACGCTCACCCGGTCGGCGAACGCCTCACCGACCAGCCGGGCCGCGGGCGTCGCGGCCAGTTCGGGTGGCGCGACGATCACGACACGATCGACCACCGCCGAGGCGAACATCGCCTCGACCGAGCGGTCGAGCATGGTGCGGCCGTCGAGTTCCACGAACGCCTTGGGCAGTGGTTCACCCAGGCGGACACCACGGCCGGCCGCCGGAAGGATTCCGACGACCGGCCCGTTGCGATCGTTCATGTGCAGTTTGCCGATGTCTCGCGCCGATCAGGAAGCGGCGGCGAGAACCTCGTCGAGCATGGTTTCCGCCTTGACGTCGTCGGTGCCTTCGGCGAGCGCGAGCTCACCGACGAGGATCTGACGAGCCTTGGCGAGCATCCGCTTCTCACCTGCGGACAGGCCGCGGTCCTGCTCCCGGCGCCACAGATCGCGCACCACTTCTGCGACCTTGTTGACATCGCCGGAGGCCAGCTTCTCGAGGTTGGCCTTGTACCGCCGTGACCAGTTGGTGGGTTCTTCGGTGTGGGGTGCGCGCAGCACCTGGAAAACCTTGTCGAGGCCTTCCTGCCCGACGACGTCGCGAACTCCGACGTACTCCGCGTTCTCTGCAGGTACCCGGACCGTCAGGTCGCCCTGCGCGACTTTCAGAACCAGATATTCCTTCTGCTCACCCTTGATGGTGCGTGTTTCGATTGCTTCGATCAGCGCCGCACCGTGATGGGGGTATACGACGGTGTCTCCGACCTTGAAAATCATGTGTCCCGTGCCCCTTTCGATTCTCCCAGTTTAACACGTGACCACATCGCCCTCGCGTCAACGGTGCAGGTCAGGGGCATCGAGCGTTGAGCGCAGGGCTTGACAGGCAGTCTGTTCCGTGTATCGGGTGACGTCCGACACACCCTCCGATCGGCGCCGGCCGATATCGCCGCCCGGACGGGAATCCGCACGAGATCCGGCCCCGACGTACACAGCGCACACGGGAACTACTACTCTGCCTAGTGGATTGCGAGCCTTACTCGAGTGGAGGAACCCGTGACTGCTCTCAAAGCGCCGACTCGTCGAGTCGTGACCGCTCTCGCCCTTGCCGCGGGAGCGGCGCTCACGATGTCCGCGTGCAGCGCCGGTCAGATCACCCAGACCTCGACGCAGGTCGCGGCCATCAACGGTTCCAACGTGGACGCCGGCAGCCTCGCGCTGCGCAACGTGCACGTGATCTACCCGAACTCCGAGGAGTACAGCATCGAGGCCGGCGGCACCGCCCAGCTCGGCTTCACGATCGTCAACCTCGACCCGTACGTGGGCGACAACCTCACCGGTATCTCCACCGATTTCGCGGCTTCGGTCACGGGCACTCCCATCGAGGTCCCTCCGCAGTCCTCCGTGGTCGCCGGCGTCTCCGAGGCGAACGCCGCCCTCGTCGAGGAGGTCGACGAGTCGCCGCGTCCGAACAGCACCGAGGAGACCCCCTCCCCCGCTCCGGCCGGCGTCGTCAACAGCGTCGAGCTCGTGAACCTTTCCGAGGGTGTCCGTCCGGGCCTGACGATCCCCGTCACCTTCACCTTCGCCGAGGCCGGCGACGTGACCCTGTCCGTGCCGGTCGACGCCGGACCGGAGCTTCCCCGCGACGAGTCGGAACTCTCGCCGATCGTGGGCGAAGCACACTAGGAATTCCTTACGAGAGGGCCCGGTCGAGCACAGCTCGGCCGGGCCCTTCCGTATCCGCCCGATGTCGGTCCGACCGTCTATTCTCCGGCCGTGGCAAAGACCAAGACCCTCTACCGCTGTTCCGACTGCTCGCACACCGTCGCGAAGTGGGTCGGACGCTGCCCCGAATGCGGCACGTGGGGGTCGATGGACGAAGCACCCGTCCAGCCCGTCGCGGTCGCCGCACGAGCCGGCACCTCGCTCGCCCGCGCCGGTGCCGCCGCCGTGTTGCCGAGCACTCCGGCCACTCCCCTGTCGCAGATCGACGGCAAGGCGACGCACGCGAAATCCACGGGTATCCCGGAGCTCGACCGCGTCCTCGGCGGCGGCGTCGTCCCCGGTTCCGTCGTCCTCCTCGCCGGCGAACCCGGCGTCGGCAAGTCCACGTTGCTCCTCGAGGTGGTACACCGGTGGGCGCTGCGCGGCGAGTCCGATCGGGCTCTCTACGTCACCGGCGAGGAATCGGCCGGTCAGGTGCGGTTGCGCGCCGACCGCACCGGTGCCGTGCACGACCGGGTCTATCTCGCCGCCGAGAACGACCTCGCGACGATCTTCGGGCACGTCGAGCAGGTCGGGCCCACGCTGCTCGTGGTCGACTCCGTACAGACGATGCTCGCCGCCGACGTCGACGGCGTCACCGGCGGTGTCACACAGGTGCGCGCGGTCACCAGCGCCTTGACCTCCCTCGCGAAGTCCAGCGGCATCCCGGTGCTGCTCATCGGTCACGTCACCAAGGACGGCGGGGTGGCCGGTCCGCGTTCCCTCGAGCACCTCGTCGACGTGGTGCTGCACTTCGAGGGCGACAAGCACTCCACGCTGCGCATGGTGCGCGGGGTGAAGAACCGCTTCGGGGCCGCCGACGAAGTGGGGTGCTTCGAACTCGCCGAGGACGGGATCGTCGGCGTGAGCGACCCGTCCGGATTGTTCCTGCAGCACCGCGACGAGGCCGTGCCCGGCACGGCGGTCACGGTGACGATGGACGGCAAGCGCCCCCTCCTCGGTGAGGTCCAGGCTCTCGTGGTGCCCACCCACAATCCGTCTCCGCGACGTGCCGTGAGCGGCCTCGACTCCGCGCGGGTCGCGATGGTGCTCGCGGTGCTCGAGCGTCGCTGCGGTCTCGGCCGCCTCGGCAACTGCGATGTCTACGCCTCCACCGTCGGTGGCATGCGGATCACCGATCCGTCCGCCGACCTCGCGCTCGCGCTCGCCGTCGCCTCGGCCGTGCGCGACCAGCCCGTACCCGCCGGCACCGTGCTGCTCGGCGAAGTCGGTCTCGCCGGCGAGGTCCGTCGTGTGGCAGGCGCGGGCCGTCGTCTCGCGGAGGCGAACCGGCTCGGCTTCGACCGCGGAGTCGTTCCGCGCGATGTCGAAGGTGTACCGAAGGGCATGAAGAAGTTCGAGGTGTCGAACGTGGCGCAGGCGCTGTCGACGCTCGCGCGCTGACTCGCGTTTCCGCTGCCGTGTCGGCGACCGGTGCGAACATGTGTTCGTGTCCGACGCGACGGTGCTGCACGCCGACCTCGACGCGTTCTACGCGTCGGTGGAGCAGCGCGACGATCCGTGGCTTCGCGGCAAACCGATCGTCGTGGGCGGGGGCGTCGTGCTCGCGGCAAGCTACGAGGCCAAGGCCCACGGCATCGTCACCGCGATGTCCGGCCGGGCCGCTCGCGCGCTGTGTCCGGGAGTGATCTCGGTGCCTCCCCGCATGGAGGCCTATGCGCAGGCCTCCCGCGACGTGTTCGCGATCTTCGACCGCACGACGCCCCTCGTGGAGGGAATCTCGATCGACGAGGCGTTCCTCGACGTCTCCGGCCTGGGGCGCATCGCGGGCAGCCCCGTCGACATCGCCGCGCGCCTGCGCCGCACGGTCGCCGAGGAGGTGGGCCTGCCGATCACCGTCGGTGTCGCACGCACCAAGTTCCTCGCGAAGGTCGCGAGCGGAGTGGCCAAACCCGACGGCCTGCTCCTCGTCCCTCCGCATGCCGAACCGGAGTTCCTCCACCCGTTGCCGGTGGAGCGGTTGTGGGGCGTCGGCAAGGTCACCGCGGCGAAGCTGCACGCGCACGGACTGAGGACCGTGGCCGACGTCGCCTCCCGTTCCGAGTCCGATCTGGTTTCGCTGCTCGGACGCGCGGCGGGTCGCCACCTGCACGCCCTCGCGATCGGTCACGATCCGCGTCCGGTCCGTCACCGGCGGCGCAGTTCGATGGGCGCGCAGCACGCGCTGGGTCGCGGACCGCACAGCATGGAGTCGGTGGAGGAGACGCTGCAGTTGCTCGTCGACCGGGTATGCCGGCGGATGCGCCGATCCGGACGTCTCGGGCGCACGGTCGTCCTACGGATGCGGTTCGCCGACTACACCCGCGCGACGCGCTCTCACACCCTTCCCGGGGCCACCGCCCGCACCGACATCCTGTCGGCCACAGCACGCGACCTGCTCGACCGGACCCGGCCGCTCATCGCCGAGCGCGGTCTCACCCTGATCGGTATCGCGGTGACGAATCTCGCCGGCGAGGGCGTCGAACAGCTCGAGCTATTGTTCGACGAGCCGATCGACGCGGAGACCGGTACCGGCGATGCGCGGACCCATCGTGCCGTCGACCGGCACGCGCTCGATGCCGTCCTCGACGACCTGCACTCTCGCTACGGTGCCGGCGCGGTCACCTCGGCCACTCTGCTCGGGCGCGATCACCGTCCCGGGGTTCCGTTGCTTCCCGACGGCCCCGGCGAACCGGCCTCCTAGACCGCCGAGATGTCGTGCTCGCTCTGCGGGATGCCGTCGGCGTAGTCACGCCCCTTCGCGAAATGCTCGTGACCGACGACGACGAACAGCCCGACCGACGACGCCACCACGACATCCGGGTCGGCCAGCGGTCCGTCGACGATGCGTGCCTCCGCGCTGGTGTAGACCTTGCGCCGCACCGTGCCGTCGACGCGGGCACGGAACTCGAGGACCGAACCCAACGGGATCGGGCGGGCGAAATCCGTCTCGAAATGCCCGGTGACGACGGCGGTCCGCAGGGCGGCGTTGCACGCCATTCCCTGCACCTCGTCGAAGGCCGTCATCAGGATGCCGCCGTGGATGAACCCCGGTCCGCCCTGATAACGCGTGGCGACGTCGAGCCGGCCGAGCACGTCGAGGCCCTCACCGAGAGTGAAGTTCATCGCGAGACCCGACGGCTGGTCGTCGCCGCAACCGAAGCATTTACTCCAGTGCTGCGGTACGGAGACCCCAGGGCCGGGATGATCTTCCGGTAACTCGGGAACGACGAGATCGTCGGGCAAAGTCCAGGTGCTGCGCATAAGCAAGTAATGTAGTTGCGCGGTCGGGAGCGCCGATCCGGGAGTCCGCGCAGTGTGACGACGACCGCAGACCGCACACGGAAGGGATGTCCAGATGACCGAGTCGGCGCCGGCCTCGACGCTGAGCGACACCATCGCTCGCCTGGCGCCCGGCACTGCGCTACGCGACGGTCTCGAACGGATCCTCCGTGGTCGGACGGGCGGACTGATCGTCCTCGGTTTCGACGAGAAGGTCGCCGAGCTGTGCGACGGCGGATTCGAGCTCGACGTCGAATTCGCCCCCACCCGGCTGCGGGAATTGTCGAAGATGGACGGGGCGGTGGTCGTGTCCACCGACGGCTCGCGCATCGTGCGCGCCAACGTCCAGCTCGTGCCCGATCCGAGTATCCCCACCGTGGAGTCCGGCACCCGGCATCGCGCCGCCGAACGCACCGCGATCCAGACCGGCTATCCGGTGGTCTCGGTCAGCCAGTCGATGAGCATCGTCAGCGTGTACATCGACGGTCGTCGCCACGTCATCAACGACTCCGCGACCATCCTGTCCCGGGCCAACCAGGCCGTCGCGACACTCGAGCGCTACAAGGCCCGCCTCGACGAGGTGACCCGGCAGTTGTCCGTGGTCGAGATCGAGGACATCGTCACGCTGCGCGACGCGCTCACCGTGGCACAACGACTCGAAATGATGCACCGTCTGTCCGTGGAGATCGAGCAGGACGTGCTCGAACTCGGTACCGACGGTCGCCAGCTGGCCCTCCAACTCGAAGAACTCGTCGGCGACAACCAGCTCGCCCGTCAGCTCATCGTGCGCGACTACCTGGCCGGCGATCATGTTCCTTCTCCGCAGGAGGTCGATCAGGCGCTCGAGCGTCTCGCGCGCCTGACCGACGTCGACCTGCTCGATCTGACGACCCTTGCCCGCGCCTTCGGATATTCGGGCACCATCGAGGCCCTCGACACCTCGATGAGTCCTCGCGGTTATCGCGTGCTCCATCGGGTGCCGCGCCTGCAGACCGGGCAGATCAACCGCCTCGTGGGGGCATTCGGCACCCTGCAGGGGCTGCTCGCCGCCACCGCTGCCGATCTCCAGGCGGTCGACGGTGTCGGCGCCCTCTGGGCCCGGTACATCCGGGAAGGACTGTCGCGGCTGGCCGAAGCCGCCATCAACCACTACGACTGAACGGCACTCGTCTGCTCAGGGCGTGATGTTGAACGGTTCGGGCGCGCTACGCAGGCCGCCGAGCTGCCCCACCACGGTGTAGGCACCGGGACCGACCGGTTCGCGCGGTGCCGTACAGCCGGGTTCGGAGGTCGTCGCCGACCACTTGACGGAATAGGCCGCCTGGTCGCCCGGGGCGAGCGACCGGATGTCGGCGGTCGATTCGGGGAAGCAGTCGGTGTTCGCCCAGAGCCGCTCGTTACCGTCGAGGCTGTAGACGAGCACCTGCTGCAGACCGGCACCGAGGTCGCGTTCGCACTGCGAGGTCCCGATGTTGGTGATGACGATCGTGAAGTCGGGCTCGGAGCCGACCCGGTAGTTCGGCTCGTCGGCCGTCACCCGCACGGCGAGCGACTGATCGGAGCACTGCCCCGACGGAACCGGTGCGGCGGAGGTGGTCGTGGACGAATCACGCTCGCCCGTGTTCGCCGCGGCCGAACTCTCGGGGCCGCGCGAGCCGGACGAACCCGATCCTCCACCACTTCGCGTGGTGCTCGCGGACGCCGCCTCGGCGGACGCGTCGGCCGCCGTGGTCGTGGCGGAGGTCGTCACTTCCGCCGCCACGGGCTCGGGATTCGGATCGGGATCGTCGCCGCCGGTCAACGCCACTACGAGCCAGATGACCAGGGCCAGCACGACCACCGAGACACCGATCGCGAGAACACGTCGTCGCCAGTAGATCTCGGGGGGCAGAGGACCGGTCGGTTCAAGCACGCCCCCCACGGTATGTGCCGTGGGGGGCGCTCGGCTACACCACCGTCGGCGTGTCGCTGTGACCTGCGGTCACATCGCTGCCGCCGGCGGGTCCGCGCCGTCTCAGTTGTCGGAGACCTCGCCGATGTCGCCGATATGTCCCCGCAGGCTCACGCGACCGTCGTCGAGCTTGTAGGTGACGCCGACGATGGCGCAGCGGCCGTCCTCGACGCGCTCGGCGATGATCCGCGAACGATCCGTGAGCAACTTGCCCGTCTCGACGACGTGCCGGCCTTCGAGTTCGTCGACGCTGTCCAGGCCCTCGGCTCGGCCCATGAGGATCGACGGGGCGACGCGCTCGACGAGGCTGCGGATGTGGCCGCCGGGGACCGTGCCCTTGTCGAGAGCATCGATGGTCGCTGCGACGGCACCGCAGCTGTCGTGCCCGAGGATGACGATGAGCGGAACGTTCAGGATGTCGACGGCGTACTCGATGGAACCGAGCACGGAGCTGTCGATGACGTGGCCCGCGGTGCGGACCACGAACATGTCACCGAGTCCCTGGTCGAAGATGATCTCTGCTGCTACGCGGGAGTCTCCGCAACCGAACAGCACGGCGGTGGGATGCTGACCGTTGACGAGTTCGGCGCGACGGTCGATCCCCTGGCTCGGGTGCAGCGGGGTGCCACTGACGAAGCGATGATTACCCTCGGTCAGGGCTTTCCAGGCTGAGATGGGATTGGAATTCGGCATGCGTACATTATTCACCTGCGCGCATGTCCGATTTCGTCCGACATCTCCGTTGCGGATCCCCACCCCCCACCTTGTGATCGGAGGAGACCCGAGATGTCCGTGGATGCATCGTCGTTGCTGCGCTGGTATGCCGCCGGGGCCCGCGACCTTCCGTGGCGCCGCGACGGGGTGACGGGCTGGCAGATCCTCATGTCCGAGGTGATGCTGCAACAGACGCCGGTGGCCCGGGTGGCACCGATCTGGGAGGAGTGGGTGCGACGCTGGCCCGTGCCGTCGTCGATGGCCGCCTCGAGCCAGGCGGAGGTCCTGCGGGCGTGGGGCAAACTCGGCTATCCGCGCCGCGCGCTGCGTCTGCACGAGTGCGCCGGCGTGCTCGCCGCCGAACACGACGATCGGGTTCCCGAGGACGTCGATGTCCTGCTGAGCCTGCCCGGCGTCGGCGCCTACACCGCGCGGGCGGTGGCATGCTTCGCGTACGGGCAGCGTGTGCCGGTGGTGGACACGAACGTGCGGCGTGTCGTCGCCCGGGCCGTCCACGGTCGGGCAGAGCCGGGGAACCCGTCGACCACACGGGATCTCGCCGACGTCGAGGTGCTCCTCCCGAGTCAGCGTGCTCGTGCGGCGACCTTCTCCGCGGCGCTGATGGAACTCGGCGCGACCGTGTGCACCGCCCGCACCCCCGACTGCGGGCGCTGCCCGCTGCCCGACTGCGCCTGGGTGCAGGCCGGGCGACCCGCGCACGACGGGCCGCCCCGGAAGGCGCAGAAGTTCGCCGGCACGGATCGGCAGGTGCGCGGCCGGTTGATGGCGGTGCTGCGCGAGAGCAGCGTCCCGGTGGAGCGTCCCGTCCTCGACAGCGTGTGGACCTCGGATCCGGGTCAGCGCGACCGCGCCCTGCATTCGTTGCTGGTGGACGGTCTCGTCGAGCAGACCGACGACGGCCGGTTCGCGCTCGCCGGCGAGGGGTCGGTGTCCTAGAGTCGACTGCCCGACAGCGACTGCGTCGTCAGGAAGCGCTCCACGGCGGCACGGAACTCGCCGGGCCGGTCGTCGTGCACGAGGTGCCCCGCGCCCTCGACGAGGACGTACTCGGTGCCGGGGCGCGTCGCCATCTGCCGCATCTGCCCCTCCGGGGTGATGGTGAACTCGCCCTCGAGCAGCAGCGCGGGCACCCGGATCGAGTTCCACTCGTCCCAGAAGTGCCGCGACCCCCATTCCTCCGAGATGTCACGGAAGGTCGCGACGTCGCCGTGCAGATACCAGCCGTCCTCGCGCCGGACGAACGAATCGAGGAAATAACGCCCCGCGACGGGACCGAAACGGTCGAGCACCGCCTCCTCCGTGGGGAACGGTTGCGGCCACTGTTCGACCATCGCCGCCCAGTTCGCGGCGGTGCGGCCCCGGAAGTCGGGGGCCATGTCCTCGAGCACCAGCGCGGTCACACGTTCGGGACGAGCAGCGGCGAAGCACCACGCGTGCAGGGCGCCCATCGAGTGCCCGATCACGACGAGCGGTTCGGTGATCCCGTGCAGATGGGCGTCGAGATCGGCGACGAATGCCTCGGTGGTGAGGTCGTCGGGAGCGGAGCGCCCGTGGCCGGCAGCGTCGAAGGTGTGGACGTGCCCGTGTTCGCGCAGCCACGGCACGTGGCGACGCCACGTCCGCGCGCTGCCCATCAGGCCGTGCAACAGCAGGATGGGTCGTCCGGTTCCGCCCTCGTCGTGCAACACAATCGACCAAGTTAGCGGAGTAGGCTCTCGCGCATGGCAGTCGTGAAGATCAACGCAATCGAGGTTCCCGAAGGCGCAGGCCCCGAACTGGAGAAGCGGTTCGCCAATCGCGCGCACACCGTCGACAACTCCCCCGGATTCCTGGGTTTCCAGCTGCTCCGCCCCACCGCCGGCGAGAACCGGTACTTCGTCGTGACGCAGTGGGAGACCGAAGAGGACTTCGCTGCGTGGCGGGACGGCGGCGCACGTGCCGCTCACGCCGGTGAGGCGAGGAACCCCGTCGCGAGCGGCGCGTCGCTGCTCGAGTTCGAGGTCGTCCTCGACGTCAAGAAGTCCTGAGATGTCCGCGTCCGGCGAGTTCGGGCGCGAGCTCACCTATCCGGAGGTGGGGGCGAGCCTGCGGGCCTTCCGAGGTGAGGCGCCGCTTCCCTCCGGTTATCGGCATCTGAGAGTCGAGAGCGAACCGGGCAGCGGCGACACCGTGTTCGAGGTCGCTGCTGCCCGGTTGCTCTCATGGGACATGCACCGCGGCGCCGGAATTCACGTGCCGGCGGACACCCCCGCCGCAGCAGCCGGACTCGACGTGCGGCTCGGGTTCGGCCTCGGACCGGTACGGGCGACCGCGCCGTGCCGTGTGATCGAAGTGTTCGACACGGGCCGGCAACGAGGCTTCACCTACGGCACGCTCGACGGGCACCCGGAGAGCGGCGAGGAGACCTTCGTCGTCGAGCGCACCGCCGACGGACGGGTCAGGGGTACGGTGATCGCCTTCTCCCGCCCCGCCCGCTGGTACACCCGCCTGGCCGGGCCGGTCGGGCACATGCTCCAGCGGCGCATCGCGCGCCGTTATCTCGCGGCACTCACAGCGTGACCGTCACATCGTCGACGGCCTTGCGCAGGAACTGACGGAAGACGTCCACCGGCTGCGCACCCGACACCGCGACGGCGCGGTTGGCCACGAAGAACGGCACCCCTTGCACGCCGATCCGTCGCGCGTCGAAGAGATCGGCGGTCACGGCGTCGGCCGCGGCCTCACCGGCGGGATCGTCGCCGTCGAGGGCCGCGCGCGTCGACTCCGGATCGAGCCCGACCTCGGTGGCGACCTTCACGAGGACATCCACATCGTCGACCACCTCGCCGTCGACGAAATGCGCACGGAACAACGCCTCGAGGACCTCGTCACGCTTGTCGCCGGCCAGATGCGCGAGCCGGTGCGCATCGAAGGTGTTGGCAGCGACGACGTTGTCGAAGTCGATCTCGAGTCCCACGTCGGCAGCGGTGTCCGAGACTTGGGCGAACATCTGCCGGACCTGCTCGGCAGGCATCCCCTTCATCGCGACGAGCGCCTCGACCTCGGGGACCCGTCGCCCGACCGGTGTGTCGGGCGAGAGCTGGTACGACCTCCAGGTGACCTCGATCCGGTCGCGGTCGTCGAACGACTCGAGCGCCTCCGCGAAGCGCCGCTTGCCGATATAACACCAGGGGCAGGCGATGTCGGACCAGATCTCGATATGGGCGGAGGGAAGAAGTACCTCGGGCATGCTCATATCCGGGTACAACCCGGCCCTGACATGCTCTGTTCCCGGGCCGGGCCGACCGTGCTCCGTTCCTCCGCCCCGTCAGCCTTCGAGAGCAGCGTCGAGGGAGATGTCGACGCCTGTGAGTGCCTTGCTCACAGGGCACCCGGCCTTGGCACCCTCTGCGGCCTTGGCGAAGCCGTCGGCGTCGAGGCCGTCGACCTCGCCCCGCACCTTCAGCGTGATCCCGGTGAGACGGAACCCGCCTGCCGGGTCCGGTCCCAGCGAGACGTCGGCGGTGACCTCGAGGCTCTGCGGTGTGCCGCCCGCTTCCGCGATCAGCGCGGACAACTGCATCGCGTAGCACGACGAGTGCGCAGCGGCGATGAGTTCCTCGGGGCTGGTGGTGCCGTCCGCGTTCTCGGCCGAGCGTTTCGGGAAGGACACGTCGAACGTGCCGCGGCCCGAACTGGTGAGCTCCACCTGTCCGGAGCCCTTCTGCAGATCTCCGTTCCACGCGGTCCGTGCGGTACGTGTGGGCATGACTTCTCCTTCTTCGTGTGGGGCAGCACTCCGGAAACCACACTTGCAGAATCGCCGGGACGGCGAGGGTCGTTCGCGACAGAGCGTTCCCGATGTCCGGATCAGGCCGATCGCCAGACGAGGGCCGCCCTCCTTCAGGATCGGCTTCGGGTCGTCGTGGTTGTGCCACACTCGACGATGTGTCCGAGCCCGAAGCCGCCCGCGCATATCGTGGCGTCGCCCCGGCCGATCGACGCGCCGAACGCCGCACACGCCTCCGGAAGGCGGTGATCGACGTGGTCGCCGACGAAGGATGGTCGGCGGCGACGGTACGGAAGGTCGCGGCCACCGCCGGAGTCGGTCCGCGCTTCTTCTACGAGAGCTTCACCGACATGAACGACCTCGCCACCACCGCCTACGACGAACTCGGTGCCGCCCTCCTCGAAGGTGCCGTCGACGCGATCGCGTCGGCCCCCGACGACCTGCACGCCAAGGCACGCGCCGCGGTCGGGGCGATCGTCGGTGCCGTCGAACTCGATCCCCAGCAGGGCCGTTTCCTCATTTCGGACGCGCCCCCGCTCGCCGAACGGAAGAGTGCGTTCATCCGCGCTGCCGCCGACGAACTCGTCGAGCAGAGCGATGCGGTGGGAACGCGCCTCGGCTCCCGTCGAGCCGAACTGTGCGCGGTGGTCGTCGTGGCCGGCGCCGTCGAACTCGTTCGCGAATGGCTCGACGGTGGCCTCGACATCCGGCCCGACGAACTCACCGAGATCGTCGCCGGCACCCTGTCGACACTCGCCGCGCACATGCCGGCCATCGGCAGATGAGCCGGCCGGGCAGATCGTCCGGAAAGAAGATCTCTGCTCAGCCCTGCACCGCGGCAGACAACCCCGTCAGAGCCTGGTCGATGTGGGCGGGCCACTCCCGGGGGTCGACCCGGTGCACGCCCGACTCCCCCGCGAACGCACTCGAGATCACCACATCGGGTTCCGTCGTCGCCAGCAGGCGCAGACTGTCGGCGAGCGCACGGGCGTCGCTCATCCCCTCGATGTAACCGGCCTGCCACTTCCCCGAAGCACCGCGGTACAGCGTGTCGCCGGTGAACAGGTAGCGGGTCCCGTCCGCGCCGGGCACCACATAGCAGATGCTGCCCACCGTGTGCCCGGGCGTCGGGACGATCTCCAACCCGTTGTCGTCCACCTGACGTTCCGTCAGCGGGACGTCGATGCGGGCGTGCCGGCCGACCACGTCGACCTCCGCCGCCGCCGCGTGGAGTCTCGACCCGAAGCGCTCGGCGATCCTGCCCAGCATCGGGCCGGCCTCGTCCTGGTGGGACAGGTACTGGTCGGTGATCCCACCGAGGCGGTCCAGTGCGTCGAAATCGGCCTCACCGGCAACCGAGTAGAAGAGCACGTTGTTCTTCCCGGTCCACAGATAGGCGTGCGTCCTCAACCCCGGGAAGGGGTTGTCCTCCTGCGTCTCCCACAGATCGGGCAGTATTTGCCGCATCGCGATACCTCCTGGTCGTCGTCCGTTCACCACCCCACCGTGCAACCTCGAGCCGACTGGAGGTCAAGTGCGTCGGACGACGAGAGGGGCGACACCCTCTCGGGTGCCGCCCCTCTCGGTACAGCAGGTGCCTGCATTCACAGGCTGCAACACGTGCCTGCATTCACAGGCGTCGAGCGGTTATCCGGCTTCGGACTCACCCTCGCTGGACTTCGCCAGCGCGACCGCCGGGGTGTCCGGGACCTCGGCCGGCTTCTCGCTCGGCGTGAACGTGAACTTCGCGTTCTCGCCCGCACCCTCGCCGTCCCAGCCCTCGACGTCGACGAGGACGATCTGGCCTGCGCCGATCTCGCCGAACAGGATCTTCTCGGAGAGCTGATCCTCGATCTCGCGCTGGATCGTGCGACGCAGCGGACGTGCGCCGAGCACCGGGTCGAAACCGCGCTTGGCGAGCAACGACTTCGCCTTCTCGGTGAGCTCGATACCCATGTCCTTGTTCTTCAGCTGCGTCTCCACACGTCCGACCATGAGGTCGACCATCTGGATGATCTGCTCCTGCGTGAGCTGGTGGAAGACGATAATGTCGTCGATACGGTTGAGGAACTCGGGCCGGAAGTGCTTCTTCAGCTCGTCGTGGACCTTGTTCTTCATCCGCTCGTAGTTCGACGCCTCGCCCGTTCCGGCGGAGAAGCCGAGCCCGACGGCCTTCGAGATGTCGGCGGTGCCGAGGTTCGACGTGAAGATCAGCACGGTGTTCTTGAAGTCGACCGTGCGTCCCTGACCGTCGGTGAGGCGACCGTCCTCGAGGACCTGCAGGAGGGTGTTGTAGATCTCCTGGTGGGCCTTCTCGATCTCGTCGAACAGAACCACGGAGAACGGCTTGCGGCGCACCTTCTCGGTGAGCTGGCCGCCCTCCTCGTATCCGACGTAGCCGGGAGGAGCACCGAACAGACGCGATGCGGTGAAGCGGTCGTGGAACTCGCCCATGTCGATCTGGATGAGGGCGTCGTCCTCACCGAACAGGAAGTTCGCGAGCGCCTTGGACAGCTCCGTCTTACCCACACCGGACGGACCGGCGAAGATGAACGAACCGGACGGACGCTTCGGGTCCTTCAGGCCGGCACGTGTACGACGGATCGCCTTGGCGACGGCCTTGACGGCGTCCTCCTGGCCGATGATCCGCTTGTGCAGCTCGTCCTCCATGCGGAGCAGACGCGTGGTCTCCTCCTCGGTGAGCTTGAACACCGGGATACCGGTCCAGTTGGCGAGGACCTCGGCGATCTGCTCCTCGTCGACCTCGGCGATGACGTCGAGATCGCCCGCACGCCACTGCTTCTCGCGCTCGGCACGCTGCGCGACGAGCTGCTTCTCCTTGTCGCGCAGGCTCGCGGCCTTCTCGAAGTCCTGCGCGTCGATCGCCGATTCCTTCTCGCGACGGGCATCGGCGATCTTGTCGTCGAACTCGCGCAGGTCCGGCGGCGCGGTCATGCGGCGGATGCGCATGCGGGCACCGGCCTCGTCGATGAGGTCGATCGCCTTGTCGGGCAGGAAGCGGTCGTTGATGTAGCGGTCGGCGAGAGTGGCCGACGCGACGAGCGCCTTGTCGGTGATCGAGACACGGTGATGCGCCTCGTAGCGATCGCGCAGACCCTTGAGGATCTCGATGGTGTGCTCCACCGTCGGCTCCCCGACCTGCACCGGCTGGAAGCGGCGCTCGAGAGCGGCGTCCTTCTCGATGTACTTGCGGTACTCGTCGAGGGTCGTCGCACCGATGGTCTGCAACTCACCGCGGGCGAGCTTCGGCTTGAGGATCGATGCGGCGTCGATCGCACCCTCGGCGGCACCCGCACCGACCAGCGTGTGCAGCTCGTCGATGAACAGGATGATGTCGCCGCGGCTGTTGATCTCCTTGAGGACCTTCTTCAGGCGTTCCTCGAAGTCGCCGCGGTAACGGCTGCCGGCGACGAGCGAACCCAGGTCGAGCGTGTAGAGCTGCTTGTCCTTGAGGGTCTCGGGGACCTCACCGTTGACGATGGCCTGCGCGAGACCCTCGACGACGGCGGTCTTACCGACACCCGGCTCGCCGATGAGCACCGGGTTGTTCTTCGTACGACGCGACAGCACCTGCATGACGCGCTCGATTTCCTTCGCCCGGCCGATGACCGGATCGAGCTTGCCCTCGAGAGCTGCCTGCGTGAGATTGCGGCCGAACTGATCCAGGACGAGCGAGGTGGACGGAGTGCCGGTCTCGCCACGGCTCGTGCCGGATTCTGCGGGCTCCTTGCCCTGGTAGCCGGACAGCAGCTGGATGACCTGCTGACGCACCCGGTTGAGATCGGCGCCGAGCTTGACGAGCACCTGCGCCGCCACACCCTCACCCTCGCGGATGAGGCCGAGCAGGATGTGCTCCGTGCCGATGTAGTTGTGTCCGAGCTGGAGCGCTTCGCGCAGGCTCAGCTCGAGGACCTTCTTGGCACGAGGAGTGAAGGGAATGTGCCCCGAGGGCGCCTGCTGCCCCTGGCCGATGATCTCTTCGACCTGGCTGCGAACACCTTCGAGGGAGATACCCAACGACTCGAGCGACTTCGCCGCCACACCCTCACCTTCGTGGATGAGGCCGAGGAGGATGTGCTCCGTGCCGATGTAGTTGTGGTTGAGCATCCTGGCCTCTTCCTGAGCCAGGACAACGACGCGCCGCGCGCGATCGGTGAACCTTTCGAACATCGCACTCCCTCACACTCTCCGGCCGCCGGTCCGGTACGCCGATCGTCCCGCACCCTGCTGCCGCTCTTAGCTCCGGCACTCGAGTCGTTCGTCGGAACCGTTTCGAGGTTCCAAGCTCCCACTCCACACTCTAGTGGTCGTGGTATCGACTCGCTTTCCCTCTACCCTTCGGAAGGCGGCGAGAAAACCCGGTTTCAGAAGTCAACGCTGCACGTGGCGGATACGTTTCCGCAAGCTGTACGCCACAAGCGAACAGCGGCAGTGGGGGATCAACGGGCGAAGAATCGCTCGATCCTGCGTCCGAGGCTCCCCGAGGCACGTTCGGGATCGGCCAGAGCACTTTCGGCGAGGACACTGTCCTCGTCCGACACCGTACCCGGTTCGAACGGCCGCAGCGAACGTCCCGGCCCCCGCAACCGTTCGATGGTGGAGATGAGCGATCCACCCTCCTCCGTGGCCTCGGCGATCACCTTCGGGTCGACGTTCAGATGCTCCGCCACCAGGATGTTGCGCAGCTCGACGGCGGCGCGGCCGACCGCGTCCCCGGGTTCGGCGGACTCGATCGCCAGGTCGCATTCGGTGTCGAATCCCATCGAACGGTTGTTCAGATTCGACGACCCGATCCGCAGCAGCCTCTCGTCCATCACGACGACCTTCGCGTGGACGTAGATCGGCTCCCCGCCGGCCGTGACGGGATAGTAGGCGGCGAAGCGGCCGTGCACGTCGGCCTCCCACAGCATGTGCAGCAGGGCACGGCGGGCACCGTCCATCGCCTTGCGTTCGAGCCAGCCCTCGGCGTTGCGCGGGATCACCGCCACGATCTCGGGCCCGTCCGGTTCCTGCAGTCGCTCCGCGAGCGCGTCCGCGATCCTGCGCGAGGCCAGATACTGACTCTCGAGGTAGAGGGTGTGCCGGGTCTTCTCGATCACCGACAGGTACAGCGATTCGATCTCGTGGACGCCTTCCTTCCCGCCGTAGGTGGGCAGCGTGCGGGCGATGCCCACGTCGACGCCCCGCAGGGTCGGTTCGAGGTCGTCGGGCCAGATCGGTTCCGGGTCCGGCACCGGATCGAGTTCCTCCCCCGTGGCCGCCTTCCACCGGGCGCGGGCCTGGTCGCCGAGAGCCCGTGCGGCCCCACCGTCGACGGCGGTGGTCACGTCGTGCCAGGGCCCGTAACGTTTTCCGCTCGGCTCCCGCCGGTATTTGCTGCGGTCCGGGTGATCAGGGGTGTCCCAGCGGTCGACGGTCATATCGATACCACCGCAGAAAGCGATACTGTCGTCGACCACGAGAATTTTCTGATGATGGGCGGCGCCCACGGGATGCGCTCCGTCTATTTCGAAGTGCAACCGCGGGTCGGTGAGCCAGTCGAGCACGAACACCGGAGTCATTCCCCGCGCCAGGGCGCTGAACGCGCCGATGTTCCACTTGAGCAGATAAATATCGAGATCGGGCCGCCGTTCGGGGAGCCATTCGAGGAATTTACCGAGTTTGTTCGGTCCCTCGAGAGTCGGACCGTCCGGTTCGAACTTGATTCGGGTGTCGAAATCCCATCCGATCAGCATGATGCGCTTTTTCGCTCCGAGCATCGCCGACTTGGCGTGACGGAAATAGTCGGCTGCGTCGACGATACAGGTCAGCCTCTCCGCTCGCGCGATTCGCCAGCAGGTGGAACCCGGTTCGAGCACGGTCTCGGCCATGAGCGGATGCTACTCCCCGACCGTATCGTCCCAGCGGACTCCATGGGGAATCGGTGTGGCGGAGGCCACTGAGCCACAAGCGAACCCATCTTCCAGACGACTGTGGGGCGCCGTCCACGGATGGACGACGCCCCACGGACGACGATGTCGTCAGTGTGCCTTGTTGTACGCCTCGACGATCTCCGCCGAGATACGGCCCCGCGCGGAGACCGGCAGATCGTTGTTCCGTGCCCATTCCCGGATCGCAGCCGTCTGCTCGCGACCCGCACTTCCGGATGCGCTCTTTCGTGCGGCCGGAGCAGCACCGACCGCAACTTTGCTCCGCTTGCGGCCACCGACCTTACGAGCGTGTTCGATCCAGAATTCCAACTGCTCGCGCAACCGTGCCGCATTGTCCTCGGAAAGGTCGATCTCGTACGTCACTCCGTCGAGTCCGAACTCAACCGATTCGTCCGCCGCCGATTCCTGATCCACATCGTCGATCAGGGTGACAGTGACTTTCTTCGCCATGTGGTGTAAATCCTCTCGCATGCGATTCCCCCCGCGGGACGGGCACCACACTACCCGCCGATTAACGCATCGCAATATGGAGTGGCGAAATCCGATCAGCGGGTGTTCGGTCGGACAATCGGGAAGAGGATTGTTTCACGGATTCCCAGACCGGTAAGTGCCATGAGGAGGCGATCGATTCCCATTCCGGTACCGGTGGTCGGCGGCATTCCCTGTTCCATCGCGGCGAGGAAATCCTCGTCGAGCACCATCGCCTCGTCGTCCCCTTCCGAGGCCAGGCGCGCCTGATCGACGAAACGCTCGCGCTGAATCACCGGATCGACGAGTTCCGAGTAGCCCGTGGCGAGTTCGAAACCGCGGACGTACAGATCCCATTTCTCGGTGACACCGCGCACGTCGCGGTGATCGCGCGTCAACGGCGAGGTCTCCACGGGGAAATCACGCACGAATGTCGGCTCGTGCAGCTGGTCGCCGCACATGTGCTCCCACAGTTCCTCGACGAGCTTGCCGTGACCCCAGCCCTTGCCCTCGGGAATCTCGAGACCCACGCGACCTGCGAGCGCGGTCAATTCCTCGACGGTGGTGTCGGGGGTCACGTCCGAACCGATCGCCTCGGACAGCGAGGGATACATTTCGAGGGTTTTCCATTCACCCCCGAGGTCGTATTCGGTGCCGTCGGCGAGCATCACGACGTGGCTCCCGAAGACCGCGAACGCGACCTCCTGGATGATCTCGCGGATCATCCGCGCCGAATCGTCGTAGGTGCCGTAGGCCTCGTACGTCTCGAGCATCGAGAATTCCGGCGAGTGCGTCGAGTCGGCACCTTCGTTGCGGAAATTGCGGTTGATCTCGAAGACCTTCTCGATACCGCCGACCACACACCGCTTGAGGAACAGTTCCGGGGCGATGCGCAGGAACAGGTCGATGTCGAGCGCGTTCGAGTGCGTCACGAAGGGGCGCGCCGCAGCACCGCCGTGCAGGGTCTGCAGCATGGGAGTCTCGACTTCGAGAAATCCGCGACGCTCGAGCGCGTTGCGCAGTTCGCGCACCACCGCGACACGCATGCGCGCGTTGCGGCGCGCCTCGGGACGCACGATGAGGTCGACGTAGCGCTGACGCACCCGTGCCTCTTCGTTCATCTCCTTGTGCGCGACCGGCAGCGGACGCAGCGCCTTCGACGCCATCGTCCACGAGTCGGCCATGACGCTGAGCTCGCCGCGACGGGAGCTGATGACCTCACCGTGCACGAACACGATGTCGCCGAGGTCCACATCGGACTTCCAGCCGGCGAGCGCGTCCTCGCCGACACCCGCGAGACTCAGCATGACCTGCAGCTGGGTGCCGTCGCCCTCCTGGAGCGTCGCGAAGCACAGTTTGCCGGTGTTGCGCGAGAACATCACGCGTCCGGCGACGCCGACGACGGTGCCGGTGGCGGTGTCGGGTTCGAGGTCGGGATATTCGGCGCGGATCTCCGCGAGCGTATGGGTGCGCGCGATCGTTACGGGATAGGCCTCGGAACCCTGTGCCAGGAGCCGTTCGCGCTTCTCGCGGCGGACCCGCATCTGCTCGGGGGTGTCGTCGGGCTGCTGAACGGTGGCATCACTCACGGGTAACCAGACTATCGGACACCCGGGGTCGTTCTTCCTGCAGATGCGCGCTTTCAGTGCGCGGTGACCCGTGCCACGTCCTGAGCGACGTGCTGGGCCTCTGCCACCGCCCCGACCAGGCGGGCGGCGCGGATGGCGTCGTAGCCACCGACGAGATGAGTGACCCGCCTCAGCCCCTGCGCGTGCAGCCCGGCGACCACGCCGTGCGAACTCGCACCGTCGGACGAGACGAGGATCCATTCGACGTCGCGATCGACGGCGAGTGCGAGCCGGCCCGACCCACTCGGATCGAGCCGCTCGGCGACGAGATCGGCGGAGATGGCCAGCGCGCCGGGAAGTGTTCCCTGAGCGGCACGTTCGGCGTGCGAGCGGATGTCGACGACGACGGCGCCGCGAGCGACCGCCGCGGCCAGTTCGGTGGGGTACGTGCGCTCGACGGCCAGTCGGTGGAAGGCGACCGGAGCAGCGGTGGAAACAGAAGAGGCGGAAAGAAGCGCAACGCGCATGAGAAAACTCCCAGGAATGTGTTATCGGTCGAGGCGGCGGTCAGCCTCGACAACACTCCTGGGTGCTCATGCAACGGATCACGGAAACCATCTTTACACAGAATGACGTTCGGCGGAACCCGCAGTTCCGCGTACCGCTCGTCTCACCTGGTTCCGTTCGTACACCAGACGCAACCCTTCGAGGGTCAGATCCGGTTCGTGGTGCTCGAGAGTGCGTGACTCCGGCATGATCAGCGGCGCACTGTCGCCGGTGCAGATCACGGCCACGTCGTCGCCGTCGAAACCGGGAACCTCCGCGCAGATCCGCCGTACGATGCCGTCGACCATGCCGGCGAACCCGAAGACGGCCCCGGACTGCATGCACTCGACGGTGTTCTTACCCAGAACGCCTCGGGGACGGAGCAATTCGACCTTGCGCAGCGCCGCAGACCGGGACGCCAGCGCATCCATCGAGATCTCCACACCCGGAGCGATGGAGCCGCCGAGGAACTCACCCTTGCCCGACACGACGTCGACGCACGTGGAGGTTCCGAAATCCACGACGATGCACGGAGATCCGTAGAAGTGGTAGGCCGCCAGGCTGTTGACGATGCGGTCGGCGCCGACCTCCTTCGGATTGTCCACCAGCAGAGGCACTCCCGTCCGCACACCCGGCTCCACCACGACGTGTGGCACCGACGACCAGTAGCGGTCGAGCATGACGCGCAGCTCGCGCAACACCGACGGCACGGTCGACAGCGCCGCGACCCCGGTGACCTGCTCGGCGGATTCCCCGAGCAGACCGCGGAACAGCAGGGCGATCTCGTCCGCGGTCATCCTGGGATCGCTACGGACGCGCCAGTCGCGCAGCAGGCGCGCGTTCGACCCGCTGCCCGCGAACACCCCCAGGACGACATTGGTGTTGCGGACGTCGACGGTGAGGAGCACCTCTAGACCAGGGACGGGGAGTCGAGAGTCGACAGCATCCGAGGCGTGATCAGACCCGAGCCCTCGGGAGCGTGGGCGGGGTCGTTGCCGAGCTCGACCTGACGGTTGTCGGCGTCGACGAACACCACGCGCGGGCTGTAGTCCTTGCACTCCTGCTCGTTCATCACCCCGTAGGCGATGAGGATGACGAGATCGCCGGGGCTCACGAGACGCGCTGCGGCCCCGTTGATCCCGATGATGCCCGAACCACGCTCACCGGCGATGACGTACGTCTCGAGCCGGGCCCCGTTGTCGATGTCGACGATGCAGACCTGCTCACCTTCGAGCAGATCCGCGGCGTCCATCAGATCCTGGTCGACGGTCACCGAACCGACATAGTGCAGATCCGCGTGGGTGACCGTGGCGCGGTGGATCTTCGACTTCATCATGGTGCGGAACATGCTCGTCCTCGGTTTCTTTCTCGTTTCCGAATTCGATCGGTGGGTCAGCGGGTCGTCAGGTTGTCTTCGGCCTCGGGATCCACCGGGCCGGTGGCGCGCTCGAGGAAACCGGTACCGACGGCGACCCCGACGTTGTCGATGAGGCGGGTGGTGCCGAGTCGCGCGGCGACGAGCAGCCGGCCGTCGCCTCGTTCGGGCGCGGGCCCGAGATCGGCACCGCGCACCTCGAGATAATCCACCTCGATCTGCGGGCTCTGTGAGAGCACCTCGCGCGCCGTGGACAGGATCGCCTCGGCTCCACCCGCCGCGGCGTGCGCGCCGGCGACGAGGGCCGCCGACAGCGTGGTCGCGATCTCGCGCTGTTCGGCGTCGAGATAGCGGTTGCGCGAGGACAGTGCGAGTCCGTCCTGCTCGCGCACGGTGGGAACACCGACGATGCGGATGTCGAGATCGAGGTCGGCGACCATCTGACGGATCAAGGTGAGCTGCTGATAGTCCTTCTCGCCGAAATACGCGGCGTTGGGGCCGACGATGTTGAACAGCTTCGCGACGACCGTCAGCATCCCGGCGAAATGGCCGGGGCGCGAAACACCTTCGAGTTCCGATCCGAGCGGACCGGGATGGATCGTGGTGCGCGGGCCGTGCGGGTACATCGCGGAGGCCGACGGGACGAACGCGAGTTCGACCCCGGCTTCGCGGAGCAACTCGAGGTCGGCGTCGAGGGTGCGGGGGTAGGCATCGAGGTCCTCCCCCTTCCCGAACTGCAGCGGGTTGACGAAGATCGACACCACCACGACGGCGCCGGTGAGCTTGGCCTGGCGCACGAGTTCGAGGTGACCGGTGTGCAGCGCACCCATCGTCGGTACGAGTGCGACGGTGCGGCCGACGCCGCGCAGAGCCCGGGTGACCTTGGTCAGGCCCGCGGGATCGCGGTGAACGCTCAGTTCACCTCGCACGTATCCACGCTGTCCTGCTTCACTCACCGTATTCAGCTCCTTCGAGAATTGCCATGAGTTCCGGCTTCGAGCCGGTCCGTTGCGCCGACCGCAACGACATCGCCCGATAACCCGCTGCGATCTGCGGATCGACGGCCTCGAGCGCGCGCAGATGTGCGGCGACGGCGTCGGCGTCACCACGCGCGACCGGTCCGGTGAGAGCCGAGGGGCCGCGCCGCAGCACGTTGTCGAGCGCCGCCGAGAGCAACGGCTGCAGGACCCGTTCGGCGACTCCACCGGGAGCATCGTCGACGAGTTGCTGGCCGAGCAGCTCCTCACCCTGCAGGGCGCTGCGCAGTGCCTCGACGGCGTCGGCGACCAGCGTGACCAGGTGGTTGCTGCCGTGCGCGAGGGCCGCGTGGTAGGTCGTCCGCATGGATTCGGGGACGCGCACCGGCTCGCCGCCGATCTCGAGGACCAGGGACTGGGCGATGGCGTAGCCGACCTCGTCGGCGGCCGTGATGCCGAAGCACGCGGACGAGAGCCGGTCGATGTCCTCGTCGTGACCGGTGAAGGTCATCGCGGGATGGATCGCGAGGGGTACGGCGCCCTGCTCGGTCAGCGGCTCGAGGATCGCGGTGCCATGAGCGCCCGAGACGTGGGCCACGATCGTGCCGGCGGCGACCGAACCGGTGGCCGCCAGGCCCCCGACCAGCGACGAGAGTTCGGTGTCGGGAACGGCGAGAAGGAGGAGGTTGCAGCGACCGGCGACCTCGTCGACCGGCAGGATCTGCGACTCGGGCAGACGGGTGGCGGCGCGGTGCCTGGAGATGTCGGAGACCGCCGAGCAGGCCACGACGACATGACCGACCCGTTCGAACGCCGCGCCGAATGCGGTACCGACCCGGCCGGCGGACACAATTCCTACCGACAGGCGCGCAGGCGCAGGTGCGTTGGTGATCCCGAAGGAATTCACGGGAGTCCTCTCGTTCGTTCCAGTCCCGCTCAGCGGGTACCGGACGTTCCGATCGACAATAGCGCGCGCTTTCCGGGGCCCGCCACGGTCGGGTCGAGTGATCTGCGCCTCATCGAACGAGGTCGGCGGGTACGGCGTGACGGACGAGCCGCCCGAGGATCAGCGTTCGCTCGACAACGACGCGAGGATTTCCGCGACCGTCCGGCCCTCGCCGTGGGCGCTGTCGCCCCGGCGACGTCGGGACCGACGTCCCGACGATTCGTCGTCGGAGTCGTCATCGTCGTCGGCCGTGTCCGCTGCTCCGTCCTGCGCGGTGATGTCCTTCTGATCCGCGGGACCCTTCTGCTCCGACGGGTCCTTGCGCTCCGCGGCATCGTTGCTCTCCGCTCCGGCTTTCTCGGACTCGTGCTTCCCCGGCTTCTGCTCGGCCGGCTTCTGGGCCTCGCGCTGTTTGTCGGTGCCTGCCTTCTCGCTCACCGACTTCTCGCTCGCCGGACCTTCGTCCTGTCTTCTGGCAGCCGGTTCCCCGGTCGCAGGCGTGCCGGCGTCGCTCTTCTCCGGCGCCTTCGCGGACGTCTTCACCGCGTCGCGCAGGGCCGCCTCGACCGATTCGGTCTCCGCGGTCAGCGGTTCGTCGTCGGGAGACGCGAAGGCCGGCCCGGACGGACGAGGCGCGGACACCCGCGCGGCCTCGCTCAGTTCGCGCAGCTTCTCCGCCTGGCCTTCGAGGGCGACGACATCGTCGGGCAACCGGCCGTCGAACAACATCTCGAGGGTGCGACGCAGGGTGGCCAGTTCGGTGCGCAGGGCCGCCATCTCGCCGGCGTCGAGCTTCAGATCGGCGCGGACCTTCTCCTCGACGGTCAGCTCGTATTCGCGCCGCGCCGCGATCTCCCGTTGCAACTGCAGTTCGTACACCGTCTTCAGGTCGTCGGCCTTCGCCCGGTCGAGTGCCGATTCCCGGCGGTACTTGTTCATGGCGATGGCGCCGACGGTGGCGGCCCACAAGGCGACGACCACCGCAACGCGCAGCAACTGCACACTCTCTGTGAAGATCAACAGCAGCGAGGCGATCATCGCCAGAGCGAGCAGACCGGCCACGATCATCGAGCCGGTGCTGCGCCACGGACGGCGATTTCTGTCTGCTCGCGCCGAGGTTGCCATGACCATCAGGGTACTTGGCCGGGTCCACCGATCGGAGCCGGACGACACGCCCTCTTCCCCCGCGAAATCCGAGGTCAGACAGCCGGTTCGTTCGGTTCGTCGGGGTCTTCCGGTGTCCGGCAACAGTATTCGAGCCACAGTGCGGCGGCCGCCAGCGCGACGCCGGCGACGGCTCCGACCAGCACACCCGACGTGTCGTCGGTGGCCGCCTGCACGACACCGCGCTGCGGCACGAGATACAGCAGGAACCCGATCCATACCCCGGCACTCGCGGCACCCACCAGCGCGGACGCCTTGGCGAGCGCGACCGCGCGGGCCGCGGTGATGGGATGCAACCGACCCGGTCCCTCACCGATCTCGTGCTTGCCCACCCGCGAACGGATCATGAACGCCAGGATCACTTCGATCACCGCGACCGGATACAGCGAGGCTCCCGCGTAGACCGGGATGGGCGGTAACGAGCCGTACATCGTGCGGACGAGCAACCACGCGGCGACCGCCGCCAGCGCGGCCAGCGCCAGCAGATCGCGGATCCTGGTCTGTTTCAGCACTCGCTGCGTCCCTGGGTCGTCGGCCCGGTCAGCGACAGATCGGTGCGATGCACGCCTTCGCGTTCGGCGGCGTCGAGTTCGCCCAGCCACTCGCCGATGCCCGCCCGTCGGCCGTCGGCGGTGAGCACGGCCTCGGGTTCGACGTCGAGCCACGGGACGAGCACGAACGCCCGCTGGTGCGCGCGCGGGTGGGGCAGGATCAGTTCCGGATCGTCGCTGCGCACCTCACCGTCGCCGCTGTCGCAGCTCACGACGTCGACGTCGAGGCTGCGCGGCCCCCAATGCTGCACCCGCACGCGTTCGGCGGCTTCTTCGAGTTCGCGGCCGAACCGCAGCCAGTCGTGCGGACCGAACCCGCCGTCCTCCGCGACGACGACCGCGTTGAGGAAGTCCTCCTGCTCGACACCACCCCACGGTGCCGTCGAGTACACCGCCGAGACGGCGACGAGGCGCTCACCCAGCGCGTCGACGACCGACCGCAGGTGCGCGAGCCGGTCGCCGACGTTCGACCCGATGGACAGCACGGCACGACTCACGACGCGCTCCCGGCCCCGTCACCTCGGGAGCGGTCGATCACGACGGCGACATCGCCGATGGTCAACGGGATCGGCGCCGACGGCTTGTGGAGCGTGACCTCGACCCGGGTGACACGCGGGTCGGTGAGGATCTCGTCGGCGATCTCGCCCGCGACCGTCTCGATGAGATCGCGTCCCGGACCCGCGATGATCGCCGCGGCACGCTCGGCGAGCTCGCCGTAGTGCAACGTGTCGGTGAGATCGTCGGACGCCGCAGCCGGCGCGAGATCGAGCCACACGACGATGTCGACGACGAAGTCCTGGCCGTCCCGCTTCTCGTGTTCGAAGACGCCGTGGTTGCCGCGGACGGTCAGTCCCCGTAGTTCGATGCGGTCGCTCACGCGTGCACTCCCTCCGCGCGTCCGCGCTGCCAGGCACGCACCACCGCGAGCGCGTCGCGGGATGCCTGCACGTCGTGGACGCGTACACCCCACGCGCCGTGGGTCGCGGCGAGCGCGGAGACGACTGCCGTGGCGACCTCGCGGCCCGCGGGGGGCCGGATCGTGCCGTCGGGCGCTGCGAGCAACGATCCGAGGAAACGCTTCCGGGACGCTCCGATCAGCACCGGGAATCCCAGATCGGTGAGCTCGGGCAGACGGTGGAGCAATTGCCAGTTGTGGTCGGGTTCCTTCACGAACCCCAGACCCGGATCGAGCACGATCCTGTCGGAGTCGACTCCGGCGGCCACCGCGATGTCGACCTGCGTGAGCAGCTCGTCGCGGACTTCGCGGACGACGTCGTCGTACTGCGTCGAGCCGCCGGCGTGGACGAACTCGCCGAGAGGACGCCAGTGCATGAGGATCCACGGAATTCCGGACTCGGCGACCACCCTGGCCATGTCGGCGTCGGCACGCCCACCCGAGACGTCGTTGATCATCGTCACCCCGGCCTCGATGGCAGCCTCGGCGACCGAGGCACGCATCGTGTCGACGCTCGTGGGGATGCCTGCTTCCGACAGGGCCGCGATCACCGGCGCCACGCGGGACGCCTCGACCTCGGGGTCGACACGCACCGCACCGGGCCGGGTGGACTCGCCACCCACATCGACGATGTCGACACCGAGTTCGCGCAGCTCGAAACCATGGGCTATCGCGGTCTCGCGATCCAGGTAACGACCTCCGTCGGAGAAGGAATCACTGGTGACGTTCAGTACGCCCATCACGACGGGCCACTGTTCGGCAGGGAAGACGGTCACCGGCGCAGAATCAGGTCCAGGGCCTCGGCACGCGACGCCGAACTGGTCTGGAACAAGCCGCGCACAGCGGAGGTGGTGGTGCTCGCCCCGGGCTTGCGGATGCCGCGCATGGCCATGCACAGATGCTCGGCCTCGACCACGACGATCACGCCGCGCGGCTGCAACTTGCGCATCATCGCATCGGCGACCTGACTGGTCAGGCGTTCCTGGACCTGCGGCCGCTTGGCGTAGAGGTCCACGACACGCGCCAGCTTCGACAACCCCGTCACGCGGCCCGTCGGACCCGGGATGTACCCCACGTGGGCGACCCCGTGGAACGACACGAGGTGGTGCTCACACGTCGAGTACATCGGGATGTCGCGCACGAGGACGAGTTCCTGATGACCTTCGTCGAAGGTCGTGCCGAGGACCTCGTCCGGATCCGTGAACAGTCCTCCGAACACCTCCCGGTAGGCGCGGGCCACACGGGCGGGGGTGTCGCGCAAACCCTCACGATCCGGATCCTCACCCACTGCGATCAGCAGTTCGCGCACGGCCGCTTCGGCTCGGGCCTGGTCGAATGTGCGTCCCGCGTCCACGCTCAACGCGTGAGTCGTCACATCCTCCGGGTCGGAACCCGTATCCGACTTCAGGTGGTTCACCGACACCCGCTCGCCCTCCACTCTTCACTCACTCGTCTCCATCGGACCCGACCGGCCCGATGCACGCCCGGTACCGGCTCACCGGCACGGATCAGTGCCGGCCGGCCGGGCCTTCCCACCGCTGGGTGGGAGGAGGCTCGGGAGTGCCGTAACCATCGCGCGGTTGCGAGTCTCCCACGTGGCTCTCACCACGGTGCGGATCTCCCGCACCGTTGTCGGCGGATTCGGACCGGCGCTCGGGATCCTGCGGCTCCTGCGGACGCCCGTAACCCTGCGGCTCCTGCGGATGCCCGAGACCCTGCGGTTCCTGCTGGGCCTGCTCACGCGGCGGCCAGCCGGGGGCCGACCATCCGGCGGGGGCACCGTAATCGGGCCGGGTCGCATGCCGCGGACCACCCGGGTACGGAGCGGGCGGCTGGAAACCGGGAAGCGGTTCGGAGGCCGGGACCGGCTGCGGTCGGGGGTACCCGTTCGCCTGCTGCACGGGCTGCGTCGGCTGGTACTGCGGCTGCCCGCCCGGCTGGTAGCCACCGGCGGCGGGCACCTCACCCTGACCGGGATACTGCGGATGCGCATGCGCCGGCTTCGTCAGCGACGGCGGTTCCGGCGGCCACGGCTCGCCACGCTCGGCCGCGAGTTCGGCAGGCGTCTTGATCGGCGGCTTGTCGGACGGGACCCGATCCCCGAAATCGTTGAAGGTCGTGATCCGCGGACGCTTCTTCACGTCGGCCAGGATCCGATCGAGATCCTTACGCGTCAGCGTCTCGTGCTCGAGCAGTTCGCCCGCCAGCAGGTCGAGAGCGTCGCGGTACTCGTTGAGGATCGCCCACGCCTCGGTGTGGGCGGCCTCGATGAGGTTGCGGACCTCCTCGTCGATCTCGCGTGCCACCTCGTGCGAGTAGTCGGACTGCACGCCCATCGACCGGCCGAGGAAGGGATCGCCCTGCTCCTGGCCGTAGCGGACCGCGCCGAGCTTCGCGCTCATGCCGTATTCGGTGACCATCGCCCGCGCGATCTTCGTGGCCTGGTCGATATCGGACGAGGCACCGGTGGTGGGCTCGCGGAAGACGAGTTCCTCGGCCGCACGACCACCCATGGCCATGACCAGGCGCGCGATCATCTCCGAACGCGTCATCAGGCCCTTGTCGTCCTCGGGCACCGTCATCGCGTGCCCGCCGGTGCGACCGCGGGCGAGGATGGTGACCTTGTAGACGGGCTCGATGTCGGGCATCGCCCAGGCGGCGAGGGTGTGGCCGCCCTCGTGGTAGGCCGTGATCTTCTTCTCGTGCTCGCTGATGATGCGGCTCTTGCGGCGGGGACCGCCGATGACGCGATCGACCGACTCCTCGAGGAGCGCCTCGGTGATCACCGTGCCGTTCTCGCGGGCAGTGAGCAACGCGGCCTCGTTGACGACGTTCGCGAGGTCGGCACCGGACATACCCACCGTGCGCTTGGCGAGCGCCCCGAGATCCGCGTGGGGATCGATCGGCTTGCCCTTCGAGTGCACGGCGAGGATCGCCCGGCGACCGGCGAGGTCGGGATTCGTGACCGGGATCTGACGGTCGAAGCGGCCGGGACGCAGCAGCGCCGGGTCGAGGATGTCGGGTCGGTTCGTCGCGGCCATCACGATGATGCCGGAGCGGTCGCCGAAGCCGTCCATCTCGACGAGGAGCTGGTTGAGGGTCTGCTCGCGCTCGTCGTGACCGCCGCCGAGGCCGGCGCCGCGCTGACGGCCCACGGCGTCGATCTCGTCGACGAAGATGATGCACGGAGCATTCTGCTTGGCCTGCTCGAACAGGTCGCGCACACGCGAGGCACCGACACCGACGAACATCTCGACGAAGTCCGAACCGGAGATCGTGAAGAACGGGACGCCCGCCTCACCGGCGACCGCGCGGGCGAGGAGGGTCTTACCGGTGCCGGGAGGGCCGTAGAGCAGCACGCCCTTCGGGATCTTCGCGCCGAGCGCCTGGTAGCGCGACGGGTTCTGCAGGAAGTCCTTGATCTCGTAGAGCTCCTCGACGGCCTCGTCGGCGCCGGCGACATCGGCGAAGGTCGTCTTGGGCATGTCCTTCGTGAGCTGCTTGGCCTTCGACTTGCCGAAGCCCATCATGCCGCCGCGACCACCCCCCTGCATGCGGCTCATCACGAAGAAGAACACGCCGAGCAGGATGATCATCGGCAGGACGAACAGAAGGATCGACGTCAGCCAGCTCTCCTGGGTGACGTTCGTGTCGTACTTCTGCGCGCCCGACGCGGAGACCAGGTCGAAAATCTGCTCGGACGCCGACGCGGGGTACTTCGCGATGATCTCGGTGCTGCCCTCGGTCGCGTCGTTGCCGCTCTCGAGCCACAACCGCACCTGCTGCTCGCGGTCGTCGATGCGTGCTTCACCGACGTTCTGCGATTGGAGTTGCGCCACCGCGACGGAGGTGTCCACCCGAGTGAAACCGCGCGTGTCGTCGCCGAAGTAACTGAAGGCGTAGATCACCAGCAGGATGCCGGCGACGATCGCCAGATTACGGAACACTGTCTTGCGGTTCATACAGGTTCGGCCCGAGCGGCCGGTCCTTTCGATCGAGTTCGTCGGGGTCTCGCAGTCGCGGCGCTTCGCGCCCGGTGTGGCCGCCATGCGCCGCGACGGTCACTGACCAGGCAACGCAAGGTTACCGCGTTGCAACGAGCAGTCGCCCCGGCACCGACCGGAGCCGATACCGGGAAGACGTCGTACTCGACAACGATCGGGACGGAACCGGAGTTCCCCGGGCCGGGGACCTCACGCCCCGGCTCGACCGGAGGTCAGCTGCTGTAGACCTTGGGATCCAGCGTGCCGATGTAGGGCAGGTCGCGGTAGCGCTCGTCGTAGTCGAGGCCGTAGCCGACGACGAACTCGTCCGGGATGTCGAATCCGACGTCCTTGACCTCGACGTCGATCTTGACGGCTTCCGGCTTGCGCAGCAGCGTGACGACCTCGAGCGACGCGGGGTTGCGCGACGACAGGTTCTTGAGCAGCCACGACAGCGTCAGGCCCGAGTCGATGATGTCCTCCACGATGAGAACGTGGCGACCGGCGATGTCCTTGTCGAGGTCCTTGAGGATGCGCACCACACCCGAGGACGACGTCGACGACCCGTACGAGCTGACGGCCATGAACTCCATCTGCGTCGGGATCGGCAGAGCGCGCGCGAAGTCGGTCATGAAGAAGATGGCGCCCTTGAGCACCCCGATGAGCAGCAGATCACCTTCGGGCGCACCCACGGGGTAACGCTCGGCGATCGACTGCGCCAGTTCTGCGGTCCGCTCCTTGATCTGTTCCTCGGAGATCAGCACCGACGCTATGTCGTTCTCGTACACCGGGGTCCTTCCCTACCTTCTGCTGCCGGTCGCCCGGGGCTTCGCCCGGTCGACGTACTCCACGGCAAGCGTGCCACGCCGACGCGACACCACCAACCTCGTCCCCGGCTGCGGGCCCCGCCCGACCGCCACCGGCCCCTGCCCACGCCACGCCACTACCAGGTCGTCGACCGCCCGCAGCATCGTCTCGTTCGGTGTGGCGGTGTGATCGATCAGCCACGACCGGAGTGCGCGCCGCCGTACTGCGGCGGGAGCCGCGGCGAGCACAGCGGTGTCGAGCAGGTCGTCGTCGTGGCGCGCCGCCGTGAGCAGTTCCACCGCCCGGACATCGAGGGCGTGGCCGTCGTCCTGCAGTTGCCCGGCCGTGCGCGCGAGAGCTTCGGCGACGCCCCCACCGAGCACGTCCTCGAGCAGCGGCAGGACCTCGCGGCGCAATCGCACGCGCGTGAACCGGTCGTCCGTGTTGTGCGGATCCTCGTACGGGCGGTAGCCGAGTTCGTCGCACGCCCGGCGGGTCGTGCTGCGGCGCACGCCGAGCAGCGGTCTGCCCCACGGCGGCTCGTAGGACGCCATGCCCCGGATCGAACGCAGTCCCGAGCCGCGGCCGAGGCCGAGCAACACCGTCTCGGCCTGGTCGTCGAGGGTGTGCCCGAGCAGCACCGGCCGTTCGTCGCGGTGCTCGTCGAGCGCCCGGTAACGGGCCGCACGCGCGGCGGCCTCGAGTCCTCCCCCGTCGGTGACGTCCACGGCGGCCACCGTGACGGTCGCGCAGCCGCGGGCCCGGGCGAACTCCGCGGCGCGGGCAGCGACGACCTCGGAGCCGGACTGCAGGCGATGGTCGACGACGACGGCGTGCACCGCGTCCGCTTCCGCCACGGCGGCGGCGGTCAGGGCTGCGGAATCGGCTCCGCCGGACAGCGCGACGGTCACCTCGCCGACGGGGTGCGCGCCCAGCCAGGCCCGCACTGCGAGTCGCACTTCGTGGATCGCCGGGGTCTCGGGCAGCAGCGGGCGATCGGCCGACGGGGATGCCACGATCAGCCCAGCACCCGCGCGATCCACGCGTCGGGGTGGTCGATCTCCGCCAGGGTGGGCAGGGCATCCGGTCCGGACCACACCGCGTTGAAGTCGTCCATGCCGACCTTCGCGACGACGGCGTCGACGAACTTCTTGCCGTGCACGTACTGCGCCATCTTGGCGTCCATGCCGAGGACGAGCCGGATCAGGCGATGGACGGGGCTGCTGTTGCGGTGCCGGCGGTTGTCGAACGCCCGCCGGATCCGCGCGACCGACGGGACCACGGCCGGGCCGACACCGTCCATCACATGGTCGGCGTGACCTTCGAGGAGAGTTCCCAGCGCGAGGATCCGATCGAACGATTCGCGTTGCGATTGTGCCTGCAGAGCACGCACGACGCCGAGCATCCCCCGCTCCGACATGGGCTTCTCGCCCGGAGTGCGCAGATCCTTCACCGCCGACACCACGCGGGTCGCGACGTCGCCCATCGGTTCCTCGACGGCGGTGGCGAGATCGACGGCAGCATCGCGCATCAGTTCCGCCATCCACGGTGCCTGCGAGAACTGCACGCGGTGGGTCACCTCGTGCAGGCACACCCACAGCCGGAAATCGGTGGGCGGCACCTTCAGGACACGTTCGACCGCGACGACATTGGGCGCGACGAGCAGCAACGAGCGGGAGAACGGATCGTATTGTCCGAGCACCGCCGAGGACAGGTACGCCAGCATGGCGCCCGCCTGCGCGCCCGCCGGTTTGCCCACCCAGCGTCGGCTGCCACCCGGATCCGCACCCGGCGCCGCGGTGAGGTCGGCCATGGACGCCGCGGCCGCGCGCACCCATCCGGGCCGGTCGACGACCCGCGCCGGCGGCGGCTCGGTTCCGTCGTCGAGTCGCGTGTGCTCGCGCACGGGGCCCTCGGCGCGTGCGGCAGCCGAGAACAGTTCGTCCTGCACCGCGTCGCGCGTGTACTGCGACATGGCAGGTTCGGAGCGGGTGAGGCGCACGCCGACCCCGGCCGCGAACGACCAGTCGATCGCGTCGCCGAGAGCCCGCTCCTTGCCGGTCATCGGCAGCCGCACTCGCGAAGCACCGACGCCACGGCGTCGAGGGCGGGCCGGGCCTCGCCCGGCGACCTGCCGTTGGAGAGCAGAGCGAACGACAGCACACGACCGTCGGAGTCGACGACGTACCCGGTGAGTCCGTTGACCTCGGTCAGAGTGCCGGTCTTCGCCCGCACCCAGCCGGCCCCGGCACGGGTCGTGGTGCCGTAGCGGTCGGCGAGCGTGCCGGTCGCTCCGGCGACGGGAAGATAGTCGAGCATGGGCCGCAGCTCCGTCCTGTTCGGTCCGGCCGCCTCGGAGATCACGCGATCGAGCGTACGAGCGGGGATCCGGTTCTCGACCGAGAGTCCGCTGACGTCGCGCAACGTCACACCGGTGACGTCCAGACCCGCTTGCTGCAGGGTACCGGTCACCGCCTTCGTGGTGCCCTCGAACGAGTGCTCGTTGCCCGTCGCGACGGCGACCTCCCGTCCGATGGTCTCCGCGAGGACGTTGTCGGATCGGCGCAGCATCTGACCGAGACGCACAGTGAGTGGCGCCGACTGGACCGACGCCATGGGCGCCGCACCGGGTGAGGCGGATCCGAGTGCTACCCGCGCGGGGTCGGCACCGAGCGCCGTCGCCAGTGCACGACCGGCGTCCAGGGCGGGCGTAGCGCTGCGAGGCGATTCGTCTTCGAGCGGGCGCAACCGGCCGCCGTCGAGCATCACCGGTTCGATGGGTGCGACGTAACCGTCGCCGACGTCCTGGGGAAACCAGCCCGGCGCGAGCGGATCCCCGCTGTACAGGCTCGTGTCGACGAGGACGGTCTCGACGGTCGTGCCGCCGCGGCGGATCTGTTCGGCGAGGTCGGCGATGCGAGGACCACCCGGATAGAAGCTCTCCTCGCCGGGCGGCAGTGCCGACAGGGTGGGGTCGCCCCCGGCGATCAGGACGATCTCTCCCGGCTTCGAACCTTCGACGACGCGCGTGGTGATCCGATGATCGGACGGCAGCACGAGCATGGCAGCCGCAGCGGTGAGAATCTTCGTCGTGGAGGCCGGGATCAAGGCGCGGTCGGGATCCTTCGACCACAGCACCGTGCCGGTCGTGGGGTCGCTGATCGATCCGGCGAAATCACCGAGCCCCGGGTCGTTCACGGCCCGGTCGAGTGCCGACGCCAGCGAAGTCGGGTCGGGCGTCGGAGCGTCGGGTGAGACCGCGGCGACCGCGGGGGTCGCGACCACCGGTGCCGGTGCGGGAAGTACGACCGCGCCGGCGGATGTCCGCACGTCGTAGATCGCGAAGGCTCCACCGACGACCAGAGCGAGGAAACCCGCTCCCCAGATCCCGAACAGGATCTTCATGTTCCGCCGTCGCCTGGTTGCCAGTGAACCCTGCTTCTTGTTGCCGCCCTGCCCCGTCAACACGCCTCCGCTGCATCCTGCACACACTGGTCGACCAGCTACCCGCACTTCCCGCTGCCGGCCGCACACTGTTGTGACGCACTCGGGGCCCCGGTACCTGCACCTCCAGCCTAGCGCCGCGACCGTTATCCTCTCTGCGGACCATCACCGCAGATACGGATGTCGTATCCGCCGGAAAATACCGACGAAGTGAGGCAAGGCGTGGAGTTCGAGGTCACCATCGAGATCCCCAAGGGACAGCGGAACAAGTACGAGGTCGATCACGAGACCGGACGCGTCAAGCTCGATCGTTACCTGTACACCTCGTTCGGCTACCCCGCCGACTACGGCTACATCGAGAACACCCTCGGTGAGGACGGCGATCCGCTCGACTGCATGGTGCTGCTGCCCGAGTCGGTGTTCCCCGGCGTTCTGGTCGACGCCCGCCCGATCGGCATGTTCAAGATGGTCGACGAGGCCGGGGGCGACGACAAGATCCTGGCCGTCCCGGCCGGCGACCCGCGCTGGGATCACGTCCAGGACATCAGCGACGTCTCGCAGTTCGAGCTCGACGCGATCAAGCACTTCTTCGTCCACTACAAGGACCTCGAGCCGGGCAAGCACGTCGAGGCCGCCGACTGGGTCGGTCGCGCCGAGGCCGAGGCCGAGGTGACCGCGTCGGTCGAGCGTCTGAAGAACAACGGCGGGCACTGACACCGAGCCTGCAACGCAGATCCCCCGGACGATCGGATCGTCCGGGGGATCTGTCGTAGGAGGGGCCTACTCCCCCGTGAACTGCGGCGGTCGCTTCTCGAAGACGGCGGTGATCGCCTCGGTGAGGTCCTCCGACGGCAGGAACGCCGCGTTCCACGCCGCGACGTAGCGGAGGCTGTCGTCGACCTGCGGCGAGCGGGTGTGGTCGAGAACGTTCTTGATGCCCTGAACCACGAGCGGCGGGTTCGCGGCGATTTCCGCGGCGGTCGCGTGAGCCGCGGCGAGCACGGCGTCCGCGTCGTCGTAGACGTCGTTGACGAGTCCGATCTTCTCGGCGCGGGCGGCGTCGATGTCCTTGCCGGTCAGCGCGAGTTCGCGGACGTGACCGTCGCCGATGATGAGCGGGAGCCGGGCGAGGGTGCCGACGTCGGCGACCATTCCGACCTTGACCTCGCGGACGCTGAACTTCGCGTCGGCGCTCGCGTAGCGGATGTCGGCGGCGGAGATGAGGTCGACCGCTCCGCCGATGCACCAGCCCTGGACCGCGGCGACGACCGGCTTGCGGCAGTCGGCGACGGCCGTGACGGCCGCCTGCATGTTCTTGATCATCGCGTGGAAGTCCGTGCGCGGCTTCGCGAGCGCCTTGCCGGAGACGACGGCGCCGAGACTGCCGCCCATGGCGACGAGGTCGAGCCCGTAGGAGAAGTTCCGGCCGGAACCGGCGAGGACGACGGCGCGGACGTCGGGGTCGGCGTCGAGCTCACCGAAAAGGACGGGCAGTTCCGCCCAGAAGTCGGGGCCCATGGCATTGCCTTTGCCGGGGCCGACGAGCGTGACCCGTGCGACGTGGTCCTCGCACTCGACGGTGAACGCTTTCCAGGGAGAGTGATCGGTCATTACCCAACGGTAACTTCTGCGCCCTCGAAATGCACCGTCCCCCACTTCACGACGCGACGACGACGCATCCTCCGAACCGTGCCCACCGGGCGCCGATTTTCCTACTCTTGATCCATGACCAGGTCGCTGCATCCGAATGCCCACCGCGTCTCGGACACGCTCATCGCCCGCGGCCATCACGGTCTGATCGTCCAGCAGCCGGAGACCGTGCACACCGCCGAGCAGGCCGCCGCCGCGGTGGGTGTGGAGGTGGGCGCGATCGTGAAGTCGCTCGTCTTCCTGCTCGACGACGACCCGATCCTGCTGCTGGTGTCCGGGGCGCATCGCGTGTCGGTCGAGCGGACCGGCGAGCGGCTCGGCGGCGAGCTCGTGCCGGCCTCCCCCGACCTGGTCACGGAGGTCACCGGCCAGCCGCTCGGTGGTGTCGCGCCGCTCGGCCACCCCACGAACCTGCCCACCTACATCGACCGAGCGCTGCAGCTCCACCCGGATCTGTGGGCGTCGGGTGGATGCCCGAACACACTGTTCCGGACCGTCTATGCGGAGCTCATGCGCATCACCGCGGCGATCGACGTCGACGTCGACTGAGACCGTCCACCCAGCGGTACCGTCGGCACCTCCACCCGGGTACACTCTCCGTCGTGACAGTCCGAGCGTGGAGCCGCAGGCATGTCGACCTGTGCCGTACCCGCTCGTGCCTCTGTGCGGCCTGAGATCCGCACCATCCCTTCTCTTTCCGGCGCCGCGCAGCTGCGGGCCACTGCCCGCCCGGCACCGTTCACCTTCCGACCAGCGGAGCCCTTCCATGACCACGTCCTCCATCGAGAACCCGGCCGACGGCTCGGTCGATTCACCTGAACTCGTTCTCATCGTGCAGATCTCGGACACGAACGCCGGATCGGCGGGTGATCTCGCAGCTCTCGCCGACGCACTACGGGAGACCGCCCTCGATCTGCTCCCGGGTGCGCGCACCCACACCCTCCTCAGTCCCGGCCCGACCCCACTGGTGATCGACCTGCCGGCCCGCGGGCTGGTGCTCGACAATCAGCGAGTCGAGTTGAGCCACAGCGAATTCGAGATCCTGGCCCATCTGGTTCGCCGGCCCCGCGTCGCGGTGCCCCGCGCGGCGCTACGGCCACTCGGCGCCGGATACTCCGAGAACGACGACTTCGACACCGACCGGGGCAACCGCAGTGTCGACGTCCACGTCTCCCGGATCCGTTCCAAGCTGGGACGTTTCGGCACCATCATCACGACTGTCCGCGGGTCCGGTTACCGGTTCGATCCCGATCCGCGCGTGCACGTGGTCGAAGCGCTCGATCGCCGCACTGCGTGAACGCACGCGAAGGAGGGGCAGGAGTCGAAACCCCTGCCCCTCCTTCGCGATACGAACTCGAGTCAGGAAGCGCGCACGGATTCCTGGGCGCCCTCGCCGAACCGGCGCAGGACCTCGACGACGGTCGGCGAGACCTCGATGAGGCCGCGCGACGCCAACCACGGCAGCGTTCCGTCGACGAGATACTCGACGGTGAACGGCGCAGCGAGCGGGATCAACGTGACGCCGTCGGCGACCTGCACGGCGTGGATGTCGGCGATCAGCCCGGCGAGACCGTGCGGCGTTCCGACGTACGACAACGTGTCGGCCTCCCCGCGGGTGGCTTCCGGACGGGTGCGTCGGGTACGGGCGGTGCGGGCATCGGACGCGAGGACGACCTCGACGTCGACGAGCACGGTGACCGAATCGGGCTCGCGGCCCTCCTCGGCGGCCTCCGCACGGATGCGGTCGCGCAGCTTTCCGGCCTCACGCAGGTCGGCGGCACGCACCCGCACGACGTTGGGTGCATCGGCGCTGAGGTCGAGCGGCGGATCGCCGGCACGCCCCAGGGTCAGGTCGGCCCAGTAGTCGGGTCCGGAGTGACCGGCGAGTTCGACGGCGATACGCAACGCCCGGATGGCGGCGGACTCGACGACGGCCGGGTCTGCGGTGGCCGGATCTGCGGATACAGGGGTGACGGTGGATGCGACGGGCATGGGATGCCTCTCGGTACGGGCCGCGGAGCGGCACGGAGAAATCGGCCTGTGAGCCGGAAGACTTCGAGGGAGAAGACCTTCAGTCCGAACAGATTCCCGATGCCGTACGGCAGAGGTCGACATGGCGACGGCACCAGCGTGCCGCGGCGATCGCCCTCATCCGTTCCATGCGAATTACCCTACTGACCCTGTGGGGAATTGTCGACCGCTAGATGTTGCGGGTCATGACGTTGTAGACACCACCAGGGGCTGACGAAGGCGGACGGGCCTTCCGACGGCAGGATGGGAAG